>CAZCLJ010000334.1:0-4857 GCA_964499465.1 uncultured Hyphomicrobiales bacterium
TAAAAACATATTTTCTTATTTATAATGCACTACTACTCTATATTTACTTCATTTTATTAACTAGGAAAGTTGAGTAAGTTTGAATTAAAAACTCCTGATTCAATATAGAAAATAAGGGAGTTATGAGATTATGTTCGTAAAGATTGATTTCGCACTTGGAAAAATATTTTAGTAGTTATTTGTCATTAGTCATTGGTCATTAGTATGTAACTACCAATGACTAATAACGAATGACGAATGACCTATTGGAAATATTTACATTTAAATTTAACTTCTTATAATAAAAAGTGCGAAACAACAAACTACGAGGCAACAGGAGCTCTGAATTTGGGAAAGAGTAAAAAGAAGGCAGATGTCCTACATCTCGAAGATGTGGGACATCTTTATTTCTCCAATCATTCGTGCAACAAGCTGTTCGTATAACTTTAGGTGTAAAACCTTCTTTCCAAGTCCGACTTGGCAAGGATTGATAAGCATTTAATCTTTATTTCTCATATATATACTTAGCTTCATTCATTATTTCTGTCGGTATTGTATAAGCAATTTTATTAGCAGTAGTTTTATTAACAGAAATTACATCAGTACTAAATTTTCTAATTTCTTCGTTGTCTGGATTTTTTCCAAGTAAAACATAATAAATCAAATCTCCGGTGCTTTTTGAAAGTTTTTCATAATCAACAGAAATTGAAGCTAATGCACCACCTTGGGAATGTTCATTGGAATCACCAATTAAAACCATATTATTTTCAATAGATAGGGCAGCGAGGTTCGTAATTCCTTTGCTCATTGTATTATCAGCAGCAATTAGGATAGTGTTAATGGATTGGTTTTTGATATTTTGAAAGGCAGTTGCAATTTGGTCAGTAGAGTTCGCTGTTTCAGATTTTAATGTTAAGTTGTAAAATGGAGCAAGTGTTGCCAATTGCTGCTTTGCAAAAGAAGCATTAGATTCTTTATCATTATAAATATGCCCTGCAATTTCTAAATCCGGTAATAATCTTTTAACAAATCTAAAATAATCAGTGAAATTTGTGGCATCTGAGCATCCGGTAACTCCGTTCCTTTTGTTTAAAATACCTGCAGATTCAGGGTCAGTAACATAAGTAAAGACGATTGGTATAGTTTCCGGTGTATTTAATACTGCTGCCTGCGAAGCCGGAGTTGATACTGGCACTAAAATATCAATTTTTTCATTTAACAATTCATTTATTAAAGTTGGCAGTAGATTTGGATTGCCATTAGCATTTTTCTCAATTATTGTAGCATTTTCATTTGAAACACCAAGAGCAAGGAGTTCAGTTTTCATAAGGTTTACGATATTATTAGCAACTTCAGAATCATTATATTTTAAAATTCCGATTTTTAATTTTGCTTTTGTTATCGCCAGTTTCATTCCAGCTGAGATTGAATAACGTGAAGACATATCTCCATAGTTAACAGAAATTTCCAAACGTTTTGAACTGTTTTTGAAAGCAACATTAAGCCCGACATCGACAGAACCATAGCCAGTGCCATATTTAGCAAAGAAGTGGGTGTTTCCTGCTTCTATTTTTAAAATATCTCCAACTTTAAAATGTGTTAATAAGCTGTCTGGGATGTTTGCAACGCAATTGCCAAAATTATCTGTAAATGAGATTTCTCCTGTCAATGTGTCGCTCTCGAATTTTGCAGGAAATGTATCGAATTTTACTGGATTTTCTACTTTTGTTCCAAACTGGTTAAGTGGAATGTTCGATAAAAATGAAGAAACAGTAGCAGTATAAAAGTCTTCATAAGACAAGTTTTCCTGAACATCTCCACCTATTAGAACCGGATTTTCAGTATAATACAAGGAATCAATTTTAGCTCTGTTGAAAATTCGTGTTGCGAGTCCATTGTCTGGAGCTAAAATATATTTTCCATCTGCTTTAAACACCATTTTTTTTGTACTTGTTTCAGGGTCAACAATTCCAATGATGTATGAACCTTTAGGAAGAGTTTGGGAAGTCAAATCTATTATATAAGAAGCTTCAATATAGTTGAATGGTTCTACCTGAATATATCTTATGTCGAACTCTGGATGCTTGCTGATAATTTCTCCTGACACCCTAATTAAAATGTCTG
Source organism: uncultured Hyphomicrobiales bacterium (assembly GCA_964499465.1). Classification (GTDB taxonomy): domain Bacteria; phylum Bacteroidota; class Ignavibacteria; order Kapaibacteriales; family UBA2268; genus JAAYJM01. The sequence continues at coordinate 2,104 of CAZCLJ010000334.1, forward strand.
TTGTAGGAGAATTATCGGAAATAATTACAACAGTCTTTTTCGTAACTGTTTGGTTTATAATATTAGTCTCATCAGTACAAGCTGTTATCAGGGTTATCATTAAAAGCACAAACATTAACAATTTACAATATTTCATTTTACTTCTTTTTTAATATTTAAAACAATACATTAAATAATATTATAAAATTAACAAATTTTTTTCAAATATTGAAGTAAATAAAGTAAAGTAAGTGGACAGAAAGACATCTTTTGTTTCTGGCTGAATAGGGGAGAGTTGATGTTTTTATTAACTCACATTAAGCATTCTTCTCTTGAGAGGTCTAACGATTATACACATCTTTGAAACGTGCTGCTATTCTACTTATCCCGATAGGGATAAAATATTTGTAACAATGATTTTTTTGTGTTTTTTTATTCCGTAGGAATTAATTATATAATAGCTTTTTTAATATATAATCCCTACGGGATAAGCACAGTCAAGGGTTATTCCTGTTACAAATATATAATTCCTACGGAATAAATTTCAAAGACACTATCCCTTTTTTACTTACTTTAAACAAGAACTAATATTTGTGTATAATCGTTAGCTTTGAAAAAGTGGGGTAGGGGGGATTTCTTCAATTCTATTTTCATAAGAACTTATTAATATATGTCATCTCCATTAAAATGAAGCACTTGCTTTATCAGGGGGTTCGGAATGACACAAGATAGTAAGTCTTTTAACGAATTACTACATTAGTCATTTGTATTTTTACTAATGACCAATGACTTAAATATTCCTTTGTCCATTCTCTTTAGGGAAAACCAAGATTGATTCTGTCATCTGCCAGCATTACAAACATCTCTTTAGGAAATTTCATAAAACTTGGCGAAAGTTTAAAACCAGATGTTCATAATCTTGAAATTACAGGACATCAATAATATTTCACTATCCAACCAATTTACAATTAATAATTTACAATTAACAACTATATGGATTCTTTGCTTCATTAGAAATATCTTTAAAATTATTAGATTTTATATAGTAATTTAGTATAATTTTTTAAATACTTTTTAAAAAAGTATAATATTAAATTTTTTTTCTTTATTCACTTTAAATAAAATGTATATTGATATAAGATTATTAAAGAATCTCTTAAGCGAATACAAATCAAGAGTTTCAAAGCCCAAAACAACAATAAAAAAATTACCAAAAAATGTTTTATTAGAACCTATTAATTATTGTAATTTAAGGTGTCCGGTATGCTCAACTTCAAGAATCGGGAAAGATATTCAACGTCTAATGACTCTTGATGAGTATAAAGGAATAATAAACCAATTACCTGCTGATACAAATGTATCATTATATCATTATGGTGAGTCATTTCTACATCCGGACATATTTGAGATGATTTCTTTAGCAAAGAAACTGAATTTGAATGTATATTTACATTCTAATTTAAACATTGATAAGGCAATCATACCAAAAATTGCACAAAGCGGAATTGATTTTATATCTTCTTCTATTGACGGAGCTTCTAAAGAAACTTACGATAAGTTTAGAAAAAAAGGTAACTACGAACTCGCATGGTCGAATTTCCTTGAGCTTGACAGATTAAAAGCAGAATATAATGCAAATTTTACTTTAGTTTGGCAGTTTATTGTAAATAAATATAATGAACATGAGATGGACAAAGCTGTTGAAATGTTAAAATCAATGAAGTCATCACCCAGAATCAGTTTTATTCCGATGGGATTTCGTGAGGAAATGCCAGATTATAACCAATTTTCCAAGGAACAATTAATGATATTATATGATAAATGGTTGCCGAAAAATAAAGATTACCATAATCCATATATTAAAAATAATTTCAATCCACCAGTAGTTGATAATACTATTTGCAATTTCCTCTTCGATACAATGTTAATTACAGCTAATGGAGACGTGTTGCCATGTTGCTTCACTTACCAGAAAAAGCACTCTTTTGGGAATGCATTTGATACACCTCTTCTTGAAATTTGGAATAACAAATCTTATCAAAGTTCACGTCAATTCTTCTTTGATAAAAGTTACAATGATTGCAATACAATTTGCTCCCGTTGCGATAATTTTGTGAGAATTGAAAGTAAGAATATATTTATAAGAAATTATCATTTTCTAATTTGGTTTCTAAACAAAATCAACAAGAAGTATAAAGAAGTAGCTACTGGCTAATTTTTGAATTTTTGATTCCATAGCAAATTAAATGAGTTACCAAAGAAATTGCTACGTTTGTCTGTCATTCTGAGGCGAATATAAGCGAAGACGTTTACTTTTGAGATAATGAAATAAATGAGGAGCAAGCCATACGATCAACAAGTTGATAGTATTAAACAAATATTAAAAAGTCACAAGTTCTCCTTCCCAAGTTGCACTTGGGAAGGATATTTTCTTATAAGTTAAACTTTCCTTAAATAAGAGACTCAATAAATTATCATTAAAAGAATTTTCTTAGAATTTTGATATTAGATTAATTCTAAAAAGTAAAACTTTAAAGAAAGCTTCCTTCCCAAGTGCAACTTGGGAAGGAGAACAAGAATAGATATTCCATATCTACAAGATATGGAATATCTTCCAGCGTTAATATTTGTTATATATACTGTTACGCATTATAAAAGCCAAAGTGGTTCATTAGGAAGCGCAGCGAAGAATCTCACAACTCATTGCTACCACAGAACTAGAGATTCTTCACTTCGTTCCTAATGAACCACTTTGGCTTTTTTTGCACGTAACTA
>CAZCLJ010000335.1:0-4833 GCA_964499465.1 uncultured Hyphomicrobiales bacterium
GTATAAGTATTAGCTATACATATAGTTACGTGCAAAAAAAGCCAAAGTGGTTCATAAGGAACGAAGTGAAGAATCTCACAAGTCATTGCTTCCACAGAGTTTGAGATTCTGCACTTCGTTCAGAATGACATTTTATTCGGATAATTTGCGCAATTATTATTTACGAGACAATTTCGCAGTTAGCAAATATCATTCTATTAGTTATTGGCAATTAGTCATTTGTTATTGGCAACGAAGTGAGAAATCTCACAAGTCTGTGGTAGCAAAGAGTTGTGAGATTCTTTGCTGCGCTTCAGAATGTCATCTTTGTTTTAAACTTTACCAAAGTTAAGAAACTTTTGCAAAGTAAGAAGATTTCTACTTAATTTCGCACGAGTTTCTTAACTTTGCGAAAGTTTAAAAATGCTATTTGTGATTTTTTTGATTTAAATCCCCTACCCAGGCTGATACGTTCTCTTGAAGCCATACTATCAACAAGTTGATAGTATGGCTATAAGTTCTAAGTATTTTATTTTTATAGAAATAATTATAAAAATTCAATTAATAGAATGTTTAATTAAGTAAAAATATTTTACAAGTAGCATAAAAATATAAATTTTTTTCTAAAAAGTAAATAGAAATTGCCAAAAGCCATACTATCAACTTGTTGAGCGTATGGCTGTAATAGAGTATTTCAAAGAACGTATCAGCCCTGCCCCCTACCCTATTTTCTCCCCCAGTTCGAACCATCGCTCTGTTTTTTGGTCTAAAACCTGCTCTAATTCTGTTATATTTATTCCGATATTTTCCAATTCCCTGTAATCACTAAGCGCTCCGGAATGAATTTTCTCATTTAGCTCGTTTAGCTTGTTTTCAATTTCCTGTATTTCCTTTTCGAGCTTCTTAAATTCTCTTTCTTCGATATAAGAAAGTCTTTTTTTCTGGTTTGGATTTGAATATTTTGTTTTGCTTTGGGTATCATTTTCCCTTGCATCAATTTTTCTCTGCTTCTGCTCCTGTTCTTTCTTTTCTAAATAATCAGAATAATTGCCGGGATACTCTTTAATATTTCCTTTTCCATCGAAAGACCAAATATTTGAAACAGTTTTGTCGAGAAAAGACCTGTCGTGAGAAACGATTAGCAAAGTGCCGTAGAAGTCTTCGAGGTATTCTTCCAATGCATTGAGAGTTTGAATATCGAAATCGTTTGTTGGTTCGTCGAGCAAAACAACGTTTGGATTTGCCATAAGCACTTTGAGAAGAGCAAGCCGCCGCTTTTCGCCACCGGAAAGCGTGCCAATTAAAGCTGTGTGCTGCTTATTTGGAAACTGAAAACGCTCCAGCAAATCCTTTGCAGTCAAAAACCTATCGCGGCCTACTCCAACGTCAATGTATTCAGCAACTTCTCTTAGCGAGCCAATGACAGAATCACTTTCCTTCAAATTTGTTATGTCCTGTGTGAAATAACCAATATTGGAATTTGTTCCGATTTTTATTGTTCCGGAATCTGATTTGATTCGCCCGATTAAAACGTTGAGCAAAGTTGATTTTCCACTTCCGTTAGGACCGATTATTCCAATTTTATCGCCCGGCTTTGCTATGTAAGTAAAGTTTTGAAAAAGCAGTTTCCCGCCGATTTCTTTTGAAATATTCACGGCATCTATTATCCGACTGCCAATGAAAGTTTTTCCAAGCTCAATTTTGATGTCTTTTAGTTTTGGTCTGACAACTTCATTTTTCAGTTTTTCTACCCAGTCAATACGGCTTTTCTGCTTAGAACGGCGCGCTTTTGCACCTTTTTGCAGCCAAGCTAATTCCTGACGTAAACGGCTAATGGTGTGGATTACAGTAGATTCCTGAGTAGAAAGAAATGCTTCCTTCCTTTCTAAATACTTTTCAAAATTTCCGGGATAGGAAAAAACTTTTTTTCTGTCAATTTCTAAAATGCGGTTTGCGACTGCATCAAGGAAATATCTGTCGTGAGTAACAAACAGGAGTGAATTTCCGGAGGCGGAGAGCCGGTCTTGCAGCCATTGCACTGAATCGGCATCTAAATGGTTTGTCGGCTCGTCTAAAATGAGTAAATCAGGATTTGAAAGCAAGGCACGTGCTAAAGCAACACGTTTCTTCAATCCGCCGGAAAGTTGGCTAATCGGCTTATTTAATTCCTCAATGCCTAATTTGCTCAATATGATTTTTGCTTCTGTTTCGAGTTGCCATGCGTTTTTGGAATCGAGTATAGTGGTTAGTTCCTGAACTCTGTGAGAGATTTTTTCGTCAAAATGGGATTTTAATTTATTGCAAAGCGAGTGATATTCTTCAAGGAAAGCGTTCAGTTCCGGCTTCGCATTCATTACGCAGTCGAGAGTGATTTCGTCTTTTTCAAAATCGGGTTCCTGACTTAAATATTCAAAATGAACGCTGTTATTGAAAATTACATTTCCTTCATCGGGAAATTCAGTATTTGCGATTATATTCAGCAGAGTAGTTTTGCCGGCACCATTTTTACCGATTACACCGAGCTTTTCACCTTGCTCCAATCCAAAAGAAATGCTATCGAATAAAATCCCAATGTCGAATTGTTTTGATAAATTATTACAGGAAAATATTGTCATTTACTTTTATTCTTAAATTCTATTTTTCATTTATGCAAAAATAAGCTAAAATCTTTAGTATTCATAAAGAATTTAAGAACTGCTGGCTTAAATGGAAATGTTATTGGTTTATGGTTTTTTTTCATAACCTTACTAAGTTCAGAACTCCAGCCCCCATAAAGAAAATAAAGGAGTTAGGAGATTTGTCCCGTAAAGAATGATTTCGCAGTTAGCAAATATTATCTTATTAGTTATTTGTCATTAGTCATTGGTCATTGGTCATTAGTTTGTAACTACTAATGACGAATAACTAATAACTAATGCCCTATTGGAAATACTCATATTAAAATTTAACTTTTTATTATAAAATATGCGAAACAACAAACTACGAGGCATCAGGAGTTCTGAAGTTGTACTTGGGAAATAGATGCTTTTCTTTCACTTCGGCGTCCAACTCCATTCCAACGAAAGCCGAAGCGGATTATTTGTCATAAGTTAAATATTAATTATGTTCTTTCTTTTTAACATTTCCAAATAATCTGTTTCTGTGAAAGGACAATTTAAAAAATCTTCAAATTCGCTTGTATTGTCAAAAGAAAGTTGTTTTTTTATTTGAGAAAGTAGAAAGCGGATGCATCAATATTCCTTTATTACCAGGTTCAACAATTTTTCTTTCAATATTTTTGCATCTTCAGTTAGGTTTGCGTCAGGTTGTTTTGCATAGTTTTGATATAGAGAATAGAAAGAAAACGAAAATGCTTCTTCGGCTTCGTATCTGGTTTGTCCCCAAACGTTTATATTTAATTCATCATTAGAAATAAGGTAATAGTTTTCTTCAAAAACTACTTTACATTCTAATTTTTTAGATAGTTCATATTTTACATTATTGAATATAATAATTTCAGGTCGATAAGGATAGGTATCGTATAGTATAACTTCCTTGTAAATCAGTTTTTCATTTCCACTAATTTGAAAATCTTTGATTGGTATTGTTTTTGGAACTTTAAAGTAAGCATTCACTATATTGTAATCTGTTTCCATAATTTATTATCTAATAAAGTAAAACAATGAAAATATTTACTAATTTACAAAACATTATTTATTTTTTCAATTATTTTTATGCTTATTAATAGCAAAATATAAAAAATCTTTCTTACTTTTTAAATTTTAAAATGTTTTCACTTCGGCGTCCCGCTCCATTCCAACGAAAGCCGAAGCGGTAGCTGCTGTATATTTAAAGGAAATTACCAGCACTTTGGCTCAAAGTCCTCTTCGTTGATTATACTTGAACTGTCGCCAGTAGCTCTGATTACATACAGACCTTTTTTCTGGGCAAATACTGTGCTTGCTCCTTCTTCTGTTATGTATCCAACTGCTCCAAATATATTTTTATCTTTATATTTGGGCAGTAAGTCTCTAATATTTGCTAAATCCTTTAAAAAATCTTTCACGTCATCAACAGATAAAGTTGTTTTAACTTCAACAATAACAACATCTTTCCCATTTTCTGCAATAATATCAAATTCAAAGGGTTTATTTTTATCTCGGGATTTTGTTCTGGTATTTGTAACTGTTATATCAATACCTCTTGCAGTTAAAAGATTTAGCAAATCGCCATCGACTAAAGATTCAACAAATTTACCCCAGCGAGTTTCACCTTCACTCATCTTTTTGCTAATCTTTTTAATTTGCTCATTTGTTTCAATAGCTTGAGCTTCAAGAACTTTTTTCATCTCTTGAATTTTCAAATCTGTTTCTTTTAGTTGCTTACTTGTTTCCTGAAACTTCTTATCAGTTTCCTGAAATTGCTTACTTGTTTCCTGAAACTTTCTATCTGTTTCTTTGTTTGTTTCCTGAAATTGCTTACTTGTTTCCTGAAACTTTCTATCTGTTTCTTTGTTTGTTTCCTGAAACATAAACCAGACTTTACTAAAGTCTAATTGTTCTGCTTGTTGAATATTTTCCATTTTTTGATAAATTTAATAATGCAACATATTATTATGACACAAATATAAAAAATATATTTTAATTTACACAGAAGTAATGATTTACCAGCTTTCGATTCTCCTTATCATGTGCAACTTAGTAAGGAGATTTGTAAGTTTAAAACAAAAAACTTACCAAACTCGGCTAAACCTGGTAAGTTTGGAAATTGTAAAATGTTTTTACTTAGTTGGCCCGCTCAATTCCTACAAAAGCCGAAGCGTGGGGTGAAATAAATCTCGTATTTATCAAAAAAAAACTTCACTCCAAAAAAATA
>CAZCLJ010000336.1:0-4833 GCA_964499465.1 uncultured Hyphomicrobiales bacterium
TAAAAAGAAAATTCTTCTCCCCCCTTTGAAAAAGGGGGGTAGGGGGGATTTTGACGTTCTATTTTTCATAAGTCCTGATTATGTTATGTCATCGCCATTTAAATAAAGGTCTTGCTTTATCTTGGGGTTACCAATGACATCGTTACGTTTGTTTGTCATTCTGAGGCGAATATAAACGAAGACGTTTACTTTGAGGAAATGAACTTTTTAGTCATCGGATGACTGCCAGTCATCCGATGACTTCCATAAGCATATAGAATCATTATAAATATATGTATTACATATACTTATATGCAAAAAAGCCAAAGTGGTTCATTAGGAACGAAGTGAAGAATCCAGAGAGTAGTGGTTAAAAAATTTTTCTGGATTCTTCACTTCGTTCAGAATGACTGTGTTAAGTGATGTCATATCCATTTAAATAAAGGTCTTGCTTTATCTGGGGGTTCGGAATGACAAATAAACATATTTTATTATTAAAAGCAACTTGGTATAAAATAATTTAAGCACAACTTTAAAAGAAATCAACCTTCCCAAGTGCAACTTGGGAAGGAGTTTAAATAAGTTTTGTTACTCCTTCCCAAGTGCAACTTGGGAAGGAGTTTAAAAGAGCTAATATTTCCTCATTATTTACCAATACAAAAATTTGAAAAAATATTGTTTAAAACTTCCTCGCTCCAGTTCTCGCCTGTAAGTTCACCAAGCGGTTTTATCGCATTTCTCACATCAATTGCAATAATCTCATTTTGAAAATCGCTTTTTGCACTTGCTTCTGCTAACTCTAAAGAATCAGACGCCCGCAAAAGCAAATCCCTTTGTCGCTCATTAATCAAATACTCATTTGTCTGAACTATAGAACGGTTTGATTCTTTTTCAATCATATTGACTAACTCTTTAATTCCAATTCCTTGTTTAGCTGAAATATAGCAAATTCCTTCTTCTTTCAAATCGGCAGTAAAATCAATTTTATCTATTTTATTTTGAATTAAAATTGTAACTGAATTTGGAAATTTATTTTTTATTTCATTATAAAGCTTACTCGAATTTTCTTCGCTAATGCTTATATCGTTAATTATCAGATTCAAATCTGCTTGTTCTAAAATGGATTCTGCCATTTTAATTCCTTCAATTTCGACGAAATCATCGGAAGAACGCAGCCCGGCAGTATCAATAAGTTTTACTGGTATTTGGTTAATGTAAAAAGTATCTTCAATGTAGTCGCGGGTAGTTCCCGGAATGTCGCTTACGATAGAGCGTTTTTTCTTTAATAATGTATTGAAGAGAGTGGATTTGCCAGAATTAGGGTAACCGCTTATGGCAACATAGAAGCCATTCCTAAGTATTTGTGCAGAGCGGAAAGAATTTGCTAAATTGATGCAAAACTCACGTGCATTTTTAATTAAATCAATTATTTTGGATTTATCAACAAATTCGATTTCCTCATCAGCAAAATCAAGTTCTAATTCCAGCAAACTCAAGATATTGATTAGCTGCTTCCTAAAAGAATGAATCTGTTCAGAAAGACCACCTGAAAGTTGTCGTGCTGAAATTTGGCAGGCGGGAGCAGAAATTGAATGAATAATATCGGCAACAGCTTCCACTTGTGTCAAATCCATTTTCCCATTTAAAAATGCCCGTTTAGTGAACTCGCCCGGCTCTGCTAATCTTGCTCCAAGTTCTTTAAGCACCCTGATTAATTCTTCCGATGCAATGTATCCGCCGTGGCAGGTAAATTCTACGGTATCTTCGCCTGTGAAGGAATGTGGATTTTTGAAAATCAATGCTGCTAAGCTGTCAATTACGGTGTTTTGGTAAATTATATTTCCTACTAATATTGTGTGGCTCTTTGCTTCTGCAATTTTTTTATTTGAAACGAAGCAGGAATCGGCAATTCGTATTGCATCTTTGCCGCTTATCCGAACCATTGCAATTCCGGAAATGCCCGGCGGGGTTACCAATGCTACAATAGTATCTTCCAATTTTTTTATTTCTAATTTATACTTAATTTTACATTTTAATATAGACGTAAAATTAAAAAATAAAGTTGAAAAATGGATTATGAAGTTGTAATTATTGGTGCAGGAATCGTTGGGCTTGCTGTTGCTGCCAATCTTTCAAAAAGTAGAAGCGTGCTTGTTTTAGAGCGTAATTCCGGTTTTGGACTGGAAACAAGTTCAAGGAACAGCGAGGTCATTCATTCCGGAATTTACTACCCCGCAAATTCTCTAAAAGCAAAACTTTGTGTTCAGGCAAATAAAAATATTTATCCTTTTTTAGAAAAACATAATGTTCCACACAAAAGAGTGGAGAAATTCATCGTTGCTGTAAATGACGAAGATTCTATTGAATTGGAACGGCTATTAAAGAATGCTAAAAACAACGGAGTTGAAAATATTCAGGAATTTCCGTTAAGCAAATTAAAGGAAATGGAACCGAATATAAAATGCGTTTCTGCACTTTGGTCACCAGATACAGGGATTGTGGACAGTCATTCTTTTATGAATGTGCTTTTTAATATTGCTAAAGAAAACGGAGCAGATTTCGCTTTCCATCATATGTTTTCAAAAGCAGAAAAGAAAAATGATTTATTTGAAATTGAAATCGAAACGAAAGATGGCGATGTTTTTTCAGTAACTTCTCAATACTTAATAAATGCTGCCGGACTTGACTGCGATACAGTTGCAGCAAGATGCGGAATTGATATAGAAAAAGCAAATTATAAAATAAATTATGCAAAGGGGCATTATTTTAGGATTAAGCCGGGCAAAAGCAATTTAGCTCATCATTTGATTTACCCAACTCCACAAAAAAAATTAGCTGGTCTTGGTATTCATTTAACGATTGATATGTCTGGTTCGCTTAAACTCGGTCCAGATGTGCAATTTTTAAATAGCAGAACATTAGATTATTCTGTTCCGGATTCCTTACAGGAAAAATTCTATAAGGCAGGAGCAAGCTATATAGAAGGATTGGAATTTGAAGATTTATCCCCGGACCAAGCAGGAATTCGCCCCAAGCTACAGACGGAAAGAGGAGATTTCAGAGATTTTGTTATTCAGGAAGAAAGCGGCAAGGGGTTGGCTGGTTTAATTAATTTAATTGGTTTAGAATCTCCTGCTTTAACATCATCAATAGAAATTGCGAACGAAGTAGAGAAAATATTAAATAAAATATGATAAATAATTTGTAAAAATTTATTAATTTGCTTTTTTTATAATATATTTTTTTAAAATTAATAGGAAATAAATATGAACAACAATATTAAAATCGAGTATTTTGATAATTATGCTGTTGTTACAATGATTGGAGATTTCCATTCAATTGAAGATGCCGAGCAAATCCGTGAGACTTTTAAGGAAATTCAGAAAAAAGGTTTAAAAAACATTTTAGTTGATTTGAAAGAAGTCTTCTTTTTAAATTCTCCTGTAATGGGCTCATTCCTTTCCGGAAGCGCTTTAGTTTCAAAAGTTGACGGTAAATTTGTTGTTTTTAATGCAAATGATTACGTAGAAAACCTTTTCAGCGTTATGAAACTTAACCTTGTTTTCTCAATTTGCAAAACACTGGACAATGCACTCGAAATAATTAAATAACTCATCTTACTCATTCCCCTCTTGAGAGGGGCAGGGGTGTGTTCTTTTTCCTTTTTCCAATAATGAATCTTGGAACAAGAAGTAATCCTTTAAACAACGATTTATGCGGCTTATTTAATTAAAACGTTTTGATTATCATAAGAACCATACTAATTACAACGAACATACTTTAAAACAGAATTGATTGCTTATTATCAACCATGAGAACACACCCCTGCCCCTCTCAAGAGGGGAATAAGATTAGTGGATAAAAAAAATGTATCAACACTATACTTTTTCATTTCTTAAAAGAGGAATTGCGTAAGGTGAGTTAAATAAATATTATTTCCTAATCAGAACCTTTCCTAATTGAAAGAAATTTCTCGTTTATAAATTTACTTTCCGAAAGACAATCGGCTTTCGGAAAGTTTAATATTTTCTAACTATTTTTTTCAAATAAACATAGTGTTAAATATGAATCCTTTATCAAGAAAAATTGGTTTTTGGTCATCAATTCTGATGCATATTTCGCTTGTAGTATGGATTGTTTGTTTTGTAGTCATAGCTACTACATCGCCTTTGTTCGTCTGGACAAATTTCAATGATTATCTTACTTATGTTAATTCAAATAATCAGTTTTTTCAAAATTTAGCAAAGATTTTTGTATTGCTTTTTAGCTTTTTTTATTTAATGCTAATTAATTCTTTTTACGACTGTTCAGAAGAATCAAAGAAACCTGCAGCCCGCTTGAGTTTGCTTTTTGCTTTGGGATTTACAATTTTATCTAGTATAAATTATTTTATTCAAATAAGTGCTGTAAGAATGAACTTGGATAAAGGAACGAGCGCTGGATTAGAACTGTTTTTACAGGCAAATCCCCTTTCCGCAATGAATTCAATAGCACTTTTGGGCTGGACCTTGTTTTTGGGTTTATCCTCTCTTTTCATTATTCCGATAGTATCAAAGAATAAAGATTTGAAAATAAACTTTTTTATTAATGCAATTTCTTGCTTTCTTGCCTGTATTAGTTACCTTTTACAAAATGAATCACTATTATTTTTGTTTATTAATATATTTGTAGGTTGTTCTTTAATAGTTATTTCTATATCGTCAATAAAGTTTTTTAAGAGGATATGAGAAAGTAGAAATACAAGTAATTTCACACCAAACCGCCAATTAATAATACAAAATCATAATGTCATTCTGAACCCCCAGATAAAGCAAGACCTTTATTTAAATAGAGATGATATAAAGTTTAGAAAGA
>CAZCLJ010000337.1:0-4832 GCA_964499465.1 uncultured Hyphomicrobiales bacterium
ATTAATCATTAATCATTAATCATTAATCATTAATCATTAATCATTAATCACTAATAATTATTTTTTTGTTAACAATTTATGCGTTTTTTCAATGCTTTCAAGGAATTGCTTTTCAACTTCAGAGAGTTCATCAATAGATTTACTTTTATAAGTTTCGTATTCTGCAAGAGCTTTCTTTTCAGCCAGTTCGGCAGAAATTTTCCCTGCATCAGATAAAATATTTTGTCTCGACATTTTAATAAAACCATTAAGCATCTCAATCCAATCTTTCATATACATAGCTTTGCCTTGCATAGCATTAACTTCAGCAATATCAAGATAAGCAGAAACAAGACGGTTAAGAACAGAAATTTCCTTTTCATTAAGATAGTTTTTAGCAACAGCAACTTCATTTTTAGTAGGTTTTTTCCCTTTAAATACAGTTAACCCCATAAATGGCGAATTTGCATTTGCTCTTTGGAAGATAATTTCAGCCGCAGTATGGCCGTGTGCAGCCCAATGTAACTTGTTTTGAACAGTTTGAAAAAAAAGTTTTGTAGTTTCTGAATTTGGATTGTAATCAATGCTTGTGGCGTAAATTTCAAGCACTTTACGATAAAACACTTTCTCGGAAGAACGAATATCTCTAATTCTTTCTAATAATTCTTCAAAATATCCGGCTCTACCCGTTTGTTTAAGTAAGTCGTCATTCATTGTAAAGCCCTTAATAAGGTATTCCCGCAAACGTTCAGTAGCCCAAATTCTAAATTGAGTGCCTCTCAAAGATTTAACACGATAACCAACAGAAATGATTACATCAAGGTTGTAATAATTAATGTTGTAATTTTTTCCGTCAGAAGCAGTTGTTCGGAAATTCCGAACAACTGCTTCTTCAAATAATTCACCTTCTTCAAAAATATGTTTAATATGCTCGCTAATATTTGATTTTGAAGATTGAAATAAATCCACAATTTGGTTTTGTGAAAGCCAAACAGAATTGTCTGATAATAAAACATCAATTTTAGTTTTACCATCTTCAGTTTGGTAAAGAATTATTTCAGATTTATTATTTTGTTCTTTCATTTTTAATCCTTGAAAAATTCAACAATGGTTTTGTTTAGTTTTGCTAGGTTATCATCGAACTTTGCATCGTCCTGTAAAAACAGGTATTCAAACTTCCTGTAACCGAATTTATCGTTATTCATTTGCAAAAACTCGGTTTCCATAAATTTCTTACGAAGTTTAAAAGTTGTTTGTTCAGCAAATCCACTTCCCTTGGTTTCCACAATTAAAACTTTAGCTATTGCTTCATCTTTGCGTTTAATAAACAAAAAATCGGGTGTATATAAACCAACCCGTTGGTAGTTATTACCTTTTTTTGCAAAGCATAAAATTCTAAAGTCAGTTAAATCTTTTTCACCATTATAGTAAACTTCAAGGTTTCTGTCTTTAACTTCTTTGAGTGTTGGTGCTTCTTTCAGGAATTCCATTTCAAATTTACTTTGTATGAAATTGTAAGGCAGGTAATGAAATGTTCTGTTTTTTGCACTAATAGCCAGAGTAAGAGAATTTCGTTTAACGTGTTCTTCATAAGTATAAGTTTCAGAGAAAAAATGAAATCCAGATTTTTCCATTGATTCAACCATAACTTGATACGATTCTTTAAAAGCTTCTTCTGACTGTTCAACCGGTTCAATATTTTTTCCATCCATTGTGCGTATTCTTTGTGTTTCTTCTTTATCAGGATAAAGCATATTATTATTTGGAATACTCTCTAACTTTTTAACAATAAGCATTTGAGCAGTATCGGGTATGATTTCAGATTTAGTTTCAAAATTCCGTTTACAATGAAAAGCCAAACGGATTTCAGATTGAATTTTTGTATGATTATATAATTCATTATAAAATCTTTCTTTTTTTTCTTCTACTGTTATTTTTTGGAAGAGCATTTCAAGTTCTGTTCCGAATTGCATTAAGTCATTTATAGAAATAGTATTGAAACTTCCTTTAGCAATTTCAAACAACCAATTATAAAAGTTTGCAGGTTCGCCTTTAACTTTGCTCATAAAATCTCTTGTTTGCTTATCGTTAGGATTTAAACCCCGTTCAATTACAAGTGCATTATTAAATTGATTCTGAACATTTATATTGTTAATTTTCTTTTCAGGTTCTGTCTTTTCTTCAACAGTAATTGTATCATATTCAACTTTTAACTGGTAAAAATCAATTTTAGGAAGTTTAAGAAAATCCAATCTCGAAAACCGTTCAATCATTTCTGTTTTGTCTGGTTTGCCGAGATTATTTAATTCTTCAATGCTTGTGTGCTGTTCTTCTTTCAGTTGTTTGTCCAAGGATTTTGCGTTTTCGTCATTAAGCCAGATGATAGCAGTTTCCAATTTATTTGGAACAACTTGTCGTAAACAACGGCAACAGGTTTGTAGCACCATATTCGTAGGGCAGTCTTTTTTTTGAGAAAGTATTACGCCTGTTAAACTTCTGCAATCCCAACCTTCCTTTCCGACCTGAACAAGCAGAATTATTTTTTTCTTTGAAAGAGGAGTATCTAAAGATGCAAATTCAGTATCGTTTTCTTTAGGCAGTTTATACTTATTGTTTCCTTTATGAAATCTCAGAATTATATCTGGAGATAATTTCATTTTATCAATTAAAAAGGGATATACATTTTCTTCAAGGTTTTCGATATTCCCACAATAAATAGCTAATTTAGCAATGGTGTTGTTGTCATAAATTTTATTATCATAGTTTGTAAGAAAATCATTTACTCCTTTTTCAATAATTTGAAGTGAATTAAGCCCTCTAACCTGCTCAACTCTTGGTTTTTTCAGGAATTTTTTAATTGCAACAGTCAGTGGATAATAAAACACAGTGTTGGTGATTTGATAAAATTTAATCTTTATATTATCTGCAATATCAACTTCATCTTTCTTGCTTAAATAGGGTGTTCCGGAGTATCCCAAAACGCTGTTTATGTTTCCGTTTGCGTTCCATTTAGTAACTACCTGTCTAAGTTTAATGTCGTCGGTAGCAGCGTGATGAACTTCGTCAATGTGAATTTGAAGGTTTGGTATTTTGCTAATCAGGTTTCTAAGTTCGTTTGCTTGTCTATCCCTCTCATCTTCAGTTTTTTCAATTAATTCATCTTGGGCATTTAATTCTAAACGGTCCAAAATAACTTTTTCAGCATTTACAACCATCACCAACCCCATCAATTCTTCAAATGGCTGATAATTGTTTACTTTTTGAGCATTTGGATTTCTTGCTTTATTACTTTTCTTCCCTGTTTTTGGTTGGTCTAAAACTTCAAACTTTATAATGTTTTTTAGTTTGCTAGCTGCTGGTTCAGGAATAATCCAAGTTGGGTCAAATTTTTCAATAGTTTTTATGCTGGGAACAATAGAAGTTTTTAAACCTGAAGGAACAAGAATAATAAAGTTGTGTGCGAAGTTTTTATTTTCGGATTCATTTAATGCAAAATATAAATCTAAATAAATGATAGATGCCATTAAAAAGGTTTTGCCAGCACCCATCGGCAAACTGAAAAGATAGTCTGAATAATCAATTCCGTAAAAAATTCGTTTGATTATATTTTCATAATCTATTTTTTCTGAATTATTTATAATGTATTTTTCTAAGTCTGGCAGCAATGTTTCAGTACCATTTCCATTTTTAATTTTAAATCTTGTAAAGTCAAATAATGATTTCGCTGCCTTATTTTTTTCAAAGATTTCTCTTGACTGCTGATTAATATTCAGTTTAGATAAATCTTCATAATTTGAAAAGAAACCTTCTGAAAACAATTCCCAAAGTGGCTTGTTTTTTCCTTTAATTTTTAAGAAAAAATAAGTTTCAATGGCTTCGCATTGGGCTTCCCTCAACTGTCCTTTATTTTTAATGTAATCAATAATTGGCTTTATTGTACACTCATCAGAGTAAAGCCATTGATTTTTTTTGTTTTCTATTATTTTTTGAAACATTATATTTTAAATTAAATTTTAGAATTATAATTAGTTGTATTATAAAAGTATAGATTATTTAAAATGAGCTAATGCTTTTCTGGTTCCTTGTAAGGATTGTGTAAAATTGGATTATTCATATCAACTTTTTTTGATTGTTTATATTGAAACTAATGTTTCTCTTGTTTCTACAAAAATATAAATTTTCAATAGTTATAGCAAATTTATTTTTTTCTTTAGATGGACTCCACGCTTGGAAAGTGGAGTCCATCTTTTGCATAAAAAAAAACTCCTCCCCAAGCACAGCTTGGGAAGGAGAAATGAACACAGCCCCGCTCCTTTCAAGAAGGGAATTTCCACGTCATTCTGAGGCGAATATAAACGAAGACTTTTACTTTTAAGAAAATGAACTTTTTCGTCATCGGATGACTGGCAGTCATCCGATGACTTCCTCTTACACATTAAATCATTATAATTATATGTTATACATATAGTTACTTCTTAAAAAAGCCAAAGTGGTTCATTAGGATCGCCAGCGAAGAATCTCAATAATTGTTAATTATTAATTGTTAATTATTTTTGCTGTCGGCTGTCGGCTGTCAGCTATCAGCTGTCAGTAATTTATCACTAATCACTAATCACTAATCACTAATCACTAATCACTAATCATTAGTCATTAGTCATTAGTCATTGGTCATTAGTATTATTTCTTTTACTAATGACGAATGACAAATAACAAATTCCCAATTTTTCCGTTTATGGTTCATAGTTTATGGTTTATGGTTTTCGGTAATCGTCTGTCAGCTGTCAGTAATTTATCATTTATCACTAATCACTAATCACTAATCACTAATCATTAATCACTAATCATTAGTCATT
>CAZCLJ010000338.1:0-4824 GCA_964499465.1 uncultured Hyphomicrobiales bacterium
CCAAACCGTTAACAATAATGGTAATATAATCTGTCATTCTGAAGCGCAGCGAAGAATCTCACAACTCCTTGCTACCACAGAACTTGAGATTTCTCACTTCGTTTCGAAATGACATTATGATTTTGCACTATTAGTTAGCGGTTTGGTTTTAGCTTTCCATCATTTGAGTAATTTCACCTTGGTAGTATTCTTTTTTGGTAGGGTCGGATATCATTAATTCCTTATATGCAGCGATTGCTTCTTTAAAAGCACCTTGCTGCCGGTATATTCGTGCAATGGTTTCTGATGCAAAACTATAGTTTTCATTTACTTTAGTTTTTTCTTCTGATTTTTCGTTAGTATGTAAAATTTCATCGGCATAAAGTTCTGAACTAATATTTTTTCCAAGAAAATGCAAGCCAATGATTTTTTTATCATCTTCGAGATTAAAAATCTTATCAATATATTTTAAATGTTCAGTATAAGATATTTTAATCGGTTTGTAAGCAAAATTTTTAAATGGATGGACTAATGAAGGTATTCTTTTCATTTCCTCATCTATGAAAGGAATTGAAAAATCTTTTTTTTCTTTTTTAATGCTGTTTTTTTTTATAAATTCATCAATATCAAATTCTTCACAATCTTGATTAAAAAGTTTTTCACTTGTATCAATAAATCCGAGATTAATTTCAGAATCATTACAAATGCTAAAATCTTCAATTAAACTGTTCAGTTCTAAAATATTATTCTTTTCATCGTTATTTTCAATTGTGTTAATTGATTCTAGGTCTTGTTCAATATCTTTATTTTCACTTACTTCATTTTCAATATTGCTATCGAAACTTGCATCAATTACATCTGATTCGTTACTTTCAATGAAATTCTCTTCTTCTTCAAATTCACTACTACCCTTGATTTCATCTAAAGCAGAGTTCAAATCTGATTCGATTTCAACTTTCTTTATTTCATCTTCAAAATCATCAATTTCAAGCAAATTTTCTTCTTCAGATAGAACTTCTTTATCAAAAGATTCTAACAAATCTTCTATTTCCAGATTTTCTTCTTCTTTGGTTTTTACTTCTTCGTAACTTTCTGCTGTATCAAAAGATTCCGTCAAATCTTCTATTTCTATGTTTTCAGTTTCTATTGTTTCTTCTTCTTCGAAACTTTCTGCTGTATCAAAAGATTCTAACAAATCTTCTATTTCCAGATTTTCTTCTTCTTTGGTTTTTACTTCTTCGTAACTTTCTGCTGTATCAAAAGATTCCGTCAAATCTTCTATTTCTATGTTTTCAGTTTCTATTGTTTCTTCTTCTTCGAAATTTTCTGCTGTATCAAAAGATTTTTGCAAATCTTCTATTTCCAGATTTTCGTCTTCTTTTGTTTTTACTTCTTCGTAACTTTCTGCTGTATCAAAAGATTCCGTCAAATCTTCTATTTCTATGTTTTCAGTTTCTATTGTTTCTTCTTCTTCGAAATTTTCTGCTGTATCAAAAGATTTTAACAAATCTTCAATTTCAATGTTTTCAGTTTCTTTTGTTTTCTCTTCTTCGAAATTTTCTGCTGTATCAAAAGATTTTAACAAATCATCAATTTCAGTGCTTTCATCAACTTTTGTTATCTCTTCTTCGGAATCTGCTTCTTCTTTGTCATTTGAATTATTATTAAAATTTGAAAAATCATTAATTGATTCTTCTGCTTGTTCTTCGGAATCATTTGAAATATCATTTTCATTTGTTGGCAAATCAGTAAAACTCTGAAAAGTAGGATTGCCTTCAAAGTTTTCATTAAAATCAATAGAAGGTGCTAATGAATCAGGATTTAATATAGTGGCAGATTCAGAATTGAAACCGATTTTACTGTAAAAATAATTTGTTTCTTTTAAGTTATTAATAGTTTGATTGGCATCATCATCTTTTCCAAGAAGAGTATAAGCTTTAGCAAGAATAGCATTAGCAGCGGAGTAATCTGGAAATTTCTCAATTCCTTTTTTTAACAAATCAATAGCTTCTTCTACAAATCCGGAAAGTAATAACTGTTCTGCTTCAACAGCAAAAAGTAGAGTAATTTCTTCATTCATTAAATATTTCTTTCAATAACAAAATTTGCGAAATTAATTAATGATTGTTTATAAATGCTTTCTGGAATATTTTCAATATAACTAATTGCTTTAATAGAATATTCCTTTGCAATTTTTTCAGAATAGTCCATTCCACCGCTTTTAATTACAAAATCTCTGATAAAATTAATATCCTTTTTCTTTGGGTTTCCATCTTTAATTAATGAAATAATTTTCTTTTTATCAGATTTATCCGATTTAGATAAAGAATAAATCAGTGGTAGAGTAATTTTCTTTTCTTTTATATCGTTTCCAATAGGTTTTCCAAGAATTTCGCTTTTTCCCTGATAATCCAAAATATCATCTTTTATTTGAAAAGCAATTCCGAGATTTTCACCGAATTCTCTAAAATTGGATTGGACTGTTAAATCTTCATTGGTGCTAATAGCACCGATTTCGCAGCAGGTTGCAAGTAGCGAACCGGTTTTATTGGAAATAATTTTAAAATAAACATCAAGTTCGATATTATGCTTTTTACTATTATGGATTTGCAAAAGTTCACCTTCGCTCATACGGCGAACTGCATTTGATGTAGCTTTCAGGAAATTGAACTCACTATTGTCAATAGCAGAAAGCATTCCTTTTGCCAGCAGGAAATCTCCGATTAGCACTGCAATTTTGTTGTTCCAAGCAGCATTTATGGATGCCATTCCACGTCTTTTATCAGCTTCATCAACAACATCATCGTGAATAAGGGTTGCAATATGAAGCATTTCTACCATTGCAGCACCGTTATATGTTCTTTCTTTAATTTCGCCACAGGCAGCAGCAGACAAAAAAACTAATGCTGGTCTGACCTGCTTGCCTTTCTTCTTTGTTAAATAGCTTATGATTAATGAAATCAAGGATACATTTGAATTCAATTTTTGCTTAAAATAAATATCAAATTCTTCTAAATGCTCTCTAATCGGTTCATATATTTCTTTAATTGTCATCAATTTCCTGAATATGCTTTATATTTATCGTAATTTTTTTTATTACAAATTAATAAATATTAAATTTACAAAATTAAATCAATTCTAAAAAACAAATTCAAAATTTTTCAGTTCTAATCTGAAAAATTATCTATTTCATTTAAGCAAGCAGTTGTAATAATTCGTTAAAAGACTTACTATATTGAGTCATTTCGAAACGAAGTGAATAATCTCACAAGTCATTGCTACCACGAAACTTGAGATTTCTCACTTCGTTTCGGAATGACATCACATTTTGTCGGTCATTCTGAGGCGAATATAAACGAAGACGTTTACTTTTAAGAAAATGAACTAAATAAGAAGCAAGCCATACGATCAACAAGTTGATAGTATGGCTAAAATGATTGTAAAAGTCATACTATAAACTTGTTTATCGTATGACTTGTATAAGTATTAGCTATACATATATTTACGCGCTATAAAAGCCAAAGTGGTTCATTAGGAACGAAGTGAAGAATCCAGAGAATAGTGGTTAAATGAAATTTTTCTAGATTCTTCACTTCGCCTCAGAATGACTGTGTTAATTGATGCCATCTCCATTTTAATAAAAGTCTTTCTTTATCAGGGGGGTCGGAATGACAAGATGTTATAGTAAAATTTTCAAAGGGATATTACACTAGCAGTTGTAATAATTCTGAATTTAAAAGGGTAGTAAAAAAAAATAAAATTTATAATGGTATTATTACGTCAATTCTATAAAATATAATATGAGAAGAAATGTTATGATTAAAAAGAGTATTAATGCGTTTTTGATAGTAATTTGCATATTTTTTATATACTTTATTTTTAGAACTACTGACTTAACTGCTTTGCAAAACAATAAGGATAGCTCTAAATCTAAATCAGAAAATTTCAAATACAGAACTCTAAAAAACAATGCCTATTACTATGGTGAAAGATTAGAATATTCGGTAATGTATTCGTTTCTTAAGGCAGGCACTGGCTATTTCCATATTCTACCACGTCCGGTTTACCACAATAACCGCGAATGTTTTGATATTCGCTTTCAGGTAAATTCTCTTAAAAGTTTGGAATGGATTTACAAAGTTAGCGACGCATACCAAACTGCTCTTGATGTTGAAGGACTTTTTCCCTGGGAATTTAAGCAAAGAATTAGAGAAGGTGGTTACAAAAAAGATTATAAG
This sequence comes from uncultured Hyphomicrobiales bacterium, assembly GCA_964499465.1. Taxonomy (GTDB): domain Bacteria; phylum Bacteroidota; class Ignavibacteria; order Kapaibacteriales; family UBA2268; genus JAAYJM01. The sequence continues at coordinate 4,218 of CAZCLJ010000338.1, forward strand.
GCAACTTTTGACCAAATCAATAACTTAGCAATTACCGGCGACAAAAAACATAAAGTCCCAGAATATGTTCACGACATTGTTTCTGCTTTCTACTATGTTAGAACTATGGACATTGCTTCTATGCAAAAAGGTTCTATATTAAAACTTCAAAATTTCTTCGACGACACTACATGGAGCTTAGGAGTTAAATATCTTGGAAAGCAAACAATTGAAGTTGAAGCTGGAAAATTCAGATGCTTGGTTATTGAACCACTTGTTACTGAAGGAGGTCTTTTTAAAAGTGAAGGTAAAATCTTAATCTGGCTCACTGATGATGAAAACAAAATTCCAGTTAAAGTCTCAACAAAAATTCTCATCGGTAGCGTTTCTGCTGAATTAGATAAATACTCTGGACTTAAAAATCCGGTAAAAGCGAAAATTAATTGACAATTGACAATTGATAATTGATAATTGATAATGTTATTGGGTTATTAAGTTATTAGGATATTGGGTTATTGGGTTATTGGGTTATTGGGTTATTGGGTTATTGGGTTATTGGGTTATTAACTCAGGTTTTCTAGTGTTGTAATTCGTTAAAAGACTTATTATATTGTGTCATTTCGAAACG
>CAZCLJ010000339.1:0-4808 GCA_964499465.1 uncultured Hyphomicrobiales bacterium
AGCCAAAGTGGTTCATTAGGAACGAAGTGAAGAATCCAGAGAGTAGTGGTTAAAAGAAATTTTTCTGGATTCTTCACTTCGTTCAGAATGACTGTGTTAAGTGATGTCATCTCCATTTAAATAAAGGTCATCCTTTATCAGGGGGTTCGAAATGACAAGACTGAGAAATAATAAACTACTAGACATCAGGAACTCTTAAACATAATTTCAACTCTTCTGTTTTTAGCTCTTCCATCTTTAGTAAGATTTGATTCTAATGGAAACTCATTACCAAAACCCTTAGAATGAATTCTTTCACTTTCAATGCCTTTGTTTATAAGATAAGATTTTACAGCGTCTGCTCTGTTTTGAGATAAAACTATATTATATTCCTTTGTTCCTACAGAATCTGTGTGTCCAGCAATGTCTATTTTATAATTACTATTCTCTTTTAAAATTTCTACAATACGGTTTAATTCATTATATGAAGAGTTTTTTAATTCATATTTATCGAAATCAAAGAAGATATTATTTACAGTTATAGAAATATTGCTGTCAACTAATTCCTGAAGAGAAAATAAAACTATGTTATTAGTAAATGATTCTGAATTTTGAATATTTGTTAAATCTACGTTGTTAGAAGTAGGATAATATCCTTTTTTTGAAGCATAATACCCATAAATTGCACCGGGTTCACAAAAAATAATATATGAGCCGTCATGTGGGTCGCTTTTAAGAATACCTTTATTTTCTCCGTTATTAAGGTTTTCCCAGACTAACTCAGCAGAGAGTGGCTTACCATATTGATCTGTAACTTTACCTTTGATAGTAATGACTTTAGAGGGCATCAAATCTTTGGAAAGGGAGACGGAATAAATATCCCAGCCACTATTTCCATCGTTTCTGAATTGTGATGCAAAGACAGCACTATCGCCCGTAAGAACTACTTTGTATCCCCAGTCATCTTTTGCTGTATTGATATCTTTACCCAGATTAATTGGTTTACTCCACTCAGTCCAGGAAAAGTCACTTAATCTAACTGATTTAAATACATCAAGCCGTCCTAAACCAGGATGTCCATCTGAAGAGAAGTAAAGTGTTTTGCCATCTGGGTGAAGGTAGGGAGAGCGTTCAGAATAAGGAGTGTTTATTACATTGCCAAGATTTATCGGGTCGCTCCAGCCGTTTTCTATTTTTAAGCAAACGTAAAAATCCATATTTCCCATAGCAGAACCATTTCTTGGAGTATTATACTGAACAAAATCACCAGTTCCGCCGGGCCTGTCGCTTGTAAAAATCATAGCTTTTCCATCTGAACTCATACAGGAACCTTCGTCAGTATATGGAGTATTTATTGGGTAAGGAAGGTGCTTTAAAGGTTCCCAGCCATTTTCAGTTGCTTCTATTGTATATATATCAAAATATCCAAAAGTTCCTTCAAATGTGCCTGATAGTAAAAGAGTAGTGTTGTCTGGAGAAATATTATCAATAGTTTCATCATTTGGCCCATTTACTGCTGTTCCAAGGATTTGTGCTTTTGTCCAATTCCCATTTTCAAATATTGAGAAAAATACATCAGTGCCAATATAACTATTAGGTCGATTTCTACCTGAAAAGAAAAGATATTTACCATCAGGTGTAGGGCAGGGGTCCCATTCTTCTCCAATGGAGTTTATTGATTCTCCTATACTTCTAATTTTAATTTCCTGCTCTGGTCTTTCAAGAATACTAACTATTGTTTCTATATCTTTATTATTGTCTTTAAAATACTTTTTATATTCTTTAAAAACAACTGATGCAGAATCCCATTGTTTTTTCTCAATAAATTTATCTGCAAGACGTTGAAGCGCAATATATGAATAAAAAGAGTCAGGATGTTCTGTAATATATTTAATATATATACCTCTTGTATCTTCTGCAGGAGTTTGAATTAACATATATTCTTCATATAATTTTATTTGCCGTGAAAAATATTCTTCATATCGTTTGAAATAATGTTTGTAATGCTGAAATACTTCAAAAGACACGGCAGCACGACCGGAAATGAAGTGTCGGTTTGCAAGTTCCTGAACTACTTTTAAACTGCTGTCGCTTGGTGCATATTTCATTATATATTCATCCCATAGCTTAACAGTTTCCTGAGATAGTGGCAGTTTTAAAATTGATTGCGATGTAAGAGTATTAGTCAATAATAGCAAAATGCAAGAAAATAAAATAATAAATATTTTGTTTGCTGTAAAAATGTTTAATATGTTTTTCATAAATTTTAAATTAATTGAAATATTGGTTAGTATTAAATTCAACTTATCTTCCCATTCCGATACGAAGTGGATAATATTCAGAACTTCTGATGCCTGTAGTTTGATATTTCGCAGTCTTCTCATTTCGAACCCCCTGATAAAGTAAGACCTTTATTTAAATGGAGATGACATAAGATAAAGATGTCCTACATCTTGCAGATGTAGGACATCTGATTTAAAAAGTTTTGCAGAGTAAAAGTAAAGATGTCATTCCGAAACGAAGTGAGGAATCTCACAACTCATTATTTCCACAGAACTTGAGATTTCTCACTTCGTTTCGAAATGATACCTTTTCTGGGTAATTCGCGTAATTGTTCTTTACGAGTCAAATCTCCTAACTCCTTTATTATCGTTATGTGGTAAGGAGTTCTGAAGTTAATAATATGAATTTTATAATTGTTTTAGCCATACAATCAATTTGTTAGTAAAAAGGTCTTGGTTCTCATTTAGTTCGTTTCTCAAAAAGAAAACGTCTTGTTTTATTTTCTTTTCTGAGTTACAATTTTAAAAACACGTTATTCTTTAATAATAAACGTAAGACTATAAAATTTATTAAAATCTTAATGTAAGACATTTTGTAATATCAGAACTCCTTGTGTTACGTAGTTTGGTATTTCGCAGTCTTGTCATTCTGAAGCGCAGCGAAGAATCTCACAATTCATTGCTACCACAGAGTTTGAGATTCTTCACTTCGCTTGCCAATGACATACTTTTTGTTAGAATTTGAGCAATTGTTCTTTACGAGTCAAATCATCTAACTCTTTTATTTTCGTTAAGGGTCTGGAGTTCTGATATCTTGCAGATGTAGGATATCTGATTTAAGAACGTTTGCTTAGTTTTGCAGAGTAAAATAAAAGATATCATTGGCAACAAAGTGAATAATCTCACAAGTCATTACCACCACAGAGTTTGAGTTTCCTCTCTTCGTTTCGGAATGACTGACAATCATATTTTATCTTTAAAAGTAACTTGGAATAAAGTGAGTTAATTATTTTATTGTTATTAAGAATATAATATTATGTTAAAAAAAAGTCGAATTTTATTCTTAAATTTGTACTATATATTTTTTTGTAAAGTAATAAAAATTAATTGGAAATTTTATTAATATATAAAGATTAAAAATGAAAATATTAGCAATCAATCCCGGTTCTACTTCTACTAAAATAGCAGTTTATGATGATGATAAATCGTTATGGTCAAAGACATTGAGACATACGGCTGATGAAATATCAATATATCCCAAGGTAATTGACCAATATGAATTTAGAAAAAAAATAATAATGGAATCGCTAACAGAAGCGGGTTTTAAGTTGAATGAAATCGAATCCGTAGTAGGAAGAGGCGGTTTGCTGAAACCAATCCCTGGTGGAGTATATTTAGTTAATGAATTATTAATTTCTGATTTAAAGAAAGAAATAATGGGCGAGCATGCATCAAATCTCGGAGGTATAATAGCTAATGAAATAGCAAAAGCCATTGGAAATAACACCAAAGCATATATTGTTGACCCAGTTGTTGTTGATGAATTAGAAGATATAGCCCGTTTTTCAGGATTTCCCGAACTTCCACGCGTAAGTATTTTTCACGCTTTGAATCAAAAAGCAGTTGCTCGTCGCTATGCAAGAGATATTAGTAAAAAATACGAAGAATTAAGTTTAATTGTTGTGCATCTTGGTGGAGGAATTTCAGTTGGCGTTCATAAAAATGGCAGAGTTATTGATGTTAATAATGCCCTTAATGGTGAAGGTCCATTTTCACCTGAGCGCACTGGAACTCTTCCAGTTGCAGCTTTAACTAAGCTTTGTTTTTCCGGTAAATACTCTGAAACTGAAATTTTAAAGAAAATTACCGGTCAGGGTGGTATGTTTGCTTATCTTGGCACTACAAATGCTAAAGATGTTGAAGATAAAGCAGCGGCAGGAGATGAAAAATGTAAAGAAATATACAAAGCAATGGCTTACCAGATTGCAAAAGAAGTTGGCTCTGCTGCCACTGTCCTTTGTGGAAAAATTGATGCCATCATCGTTACCGGTGGTTTAGCTTATTCTGATATGCTTAATAATTGGATTAAAGAACACGTTGGTTTTCTTGCTGAAGTTAAGATTTATCCCGGCGAAGATGAAATGGCTGCACTAGCAGAAGGAGTTTATTATTCTTCTAGAGGTGAAATTGAAGTAAAAGAATATAAGTAACTGTTAAAGCAAATGCTTTTTTATTGGAGGTGAAAGAAAGTTTAGATTTTTAAATTTCGCAAAGCTCCGAGAAACTTTCCGAAAATTTCTCAATCTTTCGAAAAGTGTTGCTTGAAAGAAATTCTAATACCAAGTTGCATTCAAAGAAAGTTACATTTAAAGATGTAATTTGCGACCCCCTTATAAAGTAAGACCTTTATTTAAATGGAGAAGACAATACTTAACACAGTCATTCTGAACGAAGTGAAGAATACAGAAATTTTTTTTCCACTACTCTCTGGATTCTTCACTTCGTTCCTAATGAACCACTTCGGCTTTTTTATCACGTAACTATATG
>CAZCLJ010000340.1:0-4805 GCA_964499465.1 uncultured Hyphomicrobiales bacterium
ACTTCGTTTCGAAATGACACAATATAATAAGTCTTTTAACGAATTACAACATTAGCAATGGAGATGACATAGTTCTCAGTGTCATCGTATGGCTGGAAAGAAGAAAAATTGAATTATTAGAACTCCTCATAAGTTAATAATAAATCATTTTCGTCAATTAACCAATATTATTCATAAATTTAAAAAAATATTCAGTAATTATTGATTATAAAGCGTTTGCTTAAAATTCAGTAAAAAATCTAAGTTTTTTCTCTAATTTTTAGTAAATTCTAAAATCGTTACTGAGTCTATTCATCCGATGACTGGGAAGTCATCGGATGAATTATCCAGGTTAATAGATTTTTTCAAAAAAAATCAAATTTAGTATAATATTTCTTTATATTGATAAATTAATTTTTTAAATTATAAGTTAGATTTTTTTAAAATTTATTTAAAAAAAATAATGAATAAAAATGATAACTAAAACAATTGAAATAATCGAAAAAGCAATGGAATCGGCGCAATTGGCATTTTGGCAAATTGATTTCCCATCTGGCAAAGTGGTATTTTCTCAAAGAAAACCAGAATTATTTGGTGTTAAATTAACAAATGATGCAACGTATCAGGAAATAGTAGACTTAGTCCATCCCGATGATATAGATAGAGTTAAATCTGAGATGAAAGAGCATCTTTCAGGAAAAACTGATGGTTTGCTAACGGAGTTCCGTGTTAAAAGTTTTAATGAAAACAAATTTATATGGATTAGAGTAATTGGCAGATTGGTAGAGAAATTAGAAGAAAAGCATACAATAATGGGGATTGCTTTTAATATTACTGAAGAAAAAAATACAGCTTTTGAATTAAAGGAAATAGAAAAAAAATACGATTATTTATTCAACAGTTTAACTGATGCGGTCTTAATTTATGATACTGAAGGAAAAATTCTTGAAATAAATCAAGCATTAGTGGATAGATATGGCTATTCTAAATCAGAATTTTTGGAATTAAATTTATCTGAACTAACAAAATCTGAGAAAACAGCTAATTTCTTTTTAAAAGATATTAGCAATGGAAATCAAATAATTACTTTTGAATCTGAATTATATACAAAGAATGATTTTGCTGTTCCAGTTGAAATAATATGCAAGCAAATTGATTTCAAGGATAAAAATTCTTTTCTTTGCATTGCAAGAGATGTTACAGACCTGAAAAAACATCATAAATTATTAAGTGAAAATGAACAAAAATATAGAGCTATTCTCAAGCAAAGCTTAGATGGAGTCTTTTTAATTGATATTACTACAAAAAGAATTATTGAGACAAACGAATCGTTTAACAAAACATTAGGATATAGTGAATTAGAACTTTACAAGATGACACTTTATGATTTTATTGCACATTCAAAGGATTCTATTGATAAAAATCTTCAGATTTTACTCGAAAAAAGTTCAATTCATTTAAAAGAAAGGCATTATAAAACAAAGGACTGCAGAATTATTATTGTTGAAGTATTAGGTTCCTTAATTAAGTATTATGGTAAAGAGGTTCTGTGCTTTACTTGCAGAGATATTACCGAAAGAAAATTAAATGAAGAAAGATTAAACAGTCAATATATATTTTTAAACACTTTAAGCACTATTACCGGTTTAGATGATATATTAAAGTATTGCCTGTTCTCAATAATAAATAATACAGGAATGGATTGCGGCGGGATTTATTTGCTTGATAAAGCAACTGGTGATTTAAATTTAATTATTCATAACAACTTATCTCCAGAATTCCTTCAACATTCTTCCCATTATAATTCTGAATCTTTTAACGCTAAAATTGTTAAAGAAGGAAAAACAGTATTATCTCAACATTCTAAATTAACTGATAATACTTTGGAACTTAAAGAGGGCATCCTTGCAACTGCTGTTGTTCCTTTAACTTATCAAAATGAAGTAATCGGATGCATCAATATCGGTTCGCATAAAAAGGAAAACGTTCCTGAAGATATGAAGCAATATATTGAATCTTTGGCTGCTGCCTGTAGTAGTTTTATTGCTAAAGCTATTATTGAAGAAGAATTGGCAAGCGAGATAATCAGAAGAAGAGTATTGGTTAATCAATCTAAAGATGGAATAGTAGTTCTTGATGAAAATGGTAAGACATTTGAAAGCAATCTTAAGTTCGCAGAAATGTTGGGTTACCAATTAGCGGAAATGGACTCTCTTTATCTCTGGGACTGGGATACAAAATGGTCGAAAGAAGAACTTTTAGAAATTATTAAAAAAGTTACTGAAGAAGGTGATTTCTTTGAAACTAAACATAAAAGAAAAGATAATTCTTATTATGATGTCGAAATTTCTACTAATGCTGCTTATATTAACGGGAAAAAATTTATATTTTGTCTTTGCAGAGATATTACAGAAAGAAAGTTAATTGAAAGTGAATTAAAAGAAGCCGTTCAACAATTACAAATTCAATCAACTATTTTAGATATTCTGCCTGCCTCCATTATTATTTATGATTTTAATGGTAACATACTTTATGTTAATAGTAAAGCTTCTCAATTCCATAGCTTAACAAAAGAAGAATTATCATACAAAAATATAAAGGAAATTTACTCTTCTGAATACAAGTCATTGTTTGAAAAAAGGATGCTTGAACTAAAAGAAAAAGGAAATATAAATTATAAAGTTACACTTCAAAATAGCATTGGCAATCGGTTCGAACTCTTAGTGAATTCTGCTCTCGTTAACTGGAAAGACAGGACTGTTATTATCAATATTGAATCTGATATTTCAGAAATCGAATCTACAAAAGTAACTTTAATTCAAACTGAAGAGAAATACAGAAACCTTGTTGAAAATATTAACGAAGCAATGTATATTTTCAATGAAAAAGGTTATTTTGTTTATATGTCTCCAAGTGTTTTCAAAATAACAGGCAACACTGCTGACTACTACATCGGTAAACATATTTTTGATGTTGTCTATGAAGAAGATATAGAAAAAATAAAGCAATCATTAATAGATTTGGAAATTAATAATTTGCATCCTACTGAATATCGGATAAAAACTAAAAATAATAATTTGTTATGGATTAGAACAAACACTAAACTTATTACTGATAAAAACGGAAAGAAATCCTATCAGGGAATGGCTCATAATATTGATGAGAAAAAGAAATACGAATTAGAACTGATTGACGCTAAAGAAAAAGCAGAAGAAAGTGAAAGACTAAAAACTGCCTTCCTTCGCAATGTTACTCACGAACTTCGGACCCCATTAAATGGAATTATTGGTTTCTCTACTCTTTTACAGGAAAGTGCTTTAGACGAAGAGACAAAAATGGAGTATTTGTTTCATTTAAGGAATGCTGCCGACAGATTAACCACGTTAATCAATAATGTTATCGGTATTGCAATGATTGAAACCAAACAGATTAATGTTTATTATGCATATTTCGATATCAAAGGATTAGTTGAAGATTTGTTTTCTATGTTTGTTAATTTGGCTGCTCAAAACAATATTGAATTTGAATACAAAATTGATGAAACTAAGGAAATGCTTATCAATTCCGATAGAAAAGTACTTTATGATGCTTTAATATGTATTATAGACAATGCTTTTAAGTTCACTGATGTTGGAAAGATTGGCATTTATTGCTATACTAATGAGAATTATTTAATATTTGAAATTAAAGATACAGGTATCGGTATTTCTGAAGATGACCAAAAGCGTGTATTCAATAAATTTGAGCAAATTGATAACTCAAGAACCCGTGTTCATCTGGGAGTTGGCATCGGATTATCTATCGCAAAAGGACTTGTTGAATTAGTTGGCGGAAAAATTGAGTTTTCTTCAGAATCTGGAATTGGCTCTTCATTTAGGGTTTTATTACCAGCATCAATAATTCAATCTAAAACTAAGCAAATTAAAAATGTTGACTCTCCTTCGGCAATTGATAATGAAAAACCAGAAATACTTATTGTGGAAGATGACCCAACAAGTATGATTTATTATAAGTCCACTTTGAAAAACTCAAACTTCAATATTTATCAGGCATCAACAGGAGAAGACGCAATCAATCTTTGCATGAACAATCCTAATATAAAAGTAGTTCTTATGGATTTAAATCTCCCGGACATTACTGGTTATGATACTATGAAGCAAATAAAACAATTTAATAGTGACATTTCATTTATTGCACAAACCGCATACACTGTCAATGATGAAGAATTTAGCAATACTACCGTTACTTTCGATGGTTATCTTTCTAAACCTATATCCAAAAGTGTGTTAATAAATGAAATAAACAGATTGTTAAATAAACAAAGTTAAGGATTAAGCCGTTTTATTAACCAAGGAGAGTTCGAAAAAAATCATTTTGAGGCGAATATAAACGAAGAGATTTACTTTTGGAGAAATGAACGAAATGAAGAGCAAAAGTCATACTATCAACAAGTTGATAGCATGACTTATCTCTTGTCATGCTATCAGCTTGCTGATAGTATGACTCAAAAGCACCGTGTCGGAATTACACTTTTAGCGATGTCATCTCAATTTAAATAAAGGTCTTCTATTATCTTAAATAAAGTACTTACTTCATTTGGGAATTACCAATGATATCTTTTTTACAATAACGATGAAATATAGCACAGCACCAAGAAATCCCCCCTACCCCCCTTTGAAAAAGGGGGGAAAGAAAATATGTAATAATTCCCCCCTTTGAAAAAGGGGGGTAGGGCAGGGCTGATACGTTCTTATATTTTATACCACAATTCTTATTCCCCTCTTGAGAGTAATGGCACTTGAATAGAGGAAATTATTTGTGTTTTA
>CAZCLJ010000341.1:0-4766 GCA_964499465.1 uncultured Hyphomicrobiales bacterium
ATTAATCATTAATCATTAATCATTAATCATTAATCATTAATCATTAATCATTATATTCTTTTTTTTATTAAATTGAGTTTTAAAAAAGTTGCTTTTTCTTTGACAAATTAAATAATTAAATAAAAATTGAAACGTCATTAAAAAATGAAAAGAATAATAATATATTTAATAGTAGCATTGCTAATTTTTTCAACTGCATACTCTCAAGAAGAGTTTAGCTGGCAAAAGCAATTAAAAATAAAAAATCATTTCGGTAGCGAATTTAATTTGTTAAAATTTGGAATTGATGACAAAGCGACCGATGGAGTTGATTTAGAATTAGGAGAAAATTATGATTTGCCCGGACATCCACCGGGAGAAGACCTCCATGCGTATTTCAATATTTACGATTCAATAAAAGATGAAACGACAAAAAGCTATATAGATATGCGACCGCTAAAAGATTCTGCACATTTCTATGTTCGCTATTTTTTCGATGTAAAGCAAATCCAATTTCAGGTAAGAACTTTTGAATGGGGTGAACTCGGAGACATTGTTGATTCTGCTTATTTCAAAGATGCACATACCGGTGGTTTAGTCATTGTTGATATGAAAGCAAATACTTCCTGTGTTGTTGACAACGAATACATAAACCGATATAATCTACATATATGGTTTAGAAATCCACATTACGTATCAGTTGACGAGAATAAAAATACAAAAAAAACACTTGCTTATCCTAATCCGTTCAATGATTTCATAACAGTCAGTAATAACATTAATTATGATAATATTAAGGTTTATAATGAACTTGGTGAAGAATTAATAAGTAATTCACTAAGTTTTGGTGAAAATAAATTATATTTTGGAAATTTACCTAAGGGTTTGTATTTTGTAAAATTAGAAACTGCAAATAGCAATAAAATGGAATTTTTTAAAATAATGAAAAATTAAATTTAAGGAGCAAGGCAAGTGGCAAACGAATTAAATGAAAAAAAAGGTAGCGAAAACAGGCAGGATAGGAAAGTTGAGACTTCTAAGCAAAAGCATAACTACTATTATAAAAAAAATGTAGATAAAAATGTTATAAATAAAGAAAAAGTTAAGACCGAACAGATTATTGAAAAAAATAAATTTGATGCTAAGCAAAATATAGAGAGCAAACCAGCGAAATTGGAGAACAAACCGGCAAAGCCAGAAGCTAAACCAGTAATTGATATTAAGCCAAAATTCGATAATGTTCAAATAAAACAGGGAAATCCTCAACAAGTTGCTCAATCACAGCAAAAGCAAAACCCTGTCAAACATCACCAAAACAATGCTCCAGACATAAACCAATCTATTGTTTCAGTAGTTATTCCTCTTTTTAACGAAGAAGATTCCATTTATGAGCTATCAAGTTTACTTGAAGAGGAGTTAAATAAAACCGCAAAGGGAAGATATGAAGTTATTTTTATTGATGATGGCTCAACTGACCAGTCTTATGAAATAATTACAAGAATATGCAAAAGGAATAGAAAATTCAGAGCAATACGTTTTAGCGGAAATTATGGAAAATCAGCTGCTCTTGCCGCTGGATTCGCTGAAGCAAAAGGTGTAATTGTTATTACAATGGATTCTGATTTACAGGACGACCCTACTGAAATTTCTCATCTTATATCTAAATTAAAAGAGGGCTACGACTTAGTTTCCGGCTGGAAAGCAAAAAGATACGACCCAATTACTAAAACGCTGCCTTCTAAGTTTTTTAATTTTGTTACCTCTACATTAAGCGGAATAAAACTTCACGATTTTAATTGCGGTTTGAAAGCATACAGGCGTGAAGTTGTAAAGTCAATCGAATGTTATGGCGAATTGCACAGATACCTTCCAGTGCTTGCTCATTGGAACGGCTTCAAGGTTACTGAAATACCAGTAAAACACCATCCGAGAAAGCATGGAAAAACAAAATTTGGTTCTTCACGTTTTATCAAAGGTTTCCTTGATTTAGTTACAATTTTATTTACAAATAAATACTTTAAACGTCCAATGCACTTTTTCGGAACAATAGGAACTTTACTAACTTTAATTGGAGTTGGAATTAACATTTACTTAGTTGTTGAATGGTTTCTTGGATTAACTTATCTAAGTGAAAGACCGTTAACACTTTTTGCGATTGCTCTTATTATTGTAGGAATTCAGTTCTTTTCATTTGGATTGCTTGGAGAATTAATTGTTAAAAACAGCAAAGACAAAATAAATTATATAATTAAAGAAAAATTAAATTAGGTAATTTTCTTATGAAAAAGAATATTCAACTTAAGTATTTCTGCTTTTATTTGCTTATAGCTTTTCTATTAACAAATACAAATAGCTTTTCTCAAATATTTGATTTATCAATTTCCGGTGGAATAACCACAACTCAAATCCTTGGCGATAGTCCTAATTCTGCAGCAATGATTCCTCACGATAATGATACTACAAAAAACTTTTCTTCCGGAGGTAGTTTCAATGGAGTTCAACCCGGCTTTTTTATTATGTTGGACATCGGATTTGGCGAAGATACCCCTTTTAGTGTTCCTTTAGGTTTTGAATACACTATGTATGACGGCAGGGAGCGTATCCCAATAACTATGTACACTACGGCATGGTTCAAACATACTGTTAATGTTTCTACTTTAACTTTTGGTGTGAACTGTGATATTGTCAAAACATCATTTTCTAAGGTTGCAATTTATTCTGGAATAGAAGGCAGAGCTAATTTTATTAATTCAGGAAATTTATATTCAAAAATTGAATACAAACAGGCAAATCAGGTAATAATAAACAATAGAAAAACTAAGGATTCCGCTTTTCGATTTGGAGGACAAATCAAATTAGGAATTAAAGGAGAGATTATCCCACCTTTATACATTAATTCAAGTTTTGGACTTGGGATAATGAATTTGACCGGACGAGACAGCGATAGAGGTGAATTGCTTACCCCAGATATTTTGAACGAAACAAAAGAATCTATTATTTACAATTCCTATTTTTCATTAATGTTGCAGTATAAACTTTAATTAGATGGAAATTTCAAAATACGTTTACAAAAGAGATTGTAAGTTTTTCAGAGGGGATATTCCTTGCCGCCAGCATAAAGAATTTAATGTCCATTGCTCTGATTGTGATTTCTATCAGAAAGAAAGTGGAAAAATATTAATTATCAAACTTGGTGCGATTGGCGATGTAATCAGAACTACTCCTCTCCTTCATAAAATAAAAATAGAATACCCCGATTATTCAATCTGGTGGCTTACTCTTACAACAGATGTGCTGCCAAATTCTGTTGATAAAAAGTTAAAATTCAATTTAGAAAATACTTTACTTATCGAAGCAACGAAATTCGATATTTTAATTAATCTTGATAAAGATAATTTTGCCTGTGCATTAGCAAAAAAAATTAAAGCTGAAGAGAAATTTGGATTTATATTGAAAAAAGGAAAACCAGCTCCTGCTAACTCTTTATCTAAGGAAAAATTCGTTACCGGTATTTTCGACGATGCCAACAAAGAAAATAAGAAATCTTATCTTGAAGAAATGTTTGAGATTTGCGGTTGGAAATTTAGTAATGAAGAATACATTTTAGAAGTCAATGAAAGCTACATTTGGGATTTTATATCAAACGGAAAAAAAATTGTGGGTTTAAATACCGGATGTGGAAGCCGCTGGACTTCAAGACTTTGGAAAGAAGAATACTGGGTGGAACTTGTTAAACTCCTTCAAAAAAACAATTATTTCCCAATTTTACTTGGTGGCGAACAGGAACATCAAAGGAATTTATCAATTGCAGAAAAAACAAACTGCCTTTATTTAGGATATTTCAGTTTAAACCAATTTATTTCATTGGTTAATCAATGCGATATTGTTGTTACAGCCGTTACTATGGCTCTTCACATAGCAATTGGTTTGAAAAAACAGGTTATTTTAATGAACAACATTTTCAATCCAAATGAGTTTGAACTTTATGGCAGAGGTGAAATAATTATGCCGGAAAAAGAATGTAAATGCTTTTTCAGTCCTACCTGCAAAAACGAAGAGTACTTTTGTTTAGATAGCTTAAAACCCGAATCAATTTTCAATTGTTTGAATAAGCTAATAAGTTGTTAAAAAATAAGCCATACTATCAACAAGTTGATAGCATGACTGAAAAAACTATTATTCTGAATCTCAAACTCTATGGTAGCAATGACTTATGAGATTTCTCGCTGAGCTTCCTATGACATCACTACTTTTATCCCTCAAAACTTTACGAAAGTTAAGAAACTTTCGCAAAGTGTAAGAAAAAGCAACGTAGTTGCTTCCTGTTTGTAGAAAAAGTATTTTGAGATTGCAAAACTCGGTAGGAGTTAAAAGAAAACAAAACTTTGTCCACAGCAAGTTCAAATGCTTTTAACTGATTTTAAATTTTCGCAAAGTAAGAACTCCTGACCCCATAACGAAAATAAAGGAGTTAGGAGATTTATCTCGTAAAGAATAATTGCGCAAATTATCCTAAAAAGGTGTCATTCTGAACGAAGTGAAGAATCTCAAGTTTCGTGGTAACAATGACTTGTGAGATTCTTCACTTCGTTCCTAATGAACCACTTTGGCTTTTATATCACGTAACTATATGTATAGCTAATACTTATACAAGTCATACGATAAACAAGTTTATAGTATGACTTTATTAAATTTTTGGTTTCTCCTTCCCAAGTGCAACTTGGGAAGGAGAATTTGTAACTAAAAAAAATTCTAAGCCATACTATCAACTTGTTGATCGTATGGCT
>CAZCLJ010000342.1:0-4743 GCA_964499465.1 uncultured Hyphomicrobiales bacterium
GTTGTGAGATTCTTCACTTCGTTTCAGAATGACAAGACTGCGCAATAACAAACTAAGAGGCATCAGGAGTTCTGAACGAAGTGAAGAATCTATAGTTCTGTGGTAGCAATGAGTTGTGAGATTCTTCACTTCGTTTCAGAATGACAAGACTGCGCAATAACAAACTACGAGGCATCAGGAGTTCTGAATTTCCAGCATTAAGTGGCATAGTGTCATTCTGACGGATAGAACCTTCCGAAGGTCGTTTTAAATTTATTCCGTAGGAATTATATATTTGTAACTCATAAACCCCCTTTGTTTCTATTATCCCGTTAGGGATTAAATAGTAATATTTTATATGTAATCCCTACGGGATAAGAACAGGAACGGCTTTCACTTGTTACAAATATCAAATCCCTACGGGATAAATAGAACAGTCTTTTGAAGTAATGCGAACAACTTATTGATGGTATAACTTCCCCTCTTCTTTTCCTCTGCACTTGGGAAGGAGTGAAGAATCATTTATCACTAACTTTGAGCATTCAGGAAAAGAAGATTAATGAAATAAAAGGAGTTGTCTTTCGTTAATAAAAAAAATTACAGGAAATGTTATGATTGCAAATAAACAAATAAATATTACAGTTGATGAACATACAGCATATTTGTATGATAAAGCACCCGCTTATAAAAAGCATAGCATTAATTTTCTTTTATCTGAGTGGCTTAAAGAGGATTCAAATAAAGAAGCCATTTCAGTTTTAATGGATAATATTGGTTTTCAGGCAATGTCAAATGGCTTGAATCCAGAAAAACTTGAAGAACTTTTAAACGAACAGTAATGAATATTCTTCTTGACACCAATATTATTATAAGTGCTTTATGTTTCCCTTTCAGCAAACCCAGAAAAGCATTTGATTTAGCTATAAAAAACGGAAATCTGCTAACTTCTGAAGATACTTTTAACGAGTTAAAAACTGCACTTTTGAAGCAAAAATTTGATAAATATATTGAACTAAATTTAAGACAGGAATTTTTAAAGCAATATTCAAAATTATGTAAAACTGTTCAAATATCACAAAAAATTGATATTTGCCGTGATAAAAAAGATAACAAATTTTTAGAATTAGCAATGAATGGAAATGCAGATTATATAATAACAGGTGATTCCGATTTACTTATACTAAATCCCTTTGAAAATATTAAAATAATTACTCCTGATGCTTTCCTTAACACATTCAATAAAAATTGAATGATAAAGTAAAGGAGTGCTTAATTACTTATCATTAATCACTTATCATTAATCATTTGTTTTTCCTCCTTCACATTTGAACTTGGGAAGGAGCTAAATTTTTTTGACAGAAGTGCCACACTTTTAAAGGTGGCACTTCTTTTAATAATTTGGAAGGATGATTAGCAAATTATTCTACTCATACCTAAGTAAATCAATAGGATGTTGTTTTGAGGCGCGGTTTGCCGGCATAATTCCAAAAATAAGTCCAACGCTAATAGAAACAAAGAAAGAGATTAGCACTGAGATTGGTGAAACAATTGTTTTAATGTCAGTAGAAGATTCAATTATTAAACTCACTGCAATACCTGCAATAATTCCGATAAAACCACCTGTTAAACTAATTGCCACAGCTTCACTAAGAAATTGCAATAATATGTCTTTCTGCTTTGCTCCAACAGCAAGCCGGACACCAATTTCCTTTGTCCTTTCAAGCACCGAGGCAAGCATAATATTCATAATACCAATGCCACCAACAATAAGCGAAATAGAAGCAATAGCACCCAGCACAAAATTGAAAATCTGCTTAGTTCTTTGCTCTTGCTGAAGAAGAAGTTCCGGAACAATTATTTCGTAATCTTTTACTTCGTTATGGCGTCTTAGCAACATTCTGTCAATCACACCGCTTAGTTTAGTTACATTTTCACTTTTGTTTACTGTAACAACAATTCTATCTAACTGATTTAAATTTATATCTTTATTATTATCTTCCTCATCGGAACTTCGATTGGAGGCAAGGTCTTTCTTTGTGATTAAAGACCTGTTTTTGAAACGGAGCAAGACTGTAGAAATGGGAGCGTAAACCTCATAATTGTAATTCCTAATACCGAGGTTCTGTATGTTTTCTTTAGAGATATTTTTTTCTTCCAGAACGCCAATGACTTTAAGCCAAAGATGTCCGCATTTAATTGATTTTCCGACTGGGTCATCAGTTGGAAATAGTTTAGTTCGGACTCCAGCTCCAACAATGCAAACTGGCTCAGCAAATTCAAGATTTTTATCTAAAAAATTGCTTCCACTTTTAATATTAAAGCTATTTGTTTTGAAATAATCTGGCTGTATTCCGACTAAATTAATATTGTATTTTGTTCCTTCTCTTAAAGCAAGAGTTTCAATAACGGTCTCTGGACTAACAGCATCAACATTGGGAAGGTCTTCTATGCTATTTGCATCAGCAAGATTTAAGCCGGGAGTATATTTGTTTTTCTCTTCTTTTTTTTGTTCGTTAGATTCTTCTGCAACTTCGCTTTTTTTCGTTAAATCAAGTGGTTTAATAATGATATTATTAGTGCCGAGCAATTTCATTTTTTCAAGTATTTCCTGTTCGGCGCCCTTACCAATAGCAAGCATAGCAATAACCGAAGCAACACCGCAGATGATACCGAGAGAAGTAAGCACCGCTCTTAATTTGTTCTGAAGAATAGCTTCGCTGGCTATTAAAAAATTATATATGAATATTCTCATTGATTATTTCATTAAATAAGATACTTGAATATTTTCTGTTTTATCAGGCGTGTTCATATAAATCATATCTTCACGAGTTATTCCGTTTTTAATTATTACAGAATTTTCGTTCATTATACCAAGTTCAACCTGCTGTTTTACAATTCCTTTTCCATTTTTTTTGTAAATAAAATTCAATTTTTTCCCTTTAACGTCTTCAGTATGTATGCACTCAATTGGAACAAATAGGGCACTATCAACGGTTGCAATATTGATTTCGTTGCTTGTCGTCATTGAAGGCAAAAGAGTAGTATCTTTTTCGTTGATTTGAACAACTACCTCGAAAACTTTTGAATCGGAATTTTTTCTTTGCTCTCCAATATTTGCCACTCTTGTTACTGTGCCTGTTAAAAACTTGTTAGGAGCAGCATCAAGTTTGATTACTGCTTTTTGATTGGTTTTAATTTTTTGAATGTCAATTTCATTGATGTAAGTAATGGACTGCATAGAAGAAAGGTCTGGCAATGTAGCAACAACGGGGTCCCAAGGACTGATGGTAGAGCCAACAATTCTTCTTGAGCCATTCCATTCTCTTGCATAAATGACCATTCCGTCAGCAGTGGCTAAAATCGTAAATTCTCTTAAAATATCCATCAAATTCGTTAATTTTTGCCTTTCTTTCGATAAATCTGTCCCTACTTCAGCAATTTTCGCTTTTGATTGTTTTACTTTTGTTTCGTAATTTTTCATTGCCTGCTTATAAGCTCTTTCAACTTTATCGTAGTCAATTTCTGCCTGACGAATAGTTGCAGGTGGCTCATATTTAGATTGCTCCTTTAAAAGTACTTTTTCCTCTAAAGAATACTTCATATTTTCAATTTCGTCTCGCGCAGCAGACAAAGTTAAAGTGCTATCAAGCTGAGTTTGCAAATACTGCGATTCAAATTTTTGGATATTGAGCTCAACATCTTTAATTTTTCCCATTATTTCAGCTTTATCAAGTTCAGCAACAAAGTCGCCGGCTTTTACCTGAGTTCCTTCGTCAACAAGGCGAGAAATTTTCATCTGCCAGATATTTACACTTCTTGCATTCGATGGTCCCATTATCTCAATGGAGTTTTTTGCCTGAAGTTCGCCGGTTGAATTCACTGTTTGAATAAATTTACCATAACTTGGTTTGATTAGGATATTATCGTCAGTTGCTTTGACAAAAAAGAGCTGCCATACTGCGATTATTACTATAATTAATATCCCTGCTAAAATAAAATACTTAGATTTCTTCATAAAAACTATTATTTACATAATTGATTAAAAGAGAGATTTTATTTAAATTTTTTTCCTTCTTATACTAAATTAAGAAAAATACTTATTCTTTTTAAAAAAAATATATTTTGATTAGTTAATACGATTGACAATAAAAATTGTTTTAATCTTATTGCAATTATAGCAAATGAAATAATTGATATTAAATTGAATACAGATAATATATTTGGTATTAATTAACTTCAGAAATCCTGATGCCACGTAGTTTGCTATTTTGCATATTTTACAATAAGAAATTAAATTTGAATGTAAATATTTCCAATAGGTCATTCGTTATTCGTTATTCGTAGTTACAACCTAATGACCAATGACAAATGACAAATAACTAATAAAATATTATAGCTAACTGCGAAATCATTCTTGACGAATTAATTCTCCTAACTCCTTTATTTTCCTTATGGAGTCAGGAGTTCTGAACTTTAGATATCTTGTCAAAATATCAAAAACAAAATAGTTGTGCAAATTGCTTCGTAAATATTAATTTCACATAATTAAACAGTTATTAGGATATTTAGTTATTAGGTTATTCGTTATTAATGAACTCAATAACCCAATAACCCAACAACTCAATAACCCAATAACTCAATAACTCAACAACTCAATAACCCAATAACTCAATAACCCAATAACTCAATAACTCAATAACCCAATAACTCAATAACTCACTCAACTTTCCTAGTAGTTAAAATGAAGTAAATATAGAGTAGTAG
>CAZCLJ010000343.1:0-4678 GCA_964499465.1 uncultured Hyphomicrobiales bacterium
GCTTTTTCTTACACTTTGCGAAAGTTTCTTAACTTTCGTAAAGTTTTGTAGAGTAAAATAAAAGATGTCATTGGCAACTCCAGCGAGAAATGACAACTTAATAATATGTGTAGATTCAACTTAGTAAAAAAATAAACATTATTAATAAACATAATTAAAAAAAAAATGGGAACAAAGAAGTTTTGCATAATAGGACTTGGTCATTTTGGTTTCAATTTATCGAAATTCCTTTCTGAAGCAGGTGCAGAGGTGCTTGCTGTAGATAATCATCAGGAAAAAATTGATTTACTTGCCGATAAGGTTACTCATGCAGTCTGTATGGATGCAACCGACAAGCGAACGATGCAAAGTTTGGGATTAAATGAAATGGATGCAGTTATAGTTGCTATCGGTGAAGGGTTTGAAAGTTCATTACTTGTTACGGCAATAGTGCAGGAAATTGGTGTAAAAAATATTTATACCCGTGTTATAAATCCTATTCACGAAAGATTACTACGCCTGATGAATATTACAGATTTGCTTGTTCCTGAAGCAACAGCTGCCGCTCAACTTGTTTCTCGCTTGCTTATTCCGGGTATTATTGAATCATTTTCTTTAAGTAAAGTATATGGAATTTTTGAAATAAATGCTCCTAAAAATTTTATAAATAAAACACTTATTGAAATTGATTTAAGGAAAAAATATATGCTTAATTTGGTTACTGTTAAAAGAGTTAAAAAAAGTCGCGGGCTGCTTACTTTAGGAGAGCATGAGGAAACAGAAGTTCTCGGAGTTCCTGCTCCTGAATTGATAATTTTAGAAAATGATATACTTGTGCTTTTTGGTAATGAAAAAGATGTTAGTAAACTTTTAGTAGGTTAGTTTCAACTAAGTTGTCTTGTGCGTTTTAAAGTTTCAGAACTCCTGATGCCACGTAGTTTGTTATTGCGCAGTCTTGTCATTCTGAACGAAGTGAAGAATCTCACAAGTCATTGCTACCACAGAGTTTGAGATTCTTCACTTCGTTTCGGAATGACATACTTTTTGCTATAATTTGCGCAATCATTCTTTACGAAGCAAACCTCCTAACTCCTTTATTTTCGTTATGGGTTCAGGAGTTCTGAAATGGTTTGCTTAATAATCTGTAAAAAATCTAAGTTTTTTCTCTAATTTTTATTAAATTCTAAAATCGTTACTGAGTCTATTCATCCGATGACTGGGAAGTCATCGGATGAATTATTCAGGCTAAGAAGTTCATTTCTCCAAAACAAAACATCTTCAATAAACCTTCAAATCAATCTTATCCTTTTTTATATTGCTAGTTTTTATTATATTTATAAAATTTTTATTAATTACAAAACAAAATAATATGAAAAAAATAGTTTTAATACGACATGCAAAATCAAGCTGGGACAACTCTGGGTTAGATGATTTTGAAAGACCTTTAAACCCGAGAGGAATGAAAGATGCACCTGAAATGTCAAATATATTAACTGAAAAGATACAGAAACCGGATTTAATTATAACAAGTTCTGCCGTCAGAGCTTTGACTACAGCAAATTTCTTTGCTTCTGCCTTTAACTATCCAGAGGAAAACATAATTAAAGATAAAACAATATATTTAGCTTCACGTCAAAAAGTGTTGGAAATTGTTTCAAAAATTGATTCAAAAAATGATTTAATCTTTTTAATTGGTCATAATCCAACTATTACTGAATTAGCTTCTTTTTTAAGTAATTCAACAATAGATAATCTTCCCACCTGTGCAGCAGTTGGGATTGAGTTTGAAACAAATAAATGGGAAAATATATCCAAAAGCAATTCAAAACTAATATTTTTTGAATATCCAAAGAAATATAATTATTAATAATAAATGGTACTTAAATGAAAAGTAATACTAAAAACAAAAATCAAAGTGAAGAGCAGGAAATTATGATGGAAGCAATTGAAGAAGCAAAAAATGGTTCTAAATGCGCTGAAAACAAAGGTCCCGGCTGCTCTAATGAATATATTAAAGTTGATGTAGATATAATAAAGGATTTTTCACTATCAAAGGAGTTTCTTTTAAAAGCATTAAAAATGATGATGACTGCACGTATTTCTGACGATAAGCATCTTACATTAGTTAAGCAGGGTAAATCCTTTTTTCATATTGGCGGAAGCGGACACGAAGCAGTTCAAACCGCAGTCGGACTTTCAATGAAAAGCGGTTACGACTGGGCTTGGACTTATTACAGAGACATTGCTATTTCATACTCTTTGGGCTTTACAGCACGTGAATATTTCCTTCTCGCATTCGGGAAACCTGAAGACATTGCAACCGGAGGCAGACAAATGCCGGGACATTTCGGACACCCAAAACTCAATATGCCAACTGCATCTTCTCCGACTGGCACTCAGTTCTTAAATGCTGTTGGCACAGCTTTAGCGAGTAAAAAAAATGGCACTGACGAAATAACTTACGTAGCTTCAGGCGAAGGAACTACTTCTCAGGGCGAGTTTTATGAAGCAGTGAACTGGGCTTCCCGCGAAAAACTTCCAGTGCTGTTTTGCATTCAGGATAATGGTTATGCCATTTCTGTGCCTCGCGAAGTTCAATCAATGGGCGGCTCAGTTGGACATACTTTTTGCTGCTATGATAGTTTAAAAATGATTACTTTCGATGGTACTGATTTCCTTGCTTCTTATAAAGCTGCTCAAGATGCTATTCAGCATATTCGTTCCGGGCGAGGTCCAGTCCTTATGCACGCTATGGTCGAACGTCTTCTTCCACATTCGTCAAGCGATGACCAACGAAAATACAGAAATTTAGAAGAATTGGAAATAGCTAAAAAAGAGAAAGATTGCATAGCGAAATTAAGCAGTTTTCTTATTGAGAAAAAAATTGCTACATTCGAAGAAATTGATGCTTTACAAAAAGATGTTAAGAAAGAAATTGATGATGCTGCCGACTGGGCTTGGGAACGCCCTGATGCTAAAGCAGAAGATTCTACAAATCAAATTTTTGCTCCTCTTGAAACGAGAAATCTAAATTATTCAGATGAATCAAATTACAAAGCCGGCACCAATGCTGTTTTAGTTGATGCAGTGAATCACGCACTCAAAGAAGAGATGCGTTTGAATGACAAAATGCTTATTTTTGGCGAAGATGTTGCAGACCCCAAAGGTGGAGTTTTCACTGCTACAAAGGGCTTATCCACTGAATTTGGCTCTGACCGTGTGTTTAACTCACCCCTTGCGGAAGCTTCAATTGTTGGTGTTGCACTTGGACTTGCTTCGCACAAATACAAACCGGTAGTAGAAATACAATTTGGCGACTACATCTGGCCCGCCTTTATGCAATTTAAAAATGAAATCTCAACTTTACGCTTCCGTTCCAATGGTGGTTTCTCGTGTCCAGTTGTTGTTCGCGTTGCTGTTGGCGGTTATATTCACGGTGGACTTTGCCATTCCCAAAATATAGAAGCATTTTTTGCTCACATTCCCGGTTTGCTCGTTGCTTATCCGAGTAATGCTGCTGATGCAAAGGGATTGCTTAAAACTGCGTGCCGCCTCCAAGACCCTGTAATTTTTTGTGAACATAAGGGTATGTATCGCCTGCCTTTTGCAACTGCACCAGAGCCAGATGATAATTTCCTTATTCCTTTTGGTAAGGGAAAAATCGTAAAAAGCGGTGAAAATGCTACTATAGTTACTTATGGTATGGGGGTCAAAGATTCTGTTAATGCTGTTAAGAAAATAGAGAAGGAAATCAATAAAACAATAGAAATTATTGATTTAAGAACGATTGTTCCCTGGGATAAGGATTTGGTTTTAAATTCTATAAGAAAAACAAACAGAGTTCTGATAGTTCACGAAGATACATTAAGCGGGGGCTTCGGTGCCGAAATTGCTGCCACTATATCTCAAGAGGCATTTTCAGATTTAGATGCACCAGTTATGCGGCTTGCTGCCAAGGATTCGCATATTCCATACAATCCAATTTACGAAACAGATGTGCTTCCAAATGAAAACAAAGTTTATGAGGAATTGAATAAATTATTGAATTATTAGTGAATTAATTCATTTAATTAATTATTATCTTTTGTCATTTGTAACACATTGATAAAGCTAATCCTCTATTTTGATGGAGATGATATAATGTTTATAAAGATTAGATAGTTTAGATAGTTTAGAATTTTAAAACTTTCGCAAAGTTGGGAAACTTTGCGAAAGTTTAAAATCAGTTAAAAGTATTTGAATTTAGCGTGGAAAGAGTTTTGTTTTCTTTCAACTCCGTAGGAGTATCCGGTTTGTAGAAATAATGATGAAAAAAAGATAAGCAACGTAGTTGCGACCTATCTTTTACTACAAACAGACCACTCCTACGGAGTTTTGCAAACTCAAAATACTTTTTCTACAAACAGAAAGCAACTACGTTGCTTTTTCTTGCACTTTGCGAAAGTAGAATAAATCTTCTTACTTTGCGAAAGTTTTTTAACTTTCGTAATGTTTTAACAGACAAAAGTAATGATGTCATTGGTAACGAAATGAAACTTTATACCAAACCGCTAACAAAAATGGTAATATAATCTGTCATTCTGAAGCGCAGCGAAGAATCTCACAACTCATTGTTACCACAGACTTTGAGATTTCTCACTTCGTTTACCAATGACATCTTTTTTGCAAAACCAATGAAATACAGAACAGCACTAAGAAA
>CAZCLJ010000344.1:0-4670 GCA_964499465.1 uncultured Hyphomicrobiales bacterium
ATGGTTTATGGTTTATGGTTTATGGTTTATGGTTTATGGTTTATGGTTTATGGTTTTCGGTAGTCAGTTTTCGGCTTTCAGTCATTGGTTATTGGTCATTAGCAGAAGAACAATAACCCAATAACCTAATAACCTAATAACCTAATAACTTAATAACCCAATAACCCAATAACTTAATAACCCAATAACCCAATAACCCAATAACCTAATAACCTAATAACTTAATAACCCAATAACCCAATAACCTAATAACTTCAGAACTCCTGATGCCACGTAATTTGCTATTTCGTATTTTTTGTAATAAGAAGTTAAATTTTGAATGAGTTCTTTCATTAAGTCATTAGTTATTCGTCATTAGTCATTAGTAGTTAGAAACTAATAACGAATGACGAATGACAAATAACTAATAAAATATTATTGCTAACTGCGAAACTATTCTTTACGAGATAAATCTCCTAACTCCTTTATTTTCGTTATGGGTCAGGAGTTCTGAATATGCGAAATAAAAGCTATGAGTCATCTGGAGTTTTGAATATATTTCATTCACAGTATTGATTTATAATATTAATAGCATCATCCTTTAATCCGAGTTCAAGTGCTTTCCTCCAGTCTGCACAGGCACTTTCTTTATCATTTAGTTCATATTTGCTAACACCTCTGTTAAAATATGCAGAAGCATAATTTGGATTTAATTCAATTGCTTTATTAAAATCCTGAATTGAACCTTGTAAATCATTGCTTTTTTGCTTAGCCCAACCCCTAAAATAATATGGTTTTTCAAATTCCGGTTTCATTTCAATAGCTTTTGAATAATCCGCTATAGCACCTTCGAAATCATTTATTCTTTGCTTTGCTGCTCCTCTTGAGATATAAGGAGCAATATCTTTTGGGTTAAGTTGAATCACTTTGCTGTAGTCATCAATACAACCTTGAATATCATTTGCTCTTGATTTTGCACTTGCCCGGTAGGAATATGCATCAGAATTTTCCGGTGATATTTCTATTGCTTTATTGTATGCAGAAATAGCTCCCTGAAAATCTTTTGTATCCTCTTTCAAAAACGCAATTCCAATATAGGCAAACACAATCTTTGGGTCTATCTCTATAACCTTGTTGTAATCTGATAATGCTCCTTCAAAGTCTTTTATAGTATTTTTCACCTGCCCTCTTCTGAGAAAAGCATTCACATTTTGTGCATCAATTTCAATCGCTTGAGAATAGTCAGCTATTGCGCCATTAACGTCTTTCATATTGTATTTTGCGATTCCACGATTTAAAAATGCTTCTGCCGATTTTGAGTTGATTTCAATTTCTTTGTTGAATTCAGATATAGCTCCGGCATTATCTCCTTCAGATAGCTTTTTCTTGCCGTTCTCTAAATTATCTGAGTTATTTAAAAATAAAGCTAACAATAGAAAAATTACAGAAATTTTCATTTTATATCCTTTTTATTAGTTAAATTTTATATAACAAAAATATGCAATAACTTATTTATTTAAAAGAAGTTTTTTTGAAATTCATCAAGGCGCTAAAAGGTGGTCGGTTAATTGTTAATTGTTTTCAGTTATCGGCTAAGTGGCATTAGTATTTTTTAACGATAAACATTAATTCAGAACTCCTGACTCCATAACGAAAATAAAGGAGTTAGTAGATTTGCCTCGTAAATAACAATTGCGCAAATCATACAGAAAAGGTATCATTCTGAAACGAAGTAAGGAATTTCAAACTCTGTGATAGCAATGACTTGTGAGATTTCTCACTTCGTTTCGAAATGACATCTTTTCTCAGTCATACCATCAACATGTTGATAGAATGACTTCTACTTCTTGTCATGCTATCATTTCTTAATGATAGTATGACTGGAAAATAAATTACTTTTCTTCTTTTTTGAAATGAGAGAGAATATCAACACCGGTGGCATTTTCAATCATCTCTGAAAGGGAAACGACAGAGCCGGGAAGCTGATTAACTAATTTTGCAAGATTGTTTGTTCCGTTTCCATTGCTATCAATAATGCTGATTTTATCAATGTTAATTCCTTTTACTGTGCTGGAAAGCTGCTCAACGAGTTGCGGCAGAATATTCAAAATAAATACTTTTTCTGCATCGCTTCCGGCACTTGAATATGCCTTAATTGTCTGATTGATAATTGTAATTTTTGCTTCGCCATCGGCAATTATAGTAGCAGCTTTTCCTTTTGCTTCGAGTTCCATAGCTTCTTTCTTTGCCTTCGAGGGTTCTATCACATCTGCAATTAATTTCTTTTGTTGCAAGCTAATGCGTTCCTGTTCTACTTCCTGCTCAAACATCACTGCCGCTTTCTGACTTGAAATGCGTGCTTCATTTTCCTTAATCAGAGCTTCTTTGTCCAATTCAGCTTTCTTTATTCTATAATTATTATTCTCAATTTCGATGATTTGCTTTGCTTTAGCATCGGAAACTGCAATATTTTGCTCGGACTCTATTTGGGCAGTTTCAATTTCCTGTTTTGCCTTTGCTTTTGCTTTTTCTGCCCTTTCCTGAGCAAGTGCTTCAGCTTCTTTAGCTTCTGCTTGCTTTATTGAATTAGCAATGGCAATATTTTGCTCGGCATTAATTTGAGCAGTTTCTATTTCCTGCTTTGCTTTTGCCTTTGCTTTTTCTGCAATTTCATTTGCTTCAGCATCGGCGGCTTCAGTGGCAGCATCTTTATTAGCATTGGTTATAGCTATATTTTTCTCTTTTTCAATTTGAGCTTTTTCAATGTCCTGATTGGCAATTACTTTTGCAATTTCTGCGCGTTTTAGTGCTGCTGCCCTTGCTTCTTCAGCTTCTGCCTTGTTGTCTGCTTCTGCTTTTTCTGCAGCTTTAATGAGTTCGGCAGTTTTCATTCTACCGATTGAATCAAGATAGCCGCGCTCGTCTGAAATGTTTGTGATTTTGAGTGTATCCAGTTGAAGGCCTAACTTTTGCAAATCTGTTTCGGCTTCTTCCATCAAACTTTCTGCGAATTTCATTCTGTCCTGGTTTACTTCTTCAGGCGTTAAAGAAGCTAACACACCACGCAGGTTTCCTTCGAGAGTATCTTTTGCAATGCGATGAATTTCTTCTTGTGTCATCGTTAAAAATCTTTCTACGGCGTTGCCGAAAGCGGGTTCTTTTGAATCAATTTTTATATTTGCAATAGCTTCAACGACAAGCGGGATACCGCCTTTTGAATACGCATTTTTTACAGACAGGTCAATAGGAATAGTTTCAAGCGACATACGTGATGCTTTTTCGATTAGTGGAATGCGCAATGCCCTACCACCGCGGATAATTCGATAGCCGACTATATCGCCAGAAGTTAAACTTCTTTTCCTTCCAGAAAGAATAATAACCTCATTTGGCTGAGAAATAAGCAGCAGACGGCTTATTGAGATGAAAATGAAAATTACAGCTACTGCTGCAATCGCAACAAAAGTTAGAATTACAGTGTCCATTTTTTTCCTTTAATTTTTTGAAAAATCTATAAATCAGTTGTATCTATATATGCAATATTATCTTTAATATCAACAATTAAAGCACCTTCGCCTGTAACAAATTCATTTTTGCTGCTTGCTTCTGAAACAATTGCCTGCAATTCGATAATTTGTTCTTCCAGATATACGATTATTTTGCCCTTTTGTTCTTTTTTTACTGGCAGGGTAATCTTGCAAATCTTTCCTTTTAAATCCGATGTTTCAATCCCTTTGCCTGTTTCCGAATCTTTCAAATATTTAAACAGCTTGTATCCAAAAATCCAGGACAATGCACCGATTGAACTCGAAGCGAGAAAGGAAATAAAAGCAGATATGCTAAGAAGAGTGAAAGTAGTGCCAGTCAGTCCAAAGAAAGTAAGGAAATAGATTATATTACGGAAGCTAATGAATTTCACAGCATCTTTGAGTTCTGTTTGGGAATGGACTACCTGATGTTCAAAATGGTCAATATGAGCTATTTCTGTATCGGTAGCTGCATCTAATTCAGGTGCATCGTGCATACCCAACTCGGTAGAATGTTCCAAATCGCCGGAGTCGTGTCCGCCAAAAAGGGAAATACCGAGCAGAATTCCTCCAAAAATCAGACAACATAAATAAAATGTCAGCATAATATTTTAAATTTAAATAAAAATGCAATTTAAACAAATTTTGGAAAAAAGCAAATGGAAATATAAGAGATAAGAAGAAAAAAATTTTGAAATTAAAAATGTTTTAATTATATTTGTTTAATAAGTCTGCTGTATGTGAAAGTCGACTTCAAGTCGTCGCTCGAAAAACGAGCTCAGCATACAAGCGGACTTTTTTTTATTCAATTATATTATTAGATGTAAGTTTATTATTTATTCCGTAATAATTACCCCAATTTCTATATTTTGTTGTATCGTATAAATCTACTACTTTTAAAACTTTATCTGAAATAAAATCATAATAGCGAGTATCACCACGTTCAAATACTCTTTGTATTGCCCAGCAAAAATAATCTGCTATATTCAATAAAGGTTCATTTGTATGGTTTTGTATATTAAATTCAATTTGAGAAAATATTTCTTTATCTGTATTGTTGTTTAGGAACCTACTTTTAGCAATTTCAGAACTCCTGATGCCTCGTAGTTTGTTATTTCGCAGTCTTGTCATTCTGAGGCGAATATAAACGAAGACGTTTACTTTTGA
>CAZCLJ010000345.1:0-4649 GCA_964499465.1 uncultured Hyphomicrobiales bacterium
AAGTGTTTGTAATATATAAATAATATAGAAAAGAACAAAAGTGGTAAAAAAGACTTTAAATACACCTCCCCTTACCCCTCCTTGTTAGGAGGGGAACGCTATAACATAGAACAGTTCTTATTCCCCTCCTAATAAGGAGGGGCAGGGGAGGTGTTAAAAGGTTCTATTAATTAATGAAGTATTTTTTAAGGATAAAAACATATTATTTTATTTATAAAGCACTACTACTCTATATTTACTTCATTTTATCTACTAGGAAAGTTGAGTTCTTTATTATCTCAAATCGTAAAATTTCTAACAACTACTAATATATGGGATGAAATAGAAATTCCTCAAAGGCCTGGAAATTTCTGTTTTTGGTTTGTAAACACACCAGCTTGTTATGCAGAAGGTTACCAAGGTTACAAACATAAAAGTGAACCATGCACTGGCAAAACACCAAGACCATGTGAATTAGCTTTGGTAATGATTTCTTGGGATTACAAATACGATGAAGACCATCAACCAATGCGTGATGATAATGGCAACATCATTTATATAACTTATGTGAACAGGACATGGTATCCACCTCCACAAGATTATTCAGGGTATTACACTTGTCCACCATTTTATCCGCAACCAACTTGTTTAGACAATTGTTATTAATTAGAGAAATTATAAAGTCATCTTATTAATATTTTATACCAAGTTGCTTTTAACGATAAATTATTTTCATCTGTCATTCCGAAACGAAGTGAGGAATCTCAAGTTCTGTGTTAGCAAGGAGTTGTGAGATTTCTCACTTCGTTTCGAAATGACACTTTAATTATATTTATGAAAGCAACTTGGTATTAGATAAGATGACTTCTTCTAAATTTTTATTTTAATTAGAGAGTTAATTATGAAAAGAATATTAATACTTTTTTTAATTGAATTAGTTTTATTTAATTCTTTAAATGCCCAATGGGAACGCTGCAATGGTCCTTATGGTGGTGTTGTTAATTCAATAATTGACAATGAAGATATTGTTATTGTTAGTTCAACATTAGGAGTATTTAAATCTAAAAATAATGGCAAAAGTTGGACAGTTATTGATTCACTCAAATGTTGGGGCTTTGCAAAAAATGAAAAAACTATTTATGCAGGTAGTAGTGATGGTGGTATATTGATTTCTACCGACAATGGTGAAAACTGGTCAGCAACTGATTCTGTCTTACCAACTTCAAGTAAAAGAATTATTATTATAAAAGATTCTATAATATTTGTAGGGACAAGTAAAGGTATATTTTCAACTTCAAATAAAGGAGAAAGTTGGTCAGAAATTAATAATGGTTTGACAAACTTAGATGTTTATTCTCTCACTATTTATGGCTCAAATATCTTAGCCGGAACTGCTTCCGGTGGCATATTTCAATCTTCAAATAATGGTGAATATTGGACAGTATTAATGCAAGATAACAATGTAGGATATGTTTATTCTTTAGCTGTCAAAGATAGTAATATATATGCAGGAACTTATAACGGATTATTGTATTCAACAAATAATGGTGGTAGTTGGGCAAAAGTTGCGACAGGGCCAATAGGAACGATAAGTAGTATAGTTATAAAAGATACTTTGATTTTTTGCAGTATGCAAGGAGGAGGGATTTATCGTTCTTCAGATAACTGCAAAAGTTGGTCTGATGTTAATTATGGTTTGACGAATGATTGCGTATTAAGTTTAGAAATAAGTGACAACAATATATATGCAGGAACATCAGGAAGTGGTGTTTTTATATCAACCAATAATGGTGATAGTTGGGAACAAATTAGTAATGGAATTTCTGGAATTACAGTAAACTGTTGTGTTGCTGACCAAACGAATATTTTTGTCGGAACAAATGCAGGTGGTATTTTCTTGTCAACAGATAAGGGCGAAAGTTGGATAGGAAAAAATTCCGGCTTTCATTTTTGTGGGGATTTTTATATTCAGTGCATTGCAATTAAAGATTCATTTTTATTTGCTGGTGATTATTATAGTATTTATAGGTCATCGAACTATGGTGAGAACTGGCATACAATAAATCCTGAATATTTAAGTATTCCAGCAAATAAAATAATCTTTAAAGATACAAGTATGTTTGCATCAACTCCCGGCAAAGGTATATTTTTTTCCTCAGATATGGGTGACAGTTGGACATCAAAGAACAATAACCTATTAAACTTAGACATTAGGACAATGTTAATTGAAAGTGATACAATTTACGCTGGTTCTTATGGTTTCGGAATTTTCATATCTACTAATGATGGTGAAAGTTGGGAAACATCAAATAACGGATTGACTTTAATGCATATATTAAGTTTAGCAAGGTGTGGCGAGAGATTATTAGCTGGTTCCTGGCGAGGTGTTATGTTTTATTCCATTGATAATGGTAAAAATTGGGAAATTCTTTCCTCAGATTTTAATGATACTGATATTAATCATTTAGAAGTGATTGGCACAAATATCTTTGCTGGAACATCAAAGGGATTATATTTATCAAAAGATTCTGGTGATACTTGGATTAAGGTTAATCCTCCTTTAGATTCCAGATCAATCTATTCTTTGTTAATAAATGGCGAATATATTTATGCTGGTTCTTCAGGAAAAGTTGGGTTCTTCAGAGCAAAACTCTCAGATTTCGGAATTTCAGATGTAATAGAACAAACTGTTCTACAAAATAATTTTTCTATTTTTCCAAATCCATCTGCCAACCAAATTTCTATTTATATAAATAATTCTCTAAATCTACACTTAATCTCAATCTTTAATTCACTCGGAATGGAAGTAAAACGAATTGAACAAACTGAAATAATTGGAAATAGTAAGATAACAATTTCAGTTGCGGATTTGCCTGTTGGTTTATATCATTGTTCCTTTGTATGTCAATCTGGAAGAGTAACGAAGAGTTTTGTTGTGATGAGGTAGTTTGGTATTTTAAAGTCTTTACAAATTTAAGAAACTACACGAGAGTGACAGAAGTCCTACATCTCGAAGATGTAGGACTTCTTTGGCTGGCATTTATCGTCATGCTATCAACAAGTTGTTCGTATGACTTTGCAAGAACTTGATTGTATGCTCTCATTAACTAAACTACACCGAGCAAATCATACATACTTGCTTCTTTGATGGTCGCATTTATAAAATCACCCGGTTCAAATTTCTTATCGGAAAAAATAAAATTTATGTTGTCTATTTCTGGTGCATCAAATTCACTGCGGCATACATAAACAAATTTTCCAGTATATGCAGAATATCTTGAATTATTTTTTTTAAAATTTTCCGATTCATCAACATAATCAACTAAAAGTTTATACTCTTTTCCAACTCTTTTTTGATTTAATTCAGTAGAAATGTCGCTTTGAGTTATCATCAGTTCTTCCAAACGCTCTTGCTTTTCAACACTAGAGATTTTGTCGCCAAGTTTTTCTGCTGGAGTTCCTTCTTCGAAGGAATAAGTAAATGCTCCAACTCTATCAAATTTATACTCTTTAATAAATTTCAGGAGTTCGCTGAATTGTTTCTTTGTTTCAGTGGGATAGCCGACTATGAATGTAGTGCGTAAGGCAATATTCGGTATTTCTTTCTTTAATTTATCCAACAAATCCATTATTTGCTGTTTTTTTATATTCCTTTTCATTGATTTGAGAACCTCATCGCTTATGTGTTGCAAAGGAATATCAATATATTTGCAAATGTTTGCGCTATCAGCTATTGTTTTAACCAATTCATCTGGAAAACCACTTGGATAGGTATAAAGTAAACGAATCCACTCAAATTTATTCAATTTTTGTAATTTTTGAAGTAATTCAGCAATCTTTCTTTGTTTATAAATATCTACGCCATAATAAGTTGTGTCCTGACCAATAATATTGAGCTCTTTTACATTCTGCAATGAATGAACTTCGGCTTCTTTGAGTATTTCATCAATAGTTTTTGACTTATGCTTTCCTTTGATTAATGGAATGGCGCAATAAGAACATTTATGGTCGCAGCCATCGGAAATTTTTAAATAGCTGTAATGTGATGGAGTAACCGAATATCGGGAATAATTCAACTGCACATTCTGATTTTTTAAATAATTTATTATTTCCTGAATTTCATCTACCCCAAAAAAAACATCTACTCCTTTTATTTGACTCATCAATTCTTTTTTATAACGTTGAGAAAGGCAGCCAAAAACTATAACTGATTTTACATTATCAACCCTTTTCATTTTAACTGCCTCGAAAATCATCTTTATACTTTCTTCTTTCGATGAATTAATAAATCCGCAGGTATTTATAATAATACAATCGGCACCTTTACTACTTTTTACTATTGAAAAACCTTGTTCAGTTAAATTTCCCAGCAGATATTCAGAATCAGCAATATTTTTGGAACAGCCAAGAATTATTGGAAGAATATTTTTTATTTGTTTTATATTTTTCATAAATACATTAAATTCAATTTATTGAAAAATTAAAATTAACATTAAATTATTAAAGTAACAATGCAGGGACTGAAATAATTTTTTATAAATTTAACTTCTGATACCAAACCGCTAACTAATAGTGCAAAATCTTAATGTCATTTCGAACCCCAAGATAAAGAAAGTGCTTTATTTAAATGGAGATGACATCACTTAACACAGTCATTCTGAACGAAGTGA
>CAZCLJ010000346.1:0-4619 GCA_964499465.1 uncultured Hyphomicrobiales bacterium
ATTTTTTGGAGTGAAGTTTTTTTTTGATAAATACGAGATTTATTTCACCCCACCCCCATGGTTGATACGTTCTTTGAAAAACACTTTCCAGCCATACTATCAACTTGTTGATAGTATGGCTTTTGGCAATTTCTTACTGCATTTTAGAAAATAATTTAAATTTTGATGCTACTTGTAAAATATTTTCACTTATTTAATCATTCTATTAATCGAATATCATATAATTATTTCTTTATAAATAAAGCACTTAAGACTTAAAGCCATACTATCAACTTGTTGATAGTATGGCTGGAAAGAGTATTAAAAAACGTATCAGCTCTGTCTTGAGAGGTCTATTCATTGCTATTCTACTTATCCTGTAAGGGATTAAATATTTGTAACAAAGCATTTTTTAGTGTGTTTATTACAAGGTGTCATTCCGAAACGTAAGTGAGGAATCTCAAACTCTTTGGTAGTAATGAGTTGAGAGATTTTTCGCTGCGATTCAAAATGAACCACTTCGGTTTTTTTAGCATGTAACTATATGTATTATATGTAATTATAATGAAAAATATAAAAGCGTAAGTCATCAGATGACTGGCAGTCATCTGATGACTAAAAAGTGCATTTTCTCAAAAGTAAACGTCTTCGTTTATATTCGCTTCAGAATGACAGACAATATTACCATTATTGTTAGCGGTTTGGTATGAGAGGGGAGAATAAGAAAAGTGGATTGAAATACGAATCACTAAACATTTTTCTACTTTTCAGGAGAGAAATACGAAAGTTGTTATATTCATTTTGAATAGTTCATCAAAAGCATTTCTTCCCTGAAAAGTATATTCAATATTAAAAACACAAAAAAATAAAAAAGTTCTTTGCTATTATTAGTGAATTGCTTATTTTAACAAATTATAAATAAAATAGTTTTGTAATTATTAATTAATTATTATAAATATATAAAAGGAGCAAATTATGAAGTTAAAGAATTCGTTACTAACTTCGATACTTCTCGTTATTGCTTTATTTTTGGGAACAAGCAATATTTATTCATCTTCACCGAGAATGATTCTTGTGGAAGAAGCGACCAACACTGGTTGTCCACCATGTGCATTGTATAATCCAGATTTTCAGGCATACATAATGGACCATTTAAGTGAAGTTATTCCGGTAGTTTATCATTGGTATTACCCTAGCGATCAAGACCCATTCTATCTTACTGATGTTAATATGAATATGACCAGAGTTGGTTATTATAATATTAATGGGGTGCCAGCTGGTGTAGTAAATGGTTCTTCAATTAGCAATATACTTCCAAATACAGTTGAAACAAAAGTTGCAACATTTAGGAATCAAACATCCCCAATTACTATTACAATTGACGAACAAAGAAACGGACAAAACGTTAATTTTACCGTTAATGTTACATCTGATAATGATATTGTTTCCAAGAAATTACGAGTTGTTGCTGTAGAATTTAGCCATAATTATGATGTTGCTCCGGGTAGCAATGGAGAAAAAGAATTTTACTGGTTAGCCCGTAAAATGTTTCCGAGCGCAGCAGGAACAGATTTAAACGTTACTGCCGGCGAAACTTTTACTTACACAAATAGTTTTACTATTCCGACAGGAGATAACGGCTGGAATGCTGACCAAATGTATATCGTTGCTTTTGTTCAAGATGATTCAAACAAAGAAATATTGCAGGCAAAATCTTCACAAAAGGTTACAACTGCAAAAATCACTGCTTCCAATCAATATTTAAAAGTTGACCCCGGACAGCAAATTTCACAAACTCTTACAGTAATGAATCCAAATGATGTAGATTTAGATTTTCAATTAAGTATTAATACAGAGGGCTCTTATTTGCCAACTGGCTGGTCTGCAGAGCTTTCTGAAACAGTGCTTTCAATTCCAGCAGGTGCTTCTCAAGATGTTCAATTAACTTTTACCTCACCAGACGCTGCTGGCTTAGTATATGCAACTGTTGAGGCAACACCTTGGGGTGAAGATTTAGGAACTGTCCGTAAAGGGACAATTTCAATTTATTGCCTTTCAAATAAAACCAAATATGCTTTGTATTATGGTGCAAACCGTGCAGCCATACTTACTTATAATACCTTTTTAAATTCATTAGAGGACTATAAGAGCAAAGCAGCAATAATTCCTCTTTCAGAAGGAGTGCTTGATGCTTATCCAATGTCTGGATTCGACTTTGCTTATTTATGTTTTGATTATTTTAGCCAAGGAGTTATGGGAACTAATAATTTCAATATTAGCTCTCGTGTTATGTCCGGTATAAGCCAAATGGTAACCGATGGCAAGAAGTTATTAATTACCGGCGAACTGGAATTACTAGCATCAAATTCAGAAAATGGTTCTTATGGAGCGAAGAATTTCTTTGCCAATATCCTTGGTATTGAAAACTCTGGAAATACTCCATATAGAGTATCTATTGTTAATAATCAAATTACTGGTATTTTAAATTTCCCATTAAAAGGATTTGATGGTGATGAAATAGGCGATGGTGTATATTTAACATTAAATAATTACACAAGTATCCAAAATGACCCATATATTCTAACTACAGATTTAATCAAGAAGAACGCAACTTCAACTGCTGATTTAATCGGCTATTATGACAATAACCAGAATAATGGCGCCGGCGTAAGAAAAGAGCGTGAAAACGGAGCTAAAATTGTATATCTAACATTCGGACTTGAAGCGATTAAAACAGAAACCGACAGAGCTTCATTTATGAAGAAATGCGTTGACTGGTTATTTAAATCAGGTCCCGGTGGTGGCGGTAAATTATCATTTGACAAGACTGCACTTGATTTCGGAGCTGTAGATGTTGGCACTACCGATACAAAGAAAATTGTGCTTACAAATACCGGCGATGGTGATTTAAATATTTCAGATATTAAAATTGACTGGGATGAATACGGCGTTTTTTCATTCAATGACAATCAACCAACAGCAATGACTATTGCTGCAGGACAAAGTTACGATTTATATATCAATTTTACTCCTACTGCTGAAGCTGATTTTAGTGCTGCTATTACTGTGATTTCTGATGCTATTAACGGAAATAATTTATCTGTTCTAGTTGATGGAGAAGGAGGAGTAGGAACTGGTGCCAAAATTGCTACCAATACTGAAGACAATACAATTGACTTCGGACACGTAAAAGAAACAAAAAATGCAGAATTTAATCTTATTCTTTCCAATACCGGCAGTGAAGATCTAGAAATTACATTTGTAGAAATCAGTCCAAATGATGATGATGCTTTTGATATTATTACCAGTAGTGGTGTTGTTTATCCTATTACAATTCTTCCCGGCGAACAAAAAGAAATGAAAATAAGATTTGCCCCAAAAGAAATCAGAGCTTATATGGGTAATTTATATATTAAATCTAATGCTAAAAATCAACCTAATTTAAATATTTATTTAATTGGCGAATGTGACGAATTGGGTAATATTTCTACTAATGCTGCTAATAGTACTATTGATTTCGGTAAAATTGATTTAACCAAAAAAGGTAAATTTGAATTAGTTATTAAAAACAGCACCGCAGAAAGCGTTAATATTGATACTATTGAATTTGATAATAATTCTGATAATTCTTTCAAATATCCCGTAGATTTAGTATTTCCTATTACTATCGGTGTTGATGAGCAAGATACTATCAAAATTGAATTTGCTCCTGTTGCTAAACAATTATATGAAGCAACTTTAACTCTTAAAACTAATTCAATTGCTCAACCAACTATAGATATTACACTTAAAGGAGAAGGTAATAGTGCAGGAGACGTAGATGATGAAGTTAACAGTATTATTACTTTGAGTGCATCTCCAAACCCGGCTACCGATATTGTTAATGTTGAATTTACCCTAAATACCGAAAAATACAATCAAGTTTCTATTTACTTGGTCAATTTACAGGGAGAAAATGTTCAAACATTGACAGAACAGGTATCTTTACCCGGCACTCATAAGTTTAATTTCGATACTAAGAGTTATCCTTCCGGTTCTTACTTTATCGTTGCAAAAGTTGGAAATATTATTAAACGTTTCCCACTTTCAATCGTCAAATAATTTTTATTTAATTATTTTAAAAAACCTTCTGAAGTTTTTTTTCAGAAGGTTTTTTTTATTAAGTGACTCAACTTTCCTAGTTGACATAAGTGTTTGTAATATATAAATAATATAGATAAGAACAAAAGTGGTAAAAAAGACTATAAATACACCTCCCCTTACCCCTCCTTGTTAGGAGGGGAACGCTAAAACATAGAACAGTTCTTATTCCCCTCCTAATAAGGAGGGGCAGGGGAGGTGTTAAAAGGTTTTATTAATTAATGAAGTATTTTTTAAGGATAAAAACATATTATTTTATTTATAAATCACTACTACTCTATATTTACTTCATTTTATCTACTAGGAAAGTTGAGTAAGTGAGAGTTTGAAAATTTCAATTTTGTCGGTCATTACGAAAGGAAGTGAGAAATTTCACAAGTCATTGTTACCACGAAACTTCAGATTTCTTACTTCGTTTACCAATGACATCGCTCCTTTCACTATACAAAACTTTACGAAAGTTAAGAAACTTTCGCAAAGTAAAAAGAACTAAATACTTT
>CAZCLJ010000347.1:0-4605 GCA_964499465.1 uncultured Hyphomicrobiales bacterium
TACGAGGCAAATCTCCTAACTCCTTTATTTTCGTTATGGGGTCTGGAGTTCTGAGAGTATAATTAACGATGTCATTTAAAAATATATATTATCCATCTACTTCATTTTCTCTCAATTCTGAAATCCTTTCCCAAAAAGCGTTTAAATGCTCCCTTGCAATTGAATCTTTTGATATAAGCAATTGCAAATCGCTTTCTTTAGATTCAAATTGAAATTTGCTTTTCAAACTATCAAAAATTTCTATAGATGAAATTGCCTCGGAAAGAGATTTTGAAATACCCGATATTAACTTGATAATTTCATCGTATTTCATATCCTGAATTGAATCTGCAGAATTTTCAATTTTTTGTATCAAACTCTTAATGACTAAAGAATTTTTTGAATAAAGAGCAACAATTGATTCAATATTTTCAGTTTTTAAATCATTTAATTCCTTATTTACTTTTTTAATTGATAATTTCTTCATATATTCGTAATATTGTTAAAAATACAACGAATTTATGTAATAATTGAAATAATATCAAAGAATTGTATTAGAAATTTTTTTAAATATATTTATACAAATAAATCAATTTAAATGAAACTTTTTCGTCTAATTTAAGTTGAATTATATAGTGTTTATATAATTTTTGGAGAGTAAATTATGAATTATAAAAGATATATACTGCTTTATCTTTGCATATTTACTATATTACTTATTGCAGCTTGTTCAGAAAAATCCGGAACAGAGCCGGTAAATGAGCAGCAGTTAGTTAGTAAATATTCAGAAGAGCTATTAGTCCCATCGCATTTTCCACCTGTTCCATTTCCAGACAATAACCCTTATAATCCTGCTAAAGCGGAACTCGGAAGATATTTATTTTATGAGCCACTACTTTCGAAAGATGGTTCTATCGCTTCTTGTTCTCATTGTATGCAGCAAAACGCAAGTTTCGCAAACAATAAAGATATTCCTTCTGGATACGGAAAACAAATGGAAAGCCGCAACTCAATGCCATTAGTTAATGCTGCATATCGCGACAAATTGATGTGGGACGGTCGTGGAACTAAGATTGAAAATAATGCTTATCGTAGTATTTTCTTGTCTTATATTTTTGGCGCCGATACCAATGAAGTTAATGAACGGCTTAAAAGACATAGCTTTTATCCAAAAATGTTCAAAGAAGCATTCGGAGAAAATACAGTTCCTTCTTCATTCCTTGCTGGTCAAGCTATTGCAACTTTTGTAAGAACATTAGTTTCTGGTAATTCGAAGTATGATAAATATATAAATGGAAACGAAAGTGCGTTGAACGAATCAGAAAAACGTGGTATGGAACTGTTTTTTAGCGAAAGAACCCGCTGCTCTGTATGCCATTCGGGAATTATGTTTACAGACCTTGATTTTCATAATACCGGCACTACAACTCACTATTTCGACAAAGGCAGATATAACGTTACTAAAGATTGGATGGACAAAGGTAAATTTATAACCCCGACTTTAAGAAATGTTGAAGTTACTTACCCATATCTTCATAATGGAGAATACTGGACTTTAGAAGAATTAATACATAATTATGATATTGGCGGAAGAGACTGGTTCAACAAAGACACTCTTATGCGGCCCCTGTATCTTTCGTCAGTTGAAAAAGAGGATTTAATCAATTTCCTGAAAAGTTTAACGGATACTGAGTTTTTACGTAGCGGCAAATTTAGTAATCCACATAATTCCATAATAATGGATAAAGATGATTTTTTTAGATATAACAATAATTCAGATAAATAATGAAAGATTTAACAGAAAATAGAAGAAATTTCCTTAAACAAATCTTTACTGGTGCAGTTCTAACAGCTACTTGTCCGCATTTTTTGCTTGGAAAAGTAACTCCGGATTTAAAATATGATAAGAACAAAGATAGAATTCTTGGTGCTTATCACATTAATTTAGATGATTATCCGGAGCTTTATGAACTTTGGCAATCAATAATAATAAGAGTTGATGCTATAGACGGGTCATGGAAAGATGTGTTAATCACCAGAATAGACCCAGGTGAATACGGGCAGCAATTTGCCGCAGTTTGGAATATATGTACTCACATGGGCTGGGAAATAAGTAAACTCCATCCTGAACTGCATATTTATATCTGTCCCCACGAAGGTTCAACTTTTGGTCCCACTGGAAAATTACTCGGAGGTCCGGCAGAATGGGATTTAGAATCATATCCTATAATAAGTTTCGATGGAGATAAAAACTTAAATTTAGAAATTTATTACTATAATGCTTCAAGTGTCGAAGAGCAAGATTCATTAATTTATCTCAAACAAAATACACCTAACCCCTGCAATGATATTACTTCAATAGAATATGGAACTGAAAAAGCTGGTATTTTAAAAATAGAACTTTTTGATTTGTCCGGAAATAAAGTTGCTGATGTTGTAAATTCATTTCACAATCCGGGACACTTTACCGCTAAGTTTAATCCAGCAGACCTGCCTTCCGGTCAATATGTTTATAAGCTTTCTCAAAATGCAAAAGAAATTGTAAAAAAACTTATAATTGCAAAATAAATGAATACACTTGATAGCAGCAAATTTAAATATTTACAAAAAATAAATAACCCTAACGATTTAAAGAAAATTCCCTTAAATCAGTTGCATATAGTTTGTGACGAAGTAAGGGAATTTCTTATAGACACAATTACTCAAACAGGTGGGCATTTCGGTTCAGGGCTTGGAAGCGTCGAACTTATTGTTGCTCTTCACTACGTTTATGATACTCCAACAGATAAATTGATTTTCGATACCGGACATCAGGGCTACCCTCATAAAGTTTTAACTGAACGCCGCGATTTAATGCACACTATTAGGAAAAAAGGTGGTATTTCCGGCTTCCTGAAACGCTCTGAAAGTGAATACGATTGCTTCGGTGCCGGGCATGCTAGCACTAGCATTTCGGCTGCACTTGGAATTGCAACAGCACGCGATTTACAAAATAAGGATTTTAAGGTGCTTGCAATTATCGGAGACGGCGCAATGACCGGTGGACTTGCCTTTGAAGGTATGAACAACTGCGGTGTCCAAAAAAGAGATATTACTGTTATTTTAAACGACAATAACGTTTCTATTGACCAAAATGTTTCAGCTCTTTCAAACTATTTCAATGAACTATTTGCTTCCAACCCAATGCAAAAACTTCGCAAAAATGTTTGGGAATTAACAGGGAAGATGGAGAACCTCGGCGATAGATTCCGCAAAGTATTATCAAGATTGGAAGGTGGAGTAAAATCAGTTGTAACTCCGGGCAGTTTATTTGAAGCTATGGGATTCAATTATTTTGGTCCTTTAAATGGGCATAACGTCCAGCAACTCGTAAAAATGTTCCGTCTGATTAAAGAATTTCACGGACCAATACTTGTTCACGTTATAACTAAAAAAGGTAAGGGCTATGCTCCAGCAGAAAAAGATGCTCATCATTTTCACGCAATTGGAAAAATAGATAAAGACACCGGCTGCTCCATTCCTAATGCCGGTGATAATAATTTACCGCCACAATACTACAAAGTATTTGGGAAAGCATTAGTTGAGCTATGCCGAATGAGCCCCAAATTAGTTGGTATAACCGCTGCGATGGCTGAAGGCACTGGTCTTGATGAATTGGAACGAGAAATGCCAGAACGCTTCTTTGATGTTGGTATTGCAGAAGGGCACGCAGTTACTTTTGCTGCCGGTCTTGCAAGCGAAGGGATTATTCCGGTTTGTGCTATTTATTCAACTTTTCTTCAACGTGCTTTCGATAATATATCTCACGATTGCAGTTTACAAAATCTTCACGTAATTTTTGCTGTGGATAGAGCCGGCATAGTTGGTGCTGATGGCTCAACCCATCACGGTCTTTTGGATTTGGCTTTTCTTCGATGCATTAATAAAATAATAATTGCAGCTCCAAAAGATGAGCAGGAACTTCGTGATTTGCTTTATAGCGCTGTATTTCATTATACTCAATGCCCTGTCGCAATTCGTTTCCCCAGAGGTCGCTCACTTGGTGTGAAAATGGAATTTATGAAGCAAATCCCGTTGGGAACCTGGGAAATTTTGAGAGATGGAAGCGATATTGCAATTCTTGCTGTTGGAAATATGGTTAATGAATCTATGAAAGCAGCTACTTTTTTAGAGGATAGTAATATTTCTGCAACGGTTATTAATGCGCGTTTCATTAAGCCACTTGATACAAAAATGCTTGATTTTCTATGCTCAAAATTTAGTAAAATAATTACAGTTGAAGATGGAACTATAGTCGGTGGATTTGGCTCTGCCGTTAATGAATACATTACTGCTAATCATTCAAAGAAAGTTGATGTTTTTATTCACGGAATACCCGAAAAGCAAATTGAACACGGCAGTCAAGCTGAATTGCTAAAAGAAATTGACCTTGACGCCTTTGGAATTGCTAAAACAGTAATGAATTTTATTTTAAAACAAAATCTTGAAAAAATTCAAATTGAGGAATTGGTAAATTAATGAAACAGTTTTCTTTTGATGCAATAATAATAAAATATCTAACTCAACTTTCCTAGTGTTGTAATTTGTTAAAAGACTTATTATATTGTGTCATTTCGAAACGAAGTG
>CAZCLJ010000348.1:0-4604 GCA_964499465.1 uncultured Hyphomicrobiales bacterium
ATTAGTCATTAGTCATTAGTCATTAGTCATTAGTCATTAGTCATTGGTCATTAGTTCTTAGTAAGAATACCAATGACCAATGACCAATAACTAATGACCAATAAAAACTTTTTTTAAGATGGATTCTGACATCCGTCAGAATGACACAGAAAATTATGTCATCTCTATTTAAATAAAGGTCTTCCTTTATATTGGGGTTCGGAATGACAAGTCAAATAAACAAATAAACAAATAAACAAATAAACAAATAAACAAATAAACAATTAAACAATTAAACAATTAAACAATTAAACGAATCAACGATTCAACGAATCAACGAATCAACAAATAAACAATTAAACAAATAAACAATTAAACAAATAAACAATTAAACAATTAAACAATTAAACAAATAAACAATTAAACAATTAAACGAATCAACGAATCAACAAATAAACGAATCAACGAATCAACGAATCAACAAATAAACAAATAAACACTTAATGAAATCAACAAGACTCGAAAGAATTTCCTGGTATGCTTACGATTGGGCGAATTCCGGCTTTTATACAACCGTTATTACAGTTTTCCTTGGTCCTTATTTAACAACCATTGTTAAAAATGCAGCGGACATAAATGGGTATATAAATTTATTTGGAATACCCATTTATGAAGCATCTTTTTTCCCGTTTGTTGTTTCACTTTCGGTTCTGCTTCAGGTGGTATTTCTTCCATTGATTGGAGCAATTGCAGATTGGACGAAGCGAAAAAAACTTCTGCTTGGGCTTTTTGCATATCTCGGTTCTTTTGCAACAATTGGACTATTCTTTTTGGAAGGGGAAAGGTATTTGCTCGGAGCGGTGTTATTTATTATTGCTAATATTTCATTCGGCTGCTCGGTTGTTGTTTACAATTCATTTTTAAACGAGATTGCAGAAAAAGATGAAATTGACAAAGTATCGTCAATTGGCTGGGCGCTGGGCTATCTTGGTGGGGGTTTGCTCCTTGCTGCAAATCTGGTTCTCTTTTCAAATGCAGAAAATCTTGGAATTACAAGCGGCTTTGCTATAAGGATATCACTACTTTCAGCAGGTGTTTGGTGGGCATTTTTCACAATATTTCCAATGCTTTTTCTCAAAGACAGATTAGCTCCACAAAGTATTCCTAAGGGACAAAACTACCTGACTTTTGGTTTCAGACAGTTTGTTCGGACAATAAAAGATGCCAAAAATTATCCACAGACATTGCTTTTCTTAATTGCTTAT
The DNA here is from genome assembly GCA_964499465.1 of uncultured Hyphomicrobiales bacterium. Taxonomy (GTDB): domain Bacteria; phylum Bacteroidota; class Ignavibacteria; order Kapaibacteriales; family UBA2268; genus JAAYJM01. The sequence goes on from CAZCLJ010000348.1 coordinate 1,245, forward strand.
TTGATTTATAACGATGGAGTGCAGGCAGTAATAGTTCTTTCATCGCAATTCGGGCAGGAAGAACTTTCTCTTGACATTTCAACTCTTACTACTGCAATTTTAATCGTCCAGTTTGTCGCCTTTCTTGGTGCTTTGCTTTTCAATTATATTTCCAAAGCAATCGGAGCAAAGAATGCAATTTTAATCAGTCTGGTGATTTGGTCGCTGGCTCTTATTTATGCTTTTGGCTTTTTAGAAAACGAAATACAGTTCTACATTATGGCAATTACAATAGCAGTAGTTCTGGGTGGCACACAAGCACTGAGCCGTTCTATGTTTGCTAATTTAATTCCCAAAGGAAAAGAAGCAGAATATTTTAGTATGTATGAAATTAGCGAACGTGGAACAAGTTGGCTTGGTTCTTTCATTTTTGGTATTACGCTACAGCTGTCTGGTTCGTATCGGTATGCAATCTTATCATTGATTCTCTTTTTTATTATTGGCTTTATTCTTCTAATTAGATTAAAAACCAACAAATAAAATAATTATTTAAGTAAATTCGTCTTTTATTAATGAATGGAAATAACATTCCATTTTTTGGAAAAAAAATAATAAAATAGCAACACATTCTTTCTTTGTGAGTGGAATGTGTAAGACGAGAAATTGAATAATTTTGTTATTCAAAGTAAAGAGAGGAATCTCACAACTGTTAACTTTCGCAAAGTAAAGAAACTTTACGAAAGTATCTAGTGTTGTAATTCGTTAAAAGACTTATTATATTGTGTCATTCCGAAACGAAGTGAGGAATCTCACAAGTCACTGCTACTACAGAACTTGAGATTCCTCACTTCGTTTCGGAATGACAAGAAATGTTTATTAGGTTTTCAATAAATTATTACACTAGTTCTTATTACTTTGCGAAAGTTACTTAACTTTCGTAAAGTTTTGGTCGTCAGAATTAATTTGTCATTGATAACATAATGATGAATCCCAAGTACTTTGTTAGTAATGACTTGTGAGATTTCTCGCTACGCTTCGATAAGACACGATTATATTGATATTGTTATTGTGGGTTTGGTATTAAATCTTCTTACTTCCGGAAAGTTTCTTAACTTTTTGAAAAGTTTTGCAGGGTAAAAGTACCGATGTTTTTAATAACCTTTCCAGTCATAGCATCAGCCAGATGATAGTATGACAAGACAAAAAAACTTTTTTAATTTTAAAATAAATATTATATGCTGCGTAAGGAAGTAATTTACTGGGATAGTAAGAAGTTAGACAGGCAAATGGAACTTGCAATGTATGGCCATTATGGCATATCCATTTTACTTTTTCCTTCAACTACTGACTCATATTTAGAAAATGAAGAAAACGGCTTAATACAAGCAATTCAACCACTAATTGAAGGCGGACGTTTTAAAGTCTTTTCAATTGGTTCACTGAACTTTGAAAGCTGGCTCGCAAAAGACAAAACTAACGAAGAAAAATCGAAAACACACAACAAATACAATCAATACGTAATTGAAGAGGTGTTGCCGTTTATCTTCGGTGAGTGTGGCTGTGAAGTACCTATTATTACTGCTGGTGCCGCTATTGGTGCTTACCACGCAGCAAACACTTTTTTCAGACGTCCCGATATTTTTCTCGGAACTGTCGCTATGAGCGGCACTTTTAATATCAGACATTTTTCAAAAGATTATTTTGAAAAAGATGTGAATTGCTATTATAATTCTCCAGTTCATTTTTTGCCAGAACTTAAAGATAATTACTGGCTATCATTTTTGAAAAGCAAAAAACATATATACTTGCTTTCAGGAAGTGGCGAAAATGAATACCCCGAAAATTCTGAGCATTTGTCTAACATTTTAAATGAAAAACAAATTCAAAACAAACTCGAAATTTGGGGACCTGAATGGGGACATAACTTTAATACCTGGAAAAAAATGTTTAGCAATGTCTTGGCTAACTATTTATAGATTAAGAAATGATATTAATTCACCTTACGCAATTCTATTTTAAAATTTTAAACAAGTTAAGTTGATGCACTATTTTCTTTTTAACACAAGTACCATTCCCCTCTTGAGAGGGGCAGGGGTGTGTTCTTTTACCTTTTTCCAATAATGTATCTGGGAACAAGAAGTAATTCTAAAAATATTATATATGCAATAAAAATGAATTTATTATCATAATAACCGTACTAATCACAACAATCATAGTTTAGAACAGAATTGATTAAGTATGAAAAACTAAGAACACACCCCTGCCCCTCTCAAGAGGGGAATAAGAAAAGTGGATTAAAAAAATGTATCAACACTTCACTTATTCATTTCTTAAAAGAGAAATTGCGTAAAGTGAGATATTATTTCTTGATTATTAAATTTATTTATTTAAACTATGCTTGTAATTAGTTAATCGTTAATCGTCATTAGTCATTAGTAAAAGAACTAATAACAAATGACTAATGACCAATGACCAAATAATAAATCATTAGTATAAATTTTTCTCAAAACTAATCTTTAATTCCATTATTTTCATTCTGGAACAAGTTCCAGATTCTCACTGCTTCATAAGCAACGATCCCAGTTGCTACACTAACGTTTAATGAATGTTTTACGCCATACATTGGGATATCTATCGCATCATCGCAACGCAACAATACTTCATTGTCCAATCCCACTAATTCGTTTCCCATTACCAAACAAAGCGGGTAATCTTCTGCTTTTAAAGATGTGTAGCTGCGGCTGTTGTTAGTTATTTCAACTGCGATGACTTTTATTCCTTTTTGCTTTTGCGACTCTATTGCATCGAATATATTTTCGTAATAGCTCCATTTCACTGTATCCACTGCTCCCAACGCCGTTTTTTCAATTTCCTTTCGCGGAGGGTGAGGAGTGAAACCGCATAAAATCAGTTCTGAAATAAGGGCTGAATCTGCTGTCCTAAAAATGGAACCAACGTTGTATAAACTTCTTATATTGCTTAGCATTATGCTTACAGGGTGTTTTTCAGTTTCCTTTGCTTCGTCAATAGACAAGCGTAGAGCTAATATTTCCGAATGTGTTAATTTCCTCATTATTTTCAATACTTTTCAGTTTGTTAAATTAAAAAAAACATTTTATTTCTCCTTCCCAAGTTGCACTTGGGAAGGAAACTTTCACAAAAGCTATGCTTTTACACTTAATTCATTAAGAAATACCAATTTGCTTTCATAAATATAATTAAAGTGTCATTTCGATACGAAGTGAGAAATCTCACAACTCCTTGCTATCACAGACATTGAGATTCCTCACTTCGTTACCAATGACATCTTTTTTATGAAAACGATGAAATACAGAACAGCACTAAGAAATCCCCCCTACCCTCCTTTTTCAAAGGGGGGAA
>CAZCLJ010000349.1:0-4577 GCA_964499465.1 uncultured Hyphomicrobiales bacterium
TTATGTCATCTCCATTTAAATAAAGGTCTTACTTTATCTTGGGGTTCGAAATGACTAGCATTCTAAATATCAAACTACGAGGGGTCTGGAGTTCTGAACTTGCTATTTTGCAATAAATATAGTACTGATACTAATAAAAATATAGTGATAAATACATAACTCCATAATAAATTATGGAGTTATTCTAATAATTAGATTAACTCCATAATTTATTATGGAGTTAAAATGTGAAATTATTCTTTACGAGGCAATTCTCCTAACTCCTTTATAATCATTATTGGGTCTGGAGTTCTGAAAATATTACAATAGAAAAATGCCCGTATAACTTGCTTCTAATTTATTTTTTTCCTTAATAACATTAAAGTACTGAAAAAAATTGGATAATATTAATATAGAAACAGCAATTGAAAAATTCCTTAATTATTGCGATATAGAGCGGAATTATTCTGAAAACACTATTATTACATATAGCATTGCATTAAAGCAGTTTGTCGAATATTTGACTAAAGAATATGACTTAGTACCAGCAATAGAAGAAATTGATTACAAAACTATCAGGCCTTTTATACCTTTTCTTTATCAACAAAAGCAATCTAAAATATCCCTTCGGCTCAAAATTTCTGCTTTAAAATCATTTTTTAAATTTTTATTAAAGAAAGGCATTATTGACAAAAATCCTGCTGCCTTGCTAAGTTATCCCAAGAAAGACAAAAAGCTACCATCTTACCTTGTAAAAAAGGAAACTGAAAGCTATTTTGAAAATTATAAAAATATAGAAAATTTAGAAAATCCAATTGAAGCCAGAAATTTAGCACTTTCAGAATTACTCTATAGTTCTGGTCTTCGTATTTCTGAAGCACTATCAATAACAAGAAATGAAATTGATTTCCAAAATAAAACTATAAGGGTAATCGGAAAAGGCAGAAAAGAACGTATTGTTCCTCTTGGGCAAAAGGCAGTAGAAGCACTAAAAAAGTATCTTTTATTAAGAAGTAAAATAAAAGGGTGCAATAAAACTGATTTTATTTTCATAACAAAGAGTGGAATGAAATTAACAGCTACAGATGGCTACAGGATTATCCACAAGAGTATGCAAGCGGTTACCGAATCAAAGCAGAAAAGTCCCCATATTTTCAGACATAGCTTTGCTACTCATTTGCTTGACAATGGTGCTGATATCCAATCTGTAAGCGAAATGCTCGGACACTCTTCGCTTTCATCTACTCAGGTCTATACTCATTTATCAATAGAAAAGCTTAAGGAAACATATAAAAAAGCACATCCAAAAGCAGAAAATCTTATTACAAAAGAAAATAAAATCATAAATCCTGATGCCTCGTAGTTTGCTATTTCGCATATATTATAATAAGAAGTTAAATTTTAATGTAGATATATCAAATAGGTCATTAGTTATTCGTCATTCGTTATTAGTAGTTACAAATTACAGAACTCCTGACCCCAAAACGAAAATAAAGGAGTTAGGAGATTTGCCTCGTAAAGAACAATTGCGCAAATTATAACAAAAAGTATGTCATTCTGAACGAAGTGAAGAATCTCAAACTCTGTGGTAGCAATGAGTTGTGAGATTCTTCACTTCGTTTCAGAATGACAAGACTGCGAAAGAGCAAACTACGCGGCATTAGGAGTTCTGAAACTACAGAACTCCTTATGCCTCATAGTTTGTTATTGCGCATTTAATATAGTTCTGATATTAAAAATAACGTAATTTCAAAAAAGTGCAAACATATAACTCCTAAATAAATTTAGGAGTTATTCTAATAATTCGAGTAACTACATAATTTATTATAGAGATTAAAAGCGCAATTATTCGGTGCGAGACAAATCTCCTAACTCCTTTATTTTCTATATGGGGTCTGGAGTTCTGAGTCTATAAACTTTTTCACTACTTCCCATTGTTATCATATTTTTTTATTATATTATGCTTCAAAAACTTTTAGAAAATCTTTTCAGTTTATTATTTTTTTTAATTTAAAAAAATTCGTAGATTATATTATTTATAATTTAAAGATTAATATATGAAAATTATTATTGTTTTAGTTATCGTATTTTCAATAATTTATTTTAATTCTTTTGCTCAGGAATCAAAATGCAATTTAAAGATTGACATTGTTGGTTTTTCTAATAATAACGGAAAAGCAAGAATATCAGTTTTTTCCAAAGAAAACAAAAAATCTTTTCCCGATAAATATAGTAAAGCTTCATATAAATTTATTGTTCCAATAAAAGACAAAAAAAGTAACTCATATTATTGAGGATATACCTTATGGTGAATATGCAGTAGTAGTCCATCATGATGAAAATGATGACAATGAATTAAATACAAACTGGCTTGGTATGCCTAAAGAAAGCTTCGGTGCTTCAAATGATGCTAAGGGGAGTTTTGGACCACCAGATTTTGAAGATGCTAAATTCTTAATAAATAAAAGTCAATTATCAATAAAAATAAATATGATTAAGTAATTAGAAGAAATGGTTATGAAGAAAAAGAAAGTTATTATAATAGGAGCAGGTCCGGGCGGACTAACTGCAGGTATGCTGCTTTCACAAAAGGGATTTGACGTTCAAATATTCGAGAAAAGAGATATAGTCGGCGGAAGAAATGGTTTTTTTCAGCTGGGCAATTACAAATTCGATATAGGTCCTACTTTCTTCCTTATGAAAGACGTTTTAGAAAGAACTTTCAAGCAATGCAACCGGGATTTAGAAGATTATGTCAAGCTAATTGAATTAGAACCAATGTATAAGTTAGCTTTTGCTGACAAGACTTTTGTTCCATCTACCAACACACAAAAAATCGTTGAAGAAATTGAAAGGGTATTTCCCGGAAGTTCCGATGGCTATTTAAAATATATGGAAAGAGAAAAAAAGAAATACAACAAACTAATTCCCTGCTTAGAAATTCCTTACGGCAAACTAAGTGATTACTTCTCCCTGAGATTGTTAAAAGCTCTACCCTATTTGGATATTAATAACAGTTTGTTTGATGTGCTTGGGAAATATTTTGATGATGATACCTTAAAAATTTGCTTTACTTTTCAGGCAAAATATATTGGTATGTCCCCTTGGGAAGCCCCCGGACTATTTAGCATTTTATCTTTTATTGAGCATGGAGGCGGAGTTTTCCATATTGAAGGCGGACTGAATCAACTCTCTCAAGCTATGGCTAATGTTGTTAATGAAAACGGGGGAACAATTCATTTAAATTCTCCTGTGCAAAATTTGATTATTGAATCAAATACCACTAAGGGAGTTAAATTAGAAAATGGTGAAGAAATTTTTGCCGATTATGTAATTATTAATTCTGACTTTGCCCAATCTATGACAAAATTAGTCGATGAAAAATACAGAAATAAATATACTAACAAAAAATTAGCAAAAATGAAATATTCCTGTTCTACATTTATGCTATACTTAGGTCTTGATAAAATATACGAAGATATTAACCATCATAACATATTTTTTGCTAATGATTACAAGAAAAACGTAGAAGAAATTGTAGCAAATTCCATACTTCCTGAAGACCCTTCTTTTTATCTGCATAATCCAAGTGTTATTGACAAAACATTAGCGCCTGTTGGACACTCATCTGTCTATATCCTTGTTCCTATTGGGAATACAACTGGTGGTATTGACTGGAACAAACACAAAGAAGATTATAAAGAAAAATTGCTGGGAATGCTTGAAACTAAAGCCAAAATGACTGATATTCGCTCTCATATAAAAGAATTAAAAATTTTCACGCCAGATGACTGGCAAAACCAATTAGATGTATATAATGGTGCAACTTTTAATCTCGGTCATAATTTAGGACAAATGCTATATTTCCGTCCCCATAACGAATTTGAAGAATTTGAGAACTGTTACCTTGTTGGAGGTGGAACTCACCCCGGTAGCGGTTTGCCTACAATTTATGAATCCGGAAGAATTACTTCAAACATTATTTTAAAGAAAGAAGGAAACTCTTTTTAATTATTAATTATTAATTGTTAATTATTAATTGTTAATTCAACTTTCCTAGTGTAGTATTTCGTTAAAAGACTTACTATTTTGTGTCATTTCGAAACGAAGTGAGAAATCTCACAAGTCATTGCCACCACGAAACTTGAGATTCCTCACTTCGTTCGGAATGACAAGAAATTATAGTCTGGTTTTCAAAGAGATATTACACTAGTTGTCATAAGTGTATGTAAAATAAGAATAATATAAAAATGTGTAAAATTGAAAAAAAACAATAAATACACCTCCCCTGCCCCTCCTTGTTAGGAGGGGAACGCTAAAACACTGAACTGTTCTTATTCCCCTCCTAACAATGCTAACGATTATACACAAATATTTGTTCTTATAATATCAAGTGAAAAATGGGAACGTTTCTTATAATTTTATTCCGTAGGAATTATATCATTTCCTATTTGTTATAATACGTATAGCTACTTCTTATAAGTTAATTTTATCTGTCATTCTGAACGAAGTGAAGAATCTAAAACCTCGTGGTAGTAATGACTTGTGAGATTCCTCACTTCGTTACCAATGACATCTTTTTAGTCATTCTGGCGTAT
>CAZCLJ010000350.1:0-4524 GCA_964499465.1 uncultured Hyphomicrobiales bacterium
ACGTCTTCGTTTATATTCGCCTCAGAATGACAGACAAACGTAAAGATGTCATTGGCAACGAAGTGAGTAATCTCACAAGTCATTGCTAACACAGAGTATGAGATTCCTCACTTCGTTGCCAATAACATCTTTTTTATAAAACCAATGAAATACAGAACAGCACAAAGAAATCCCCCCTTTTTCAAAGCTAACGATTATACACAAATATTAGTTCTTGTTTAAAGTAAGTAAAAAAAGGGATAGTATCTTTGAAATTTATTCCGTAGGAATTATATATTTGTAACAAGAATAATCCTTGACTGTGCTTTTCCCGTAGGGATTATATATTCAGAACTCCTGACCCCATAGCGAAAATAAAGGAGTTAGAAAGGTTGCCTCGTAAAGAATGATTGCGCAAATTATAGCAAAAAGTATGTAGTTCTGAACGAAGTGAAGAATCTATAGTTCTGTGGTAGCAATGACTTGTGAGATTCTTCACTTCGTTTCAGAATGACAAGACTGCGCAATAACAAACTACGAGGCATCAGGAGTTCTGAATCTACTAACTACACTATTTCTTAATTGAAGTTGGAGTTTTGCCCTTATAACTTTTTCCTAAATAATATAAATTGTATATTTCCAATAAATTTGCTAATTTGTAAAATTTTAAAGTTAAATTTATAAAAAAATGATAGAAAAACAGAAAACAATTAAACATACAATATCATTATCTGGTGTTGGACTTCATACTGGTAACCTTTCAACAATCACATTTCATCCCGCACCGGAAGATTATGGTGTAAAATTTGTTCGTAATATTAATGGCGAAGAAGTAGTGATTCCTGCACTTGTGGATTACGTAGTGGACTTATCGCGAGGCACTACTCTTGGAATTCAGCACAATGGAACTGAAGTTCGCGTTCAAACTGTTGAACACGTTATGGCAGCTCTTTATGGATTGCAAATTGACAACTGCAAAATAGAACTTTCCGAAAGTGAGCCACCCGTTTGTGACGGAAGCTCAATTGAATATGTAAAAGTACTTTTAAATGCTGGTATAGAAGAGCAAGAGCGCCAAAAGGAATTCTTTGTAATCAATGAAACTATAAGATATACAAACGAGAAAAACGGAGTTGATATAGTTGCTCTCCCAAACGATGATTACAGAATAACCGTAATGATTGATTATAACAATCCGGCTCTTGGTAGCCAACACACCGGCTTATTCAATTTAGAAAAAGAATTTGAAACTGAATTTGCTTCTGCCCGAACTTTTTGCTTTCTATCGGAAGTAGAAATGCTTTATAATCAAGGATTAATCAAAGGTGGCAGTTTAGATAATGCAATTGTGATTGTTGATAAAGATTTCGATGAAAATAAACTGAAGGAATTACAGGAAACGTTTAGTATGAAAAACACACCTGTTATAGGGACAACAGGCGTATTAAATGATTCTGCTTTAAGATATAAAAATGAGCCGGCAAGGCACAAACTATTGGATTTACTCGGAGATTTATCATTAGCCGGAGTTCCGCTAAAAGCTCAAATTTTAGCAGCTCGTCCCGGACACGCAAGCAATATCGAATTTGCAAAAAAAATACGGGCTTTGTTTAAAAAGAAATCACCACTGAAGCGATTCCAAATTGACAAAAACAGTGAATCAGTGCTAAATATAAATGACTTACTAAAGATTATGCCTCATCGGTATCCTTTCTTATTGATTGATAAGGTAATTGATGTTGATTATGAAGAGCAGACAATACTTGGAGTAAAAAATGTAACTATAAATGAAGAGTTTTTCAATGGTCATTTTCCCGGTAAACCAGTTATGCCCGGCGTCTTAATTTGCGAAGCAATGGCACAAACCGGATGCCTTCTTCTTCTCCAGTCTTTAGATGACTATTCTCAATACCATGTATTTTTTATGTCAATCAAAAATGCAAAGTTTCGCAAACCAGTTATTCCGGGTGACCAATTGGTTATGGACTTACAAATGCTTGGTAAAAAATTTAATTCATATATGTTTAAAGGAACGACTTATGTCAACAGTCAAGTTGTTGCAGAAGCCGAATTTAGTGCAGCAGTTATAAAAAAAGAATTATGAACGAAGTAATTATTCATCCAACAGCTATTGTTTCGCCAAAAGCTGAATTAGGAAAATCTGTAAAAATTGGTGCTTTCTCTATTATAGAGGATAATGTAATTATTGAAGATAACACAGAAATACGCTCCAGCGTTGTTATTGCAAACGGTGCCCGTATTGGAAAAGATTGCAAAATTTTTTCTAATGCTATTATATCAACCGAACCCCAGGACTTAAAATTTGAAGGCGAAGAAACTTTCGTTTTTATTGGTGATAGGAATGTAATTCGTGAATTTGTTACAATCAACCGTGCAACAAAAGAAACCGGAAAAACTGTTATTGGCAACGATAATCTGCTTATGGCTTATACTCATGTTGCTCACGACTGCGTATTTGGAAACAATATTATTATGTCAAACGTATCTCAGATAGCAGGGCATGTCCATATTGAAGACTGGGTAATTTTTGGTGCATACTCAAAAGTGCATCAATTTTGCACAGTTGGCAGACATTCTATGCTGGCAGCTGGTGTAAAGATTGTAAAAGATGTGCCTCCATTTGTTTTAATTGGTAGAGAACCAGCTAAAATTGAAGGTATCAATAAAATTGGGCTTAGAAGACGTGGATTTTCTAATGAGCTAATTGACGAAATTGAAGTTTTTTACAACACAATTCTTTATTCCGGGTTGAATAACAAAGATGGTATTGCTGAGTATTCCAAGAAAGAAAATATACCAGATGAAATTCAAAAATGTATCCAATTTATTGAAGATTCAAAAAGAGGAATTCATAGATAATTAGATGGAAACTTTTACTTTACATCAATTAACTAAAATTGTAAACAATAGCTCTGATTTTAGAATAAAACCAAGAGAAATTTTATTCAAAAAATTGGTTGCTGCAGCTATTTTTATTATATCAGATGTTTTAGCAATTACTTTTTCTTTTATTATTGCTTTGCAAATATCACTAATCGCTGGTTACAATTTAACTAATTCTTTAGATAAACTTTCAGTATTTTTCATTTCACTTTTCATTTTTCCAATTGCATTTTATTTAAGACGGCTTTATCCCGGCTTAGGTAATGATGTCATAGACGAGCTAAGAGGATTGTCTTCATCTTGCTCCATTGTGTATCTCGGATTGTTTTTTACTACTTTCTTTTTTGAACAACCTAACAGTTCTTTACGCTTGATTTTTGCTATTTCCTGGGCATTATCCCTGATTAGTCTTCCATTAGGGCGTTCAATATCAAGAAAATTATTTTGTAAAAAAAGTTGGTGGGGCTTGCCAGTAATTATTCTCGGAGCTGGAAATACCGGCGAAAGAATTATAAAAACTCTAATTAAACATCCAAGAATTGGATTACGCCCAATTGTTGCTATTGATGATGATATTGACAAATGGGGATATATTGAAAGAATTCCAGTAATCGGTGGATTAAACATTATCCCAGAACTTATTAAAAAGTTAAGTTTAGATTATGCTATTGTGGCTATGCCTAATGCTAAACCACAATTTCAGGAAGCTATCATTGCTAAATACTCTAAATATTTCGATAAAACTATAATTATACCAGACTTATTCGGTACTTCAAGCATTTGGATTACTGCTAAAAATTTCGGTGCTTTCCTGGGTTTTGAATTACAACAAAAACTATTGAAAAAATCTGCTCTAATTCAAAAAAGAATTTTTGATATTGTCATTTCCTTTTTACTAATTTTATTGTCTCTCCCTTTTACTTTAATTGTCGCAGTCCTTATCAAACTTGACTCAAAAGGAACAGTTTTCTTTAAGCAGGAAAGAATGGGTAAAAATGATTCAAGGTTTAAAATTATAAAATTTAGAACTATGTATTCCGATTCACAATATCGACTAGAAACAATATTAAATCAAGATGAGGAAATGCGGGCTGAATTTAGTAAATATCATAAATTAAAAAATGACCCAAGAATGACAAGAATTGGGAAATTTTTAAGAAAATTTAGTATTGATGAGGTTCCACAATTTTTAAATGTTCTAAAAGGCGATATGAGTTTACTCGGACCCAGAGCTTATATGGCTTGGGAAAAACCCAAAATGCTCGGACAGGAAGATATTGTTTTAAGTGTTAAACAAGGAATAAGCGGACTTTGGCAAATTATCGAAAACCGTGACGAAACTACTTTTGCTGAAAGAATTTCTATTGATGTTTATTACATTAGGAACTGGTCTTTATTTCTTGACTTTTATATTGTTGCACGGACTATTGCAGTTGTCGTTCTCGGGAAAAACGGTTGACAATTGACAATTGATAATTGATAATTGATAATTGATAATTGATAATTGATAATTGATAATTGATAATTGATAATTGATAATTGATAATTGATAATTGATAATTGATAATTGATAATTGATAATTGATAATTGATAATTGATAATTGATAATTGATAATTGATAATTGATAATTGATAATTGA
>CAZCLJ010000351.1:0-4471 GCA_964499465.1 uncultured Hyphomicrobiales bacterium
TAATATGCTGTTACTCTATATTTGCTTCACTTTATCATCTAGGAAAGTTGAGTATCAGAACTCCTGATGCCTCGTAGTTTGCTATTTCGCAGATTTTATTATATAAAATTAAATTTCAACATAAGTATTACCAATAGGTCATTAGTTATTCGTCATTAGTAGTTACAAACTAATGACCAATGACTAATGACAAATAACTAATAAAATATTGGTTCCAACTGCGAAATCAATCTTTACGAGGCAAATCTTATAACTCCTTTATTTTCGTTATGGGGTCTGGAGTTCTGAGTATATAATTCCTACGGAATAAATTTTAAAAGCACCAAACTCAGAACTCCTGCCACCCGTAGTTTGCTATTTCGTAGTCTTGTCATTTCGAATCCCAAAATGAAGCTAATGCTTTATTTAAATGGAGATGACATAAGTAAAAGTGTAATGCTGACGGATGTCAGAATCCATCTTAAAAATAGTTTTTATAGGTCATTAGTCATTTGTTATTCGTCATTCGAATTTTGCTAACAACTAATGACTAATGACTAAAATATTTCTTTGCCCATTCTCTTTAGGGAAAACCAAGATGGATTCTGACATCCTTCAGAATGACAAACTACGATGTCATTGGCAACCCCCTGATAAAGGAAGACCTTTATTTTAATGGAGATGACATAGTTACCAAACAGTGTTTTTCGGCCATACTATCAGCAAGTTGATAGTATGGCTTTAAATCTTTTTTTGTCATGCTGTCAGCTTGCTGATAGTATGACTTCTGCTCCTCATTTCGTTTATTACTCCAAAAGTAAACGTCTTAGTTTATATTCGCCTCGGAATAACGCGTTTGACTATGTCATTTCCTTTTAAAAGAAGGATTTGCTTTATCAGGGTGACAGAATTACAAAAGTAAAAAATTAATTCATCGGATTGCAAAACTTACTAATTTTGCTGCTTCCACTCCGCTTTGTGCTGCTCCTTCAATCGTTGCTGGAAGATGGGTTGCTGTCCAATCGCCAGCAAAAAACAAACCCGGTATAATAGACTCATTTCTGTATCGCTTTTCTTCAACTTCAGGAGTAATCAGTAGAGTTGCTCTGCGTTCCTTAATTATTCTAATGAATTTCGGCTTTTCTTTTATATTTAAAATAATACTTAATTCTTCATTTATTAAATTAAATAGTTCTGTCTGATTTAGATTAATCAAATCGTCAGCAAAACTCGTAGTTAATGTGTAGCTGAAAAGCGAACTTTTACTATTTACAAAAGCATTCCTGTTGAAAAGCCAGTGAAATCGTGAGCCAATTAGTGCGGCAAACATTTCTGAATATATTTCTTTTTCGTACCAAAGATAAATCGAAAGAATTGGAGAATATTTGTAATTCATCATTTCGTCAAAAAAAGGATTTTTAATTATATCAGCAGGCAGGATTTTCATTAAGGAATATGGGGGAATTGCAGAAATAACGTAATCCGCTTCAAATTTAGCACCATCGCTGAAAAGAATTTCAAAACCAATTTTCTTTGGAATTATTTGAATAGTTCTTTTATTCAAAAAAATTTTGGAATTGTTTTCATTAATAATATGTTCTAAATTTGCGTAGTATTCGCTCAGTCCAATACTTGGAAAAAGCAATGCAGACGATTTTGAATCAGAAAAAAATGCTCGTTTTAACACTTCAGCAAGAAGTAAAGATGAACTGTTTTCTACACTTGAGTTAAGAGTTGCAAGCACCACTGGCTCCCAAAAGTATTTTATTGCATCACAGGTTTGATTTTGCTCCTTTAAAAAATCAACAACTCGCTTATTTTCAACTTTAAATGATTTATTCTGAAATTTAATAAATAATTTGATTATATTTAATTTTGACTCAAAATTTAATAACTTAAGATTAAGCAAACCAAGAATTTTTCCAGCTTTGCCCGGCAAAAACGCAGTATTTAAAAAATCTTTATTTATTTCAAAATTATTTTCCTTTATTTCTTTCTTCTCCAGAAAAGGAACAAGCAAACCATTTTGTCTGAAAAAGTATTTGCCAGTTCCCAATCTTGAAAGAATGCCCAAGAAATTATGATAAGCACCACTAATCAGATGTTGCCCATTATCAATCGTTTCGCTACTCCCTTTGTCAAAAAAAGAAGATGCTCTACCCCCCAGATTGGTCCTCTGCTCAAACAAACAGAATGGAATGTTTTTTGAGTATAATTCAACTGCTGCAGAAATTCCCGCAACGCCACCACCAATTATTGCAATTTTTATTTTGTTTTCATTCATTTTATTTATAAATTATTTTTTTAAATTTGCAATAAAATTTATAAATTTCCAAATTATATTAAATATTATGAATTATAAAACTTTACTTTTTGAAAAAAAGAATAAAATTGCGAAAATAACTTTAAACAGACCAGATAAGCTAAATGCTTTAAATACATTGATGATGAGCGAATTAGAAGAATGTATTAAACAAATTGAAAGAGACTCTGGCATTAGAGCATTAATTATTACCGGGAGCGGAGAAAAAGCGTTCGTTGCAGGTGCAGACATTAAAGAATTAAAGGAAAATGACAGGGCGAGCGGAAGACAATTTGCAGAATTCGGCAGCAGTGTTTTTGCTCGGATTGAGCAAATGAGAATACCAGTCGTAGCAGCAATAAACGGTTATGCTCTCGGTGGTGGCTGCGAACTTGCTCTATGCTGCCACATACGCTTTGCTTCAGAAAATGCAAAATTAGGGCAAACGGAACTAAATCTCGGACTTATTCCCGGCTATGGCGGCTCCCAGAGACTTCCCAGAATTGTAGGTAAAACAAAGGCAATGGAAATGATTTTGTCTGCTAAAGTTGTTACTGCTTACGAAGCGGAAAGCATTGGATTGGTTAACGCAGTTTTCAAACAAGATGAACTTATGGAAAAAACTGAAGAATTTATCGGCAATATTATTTCAAAAGGTGCGGTGGCTGTAGCTTCGGCTATAGAATGTATTAACGCAAGTGATGAACTTTCGCTTGGTTCCGGTCTTGCTTTTGAAACGAAAAATTTCGGTGAGATTTGTGGCACCGCAGATTTTAAAGAAGGAACCGCCGCATTCCTTGAAAAAAGAACAGCAAATTTTAAAGGAGAATAGATTTGAACTTTTACTCTTTCGTTTATAATGCTTTGCTTATGCCACTTGCACAAATTATTATCTTTTTCCTTAAAATGTTCAACCCAAAACTAAAGGAAAGAGAAGAAAACTGTTGGCAAAGCATAGATTCTGTAAGAAAATTGAATTTACAAAAAAGTGATAAGGTGATTTGGTTCCATTCTGCTTCAATGGGTGAATTTGAGCAGGCAAAACCAATAATAGAAAAGCTAAAAGAAAGAAATAAAAATATTAAAATTGTTTGCTCGTTCTTTTCTCCATCTGGATATAAAAACCAGAAAAATTATGAATTTGCCGATGCAGTTTGCTATCTTCCTTTTGACAGCAAAAAAAATGTGAAAATGTTTTTGGATTTAGTCAATCCCAGTCTCGTTGTTTTCGTTCGTTATGAAATATGGCGAAACTATTTAGAACAAATAAAAAAAAGGCAAATTAAAGTAATCTTGATTGATGCCACTGCACCACAAAGCAAATCAATTTTAAATCCGTTTTTCATTCGCGGATTTACCCGCACTAACTACAGTTTATTTGATTTTATTTACACAGTCGGAGAAAAGCATACAGAATTTTTCAAGGAACTTGGAGTAAAATCGATTATAAAAACGCTCCAAGATACCCGTTTCGATAGAATAATAGAAAAAGTCAGTCAAAATCAAGCGAAGCCACTCGTTCCTAAAAGCATTTTTAACGAAGATGAACTTGTTTTAATTGCTGGGAGTAGCTGGGAAGATGATGAGGAATTGATTTTTAATGCACTGAAAAATATTGAATTAACTTACAAAGAAAAGTTGCGTTTAATTGTTGTTCCACACGAACCGACTGAAGAGCATATTCTAAGGTTGCAGACGCTTTTCAGCGATACGTTGCTTTTCAGTAAGCTTTTAGAAATCACAAAGAAATATGATATTGCTGAAGTAAAAAAAATCGTTGGAAAAAATACAATTATCGTTGATAGCATTGGCAAGTTGCTGGGACTTTATTCCATTGCCGATTTTGCATATATCGGTGGTGGATTTGGTGCTGGAATACACAGTGTTACTGAACCGGCAGGATACGGTATCCCACTAAGTTGTGGTCCCAGATACAAAGTTTCCCACGATGCTGTTAATTTAGTTGAACTTAATGCTCTTGAAATTATTGAAGGTAAATCTGATTTTACAAAATGGTTGGAAGAACTTATTTCAGATGAAAATAAAAGGAATGAAATTGGGAAAATTGCAAAGGAATATATTAATAATAATGCCGGTGCAAGTGAGGAAATTGTGAAAAATGTTGATTTGTTGATTGTTGATTTGTTGATTTGTTGATTTGTTGATTTGTTGATTTGTTGATTTGTTGAT
>CAZCLJ010000352.1:0-4470 GCA_964499465.1 uncultured Hyphomicrobiales bacterium
TGAAAAAGGGGGGTAGGGGGGATTTTGACTTTCTATTTTCATAAGTCCTTATTAATTAATGTCATCACAATTCAAATAAAGGTCTTACTTTATCGTGGGGTTCGAAATGACACTTAAATTGTATCAATTAATGCAACTTGGTATAAAAACTATTTTAAAGATGGATTCTGACATTCGTCAGAATGACGCTTTTAGTGTTGTCATTACCACTTAAAAATACGTCTTTCTTTATTTAGTTGTTCTGAATGATAAATAAACATACTTTATCATTAAAAGCAACTTGGTATTACTTATTAACTCGTGGAGGTGGGTCTAATTTTAGAAGTATGATTGATTTATATAAATTGATTGCAGCGCTTATGAATTTACTGTTTTCTTTATGGAATAATGAATAATTTTTTATTATTATAAATTCAAAGTATATTTTTCCCAATAGTTTTAAAACTTTTCCGAGTGGCGAACTGCTGTTTTCACTTTTTTCAGAATTCAGATAATTTTTGATAATACTTGCTTCGAAAGTATCATTTATGCAGTAAATAGTAAGCTGTCCGTTATTTTCTTCAACTCTTTTAATGTCATAAAGATTTTGCTTGTAGTAAAATTCATCATCTTTAACAAATCTAAATATTTTTTTATTCTCGTAAATCTCTTTGGAAACTCTTATTGTATCAATCTTTTTCTCTTTAACACTACCTTTAACAATTTTTTTTATTCTGTTTCTTGCTTCCTGCTGTAGTGATAAAAATAGTAAAGTATTGATAACTGTATTCAGTACTAGTATAAAAATGAGTGATATAGTAACTAATTTTTTACACATTTTGGATTTAAAATTTTCCTTTTTTTAAATCTTATATTTAAAATAAAATAATTGCAAAATTAAGAAAAAAATGGAATAAATCCCAAAGTGAAAAAGTATTTTGAGAATGAATTGCCGAAAATTGTCATTCTGACATCATTAATTTTATCCACTTATACCAAACCGCTAACAATAATGGTAATATAATCTGTCATTATGAACCCCCTGATAAAGTAAGACCTTTATTTAAATGGAGATGACATAAGATAAAGATGTCCTACATCTTGCAGATGTAGGACATCTGATTTAAGAAGTTTTGCAGAGTAAAAGTAAAGATGTCATTCTTAATCGCAGCGAAGAATCTCACATCTCCTTGCTACTACAGACTTTGAGATTTCTCACTTCGTATCGAAATTACATTAAGATTTTGCACTATTAGTTAGCGGTTTGGTATTTAAAATAGTTTTTATAGGTCATTAGTCAATAGTTATTAGTGTTATTTCTAATTACCATAAGCCGACAGCCGATAGCTGACTGCCGACAGCCCTATTTATTCTTGGAACTGCTAAATTATCTCATAAACTTTTTTCAGCATTGAAATCATCTTTACGTTATGCACCCTGATATAATCAATTTTCTTTGTTAGCAACAAGGAATGGAAAAATGCTGTAGGAACATCTCTTTCCGCTGGATTTTCTATATTAAATAATTTTCCTATAAATGTTTTACGTGAAAATCCAAGGTAAATTGGAACTTTGAGCGTTTCTAATTCATCAATTCGTTTTAATATTTCAATGTTATGTTCAACTGTTTTACCGAAACCTATTCCGGGGTCTGCAATAATACGCTTTACTCCATAGCTTTTTGCAAGTTCAATTTGCTTTTTTAAAAACTCAATTATCTCAGTTACAACATCTTTTTTATATTCCGGATTAATTTGCATTGTTTGTGGCGTTCCCTGAATGTGCATCAAAACCAAAGGCAAATTAAATTGGGCAGCAAGCTCTGCTAATCGAATATCTTTAGTCAAACCGCTAATATCGTTAAGCATACCAGCACCTGCTTTAACTGCTTCAACCGCTACTTCGTATTTTGTCGTGTCAATTGAAATTAAAGCATCAGGGGCTTTTTCTTTAATTGCTTTGATAACAGGAACAACCCTTTCAATTTCAGTATTAGCATCAATTTGTTCTGCAAAAGGGCGGGTGCTTTCGCCTCCAATGTCGATTATATCTGCTCCGTCTTCCAATAACCTAAATGCCTGAAAAACAGCGTTTTCACATTTTAAAAATTTTCCGCCATCTGAAAAAGAATCGGGTGTAACGTTTAGTATTCCAACTATTTTTGGAAAGTTTTGTTTTAGCATAATAATAAAATTTAAATTTTTAATTATGCAATTTAAGAAAAATTGTTAATTTTGAAAAATGAGTATTATTTTGCATTTTTTAATTTTTACTTTTTATGAGGAAAAAATGCCGACTTATAATTATAGATGCAATGAATGTAACACGAAGTATGAAATATTTCATAAAGTAACAGAAAATACTGATAACGTAATTTGTCCGTCTTGCAATTCAAAATCGTCAACAAAACTAATCACGGCAGCAAACATCGGTGTTACAAGCCAACACAGCCATAGTTCGGCACCAATGCAATGTGGAATGGATGTGCAGTGTCCGGGATGCCATTTGAATTAAATATTATAAAGTTAAACAAATAATAAATTATAAAATTTGATAAGAATAATTATGGGAATTTTTTCTGATTATATTAATAAAAATCTTTCCTTTAAGGATATTGAATGTGAAAGAAAAAAACAATTACAAAGAATTGCGGAAATTCGTGAACGTGATATTTTAGTTTATGCTTGTGATTTAAACAAAGTAAATACACCTGCTTTAATATTACCTGCAGATTTGTTACCCTTTAAAGATCAATTATCATATATAAAAACAAATGATATTGATTTAATTATTGAAACTCCTGGTGGAACCGCTGAAACTGTTGAAGACATAGTAGAACTTATACGAACAAAGTATGAAAGAGTAGGTATTATTATACCTGGCACAGCAAAAAGCGCTGGAACAATTTTTGCAATGGCTGCTGATGAAATTCTTATGGGTGATATTTCTGCATTAGGACCAATAGACGCACAAGTACTTAGTAATAATGGCAAAAGAATTTCTGCTGATGCTTATTTAGATGGTTTAAATAAAATTAAAAAGGAAGTTGAAAATTCAGGAAAATTAAATCCGGCACTTATTCCTATCCTTCAAAATATTTCACCTGGTGATATTCAACATTTTGAAAACGCACAGAATTTTTCTAAAACTTTGGTAAAGAATTGGTTAAAATCTTTTAAATTTAAGTATTGGAAAATTCATAGTTCAACAGGAAAAGAAGTTACTGAAGATGATAAAGAAATAAGAGCAAGTGAAATTGCTGATAAATTATGTAAACATTCTGATTGGCTCACTCATGGTAGGTCTATTCGTATTAAAGATCTAGAAAAAATGAGACTTGAGATAATAAATTACTCGGATAACAAGTCAAAGCATTATAATCACGATTTACATGATGCTATTGATAGATATTATACTTTATTAAGAATGACTTTCGATTTAACAGGTATATATAAGATTTTTGAAACATCAAACTCTCAAATAATACAATCAATTAGCCAACAAAGATTATTTCAAAACATTCCTCAAAAAATCAATCAAATAAAGTCGAATAAACCAAGTTCTGCAATAGTAAATTTTGTATGTCCTAAATGTTCAACACATCATAAAATTCAATTAAATTTTATTGATAATGTTCCAACTGCTGATGGAGTAAATAAATATCCGGCAAATGATAATTTTATATGTAAGAATTGTGGATGTATAACAAATATAAATTCAGTTCGTCTTCAAATTGAAGCTCAAACTGGCTTAAAAGTTATTTTTTAAAATAGGGGGCATTATGACTACTCAAAATAACGACTACACATTGATTTTCGAGCAAATTGACAAGTTCAATAGTGGAAATCCTGGTTTCTCAGAAAATTATATTAATGATGAAGATTTAATAAATGATGAAGCTATTAGAGAATTTTGTGAAATTTGCAAAGAAATACAAAATGACAACTGCGATACAGTTGAATTTATTTCTTTTTCATAATAAATATAGAACATTTTGAACATACAAATAACAAAAAAAGCATATTTAGGTTTTGAGCCAAATCTTCCTTTTTATGCAAGCGATGGCTCTGCCGGAATGGACATTTCAGCTTATTTAAGCGAATCTGCTGAAATTGCTCCCGGAAGCGTTTCGCTTGTTCCAACCGGGCTTTCTATTGCTTTGCCTAAGGGATACGAATGTCAGGTGCGTTCACGAAGCGGACTTGCTGCTAAAAATGGTATTTTCTGCCTGAACTCGCCCGGAACAATAGACAGCGATTACCGCGGGGAAATTAAAGTCATTCTGGCTAACTTCAGTAAAAATCCTTTTACAATCAGTAATGGCGATAGAATCGCTCAGCTTGTTATTGCAAGATACGAAAAAATTGATTGGGAATTAACTGATTCCTTGTCTGAAACCGGACGGGCAGCAGGAGGTTTTGGAAGCACCGGAATTTAATTGATAATTGATAATTGATAATTGAAAATTGATAATTGATAATTGATAATTGA
>CAZCLJ010000353.1:0-4469 GCA_964499465.1 uncultured Hyphomicrobiales bacterium
GTTGATCGTATGGCTTGCTTCTTATTTAGTTCATTTCCTCAAAAGTAAACGTCTTCGTTTATATTCGCCTCAGAATGACCGAAAAACGTAAAGATGTCATTGGCAACGAAGTGAGAAATCTCACGTCATTGCTACCACAGAATTTGAGATTCCTCACTTCGTTTCAGAATGACACCTTTTCTGTATGATTTGCGCAATTGTTATTTACGAGGCAAATCTTCTAACTCCTTTATTTTCATTATGGGGGCAGGAGTTCAGAATTTACAGTTTATTGTATTATTTATTTCATTCCCCAGTCCCAAGTCTATAGTCCCCAGTTCTCAACTCCTAATTCTCAACTCCTAATTCCTAATTCCTAATTCCTACTACCCAACTGCTTTTTCAACTTAAATTCTATTCTTTGCTCAAATTTTTTTCCCATTCAAGTGAAGTTTTAGTCATATCATCAAGCGAATATATCGGCTGCCAGTTTAAGACTTTATTTGCTTTATCTGAATTTGCATAAATTTTTTCTATATCGCCGGGACGTCGTGCCACAATTTCGTAAGCCAATGGCTTTTCTAAATTCTTGTTCATACTTTCAATTACTTCCAAAACGGTATTGCCAGTTCCAGTGCCTATATTAAAAGTATCGTAAAACCTGTTTTCCTGTTTGAAGAGTTCATCTAATGCTTTAATGTGAGCAATAGCCAAATCGGTTACGTGGATATAATCTCTGATTGCAGTACCATCTTTTGTAATGTAATCATTACCATAAACCAACAGTTTTTGCCTTTTACCGAGAGCAGTTTGAGTTACAAGTGGCATTAAATTGTTAGGGGTGCCTTGAGGAAGTTCACCAAGAAGAGCAGAAGGATGGGCGCCGACTGGATTAAAATATCTTAAAGAAATTGCTTTTACATTAGCACCTGATTTAATAAAATCACATATTACATCTTCGCAAATCTTCTTCGTATTGCCATAAGGAGAGGCAGCTTGCTTGCGAGGAGTTTCTTCTGTAACAGGTAAAACGTCTGGTTGACCATAAACAGTGCAGGACGATGAGAAAACGAGATTAGAGCAATTCGCATTCTCCATACATTCAAGCAAATTAATTAATCCCATAACATTGTTTTTATAGTATTCAAGTGGTTTTGCAACGGATTCGCCTACAGCTTTATATGCAGCGAAGTGTATTACAGATGAAATATCTGGATGCTTTTTGAAAACATTGCCAAGTTCTACTTGATTGCAAACATCAATTTCGTAAAAAGTCGGCTCCTTTCCTGTTATTTTTTTTATTCTGTCAATAGTTTTGAGAACAGAATTGAAAAGATTATCTACAATTATAACATCATAGCCGTTATTAATAAGTTCAACAGCGGTATGCGAGCCAATATAACCAAGACCGCCGGTAATTAAAATTGAATTCATTTTTTTCCTACAAATTGTTTTTTTTAAATTGTTTTATTTTAATTGTTAATTGTTAATTACTATTATCTTCCCAGTCCCCAGCAACTAATCTCCAGCTCCCAAAATTGCCCCCCCGCATCTCTCAAGAGGAATTCGCAATTTGAGCTATTTAAGTAATTTATATTTTGTTTTATCATTCAATATTTTCATCTGATGTATCGCTATTTGATTTAGTTTTATTAATCTATCTTTTTGGGGTAATTTTTCTGAGATGAACAGAGCATTTAGATTTTCCATATTTGACAGGCAGATTAACTCATTGATTGTAGCATAATCTCGTATATTTCCCTTCAAATCAGGATTTTCTTCCCGCCATTGTTTTGCTGTTTTTCCAAACATAGCAACGTTCAGCACATCGGCTTCATTAGCATAAATTACTGAAGTTTGTGTTGATGAAACTTCAAGAGGAATTAAATTGTGCTTTATAGCATCTGTATGAATGTGATAGTTTATTTTAGACAGTTCTCTTTTTGCTGTCCATCCAAGTTGCTTTTGTTCTTCTTCTTTAAGACGTTGGAATTCTTTAATAATATAAAGTTCAAACTCAACTGATATCCAATTTGCAAATTTGAAAGCTATATCTTTATGAGCAAAAGTGCCACCATTTCTGCCCGATTTTACTAAAAATCCTATGGCATTTGTTGCATTAATCCATTTCTGTGGTGACATAGTAAATGCATTTAAACCGGCTTCTTTTCTAAACCCCTCGAATTCGATGGGTTTAAAGTTAGGATTGTATAAGGTTTCCCAAATCCCAATATACTCAATTGTGTTACGATTTCTCATCCAGTTGCCTATAGCACTACTTGGTTCATCAGTTTTGAATTTAGCAATATCGGTAAGTGAAATAAAATCACTATTATTTTTTGATAAGATTAAAACTTCTTTATTTTGAACTATAATTTTTGACATTGGAATTTTGCTATTGACTTATAAGTTATCATTAGTTTCTTGTAACAATTTAAAATGGTTTTTAGCTGTCAGCTTTTGGCAAATCATTTGGGTCATTAGTTATTAGTTTATGGTTTATGGTTTATGGTCATCAGTCATTAATTTTATTTCGTTTTTGATTGTTTTTATAGTCATTGGTCATTGTATAAGAAAGAATAACCCAATAACCTAATAACCCAATAACCCAATAACCTAATAACCCAATAACCTAATAACTCTATAATCCAATTCCCAATTCCTAAATCCTAACTCCCAGCCCCCAGCATCAAACTCAAAAGAAATTATAAGTTAAATCAACAATTATTGAGGGAAAAATACCAAAAATGATTACTCCTGCAATGGTTATTGCAAGAGTGAATTTTGCTATCCCAACATTTGATTCCATCGGTTGATTTACCTGCTCTTTGAAATACATCTGAATAATCAAGCCAATATAGTAATACATTGATATAATTGAAGAAATAATTGCAATAATTGCAAGCCAGAGGAAATCTGCTTTTATTGCTGCTGCAAATAAATAGTATTTACCAAAGAAACCAGCGAAAGGAGGAATGCCAGCAAGCGAGAGCATAAATACAGACATTAAGCAGGAAAGAATTGGATGGGATTTATATAAACCTGCATAATCATCTAAACTCATTTTTTCATTTCCATTCCTTTCAAAAATGGAAACTATAACAAATGCACCTATTTGCATAAACATATAAGCTGTGGTATAAAAAATTATCCCAGTGAAACCGAGTTCGTTATTCGCGACTATGCCCATTAGCAGATAACCTGCATGAGCAACAGAAGAGTAGGCAAGCATACGTTTGACATTCTTTTGGACGAGTGCTGTAAAATTTCCTATAAGCATTGTTGCTGCAGAAATAAAAGCAATAATCATTTGGGCAGTTTGAGATGTTTCAGCAATCTGAATACTTTTTATATCGAACTGAATAAGTTCTTTTGTTACTATAATAAATCCGATAAGTGCTGCTGCTTTTCCAGCAGTTGCGAAAAATCCGCTTACCACAGTTGGAGAACCACTATAAACATCTGGCGCCCACTGGTGAAATGGAAATGCTGCTACTTTGAAAGAAAGCCCGACAATCAATAATCCAATGCCTATTGTCAAATAAATTGGAATAGCTGTGCCTTGCTGAACCAAAATACCAATTTCTTTAATATCTAATGTGCCTGTTGCGCCATAAATCATTGCCATTCCATAAAGAAGAAAACCAGTTGCAAACGCACCAAGCAGAAAATATTTTAGAGATGCTTCCACAGAAAATATGGATTTACGGAAAAAGCCGGCTAACACATAAAATGGAATTGACATCAGCTCTACTCCAATGAACAGAACAAGTAGATTTGATGAATGAGAAATCAGCATCATTCCGCAAATCGAAAATAGAATAAGGGAATAAAACTCGTTGTATTCATTATACTCGCGTCTTATAAATGGTTTCGCTGCTACAATTGTTAGAAGTCCGGAAAGGCAAAACAGAATATCAAAATAAGCCGCATAGCCGCCTAAGCTGATTTGATGACGTGAAATTAAATCGCTTGCTGCAAAATGCTCAATAGCATCTGTTGGTAGCGTTAAAGTATATGCTGCTGCTGCAATAGTTGCAATCAAACCCAAAATGCTAAGCCAAAAGTTCACGCTTTTATTTTTCCAGATTGCATCTAAAGTTACTGCAACTACTGATAGTGCAGAAATCATTATTAAAGGCATAAGAAACTGATATTCTAATTCCATATTTATCTTTCAATTTTAACTTTTTTCAAATTCAATATAATTAAAATTTTGAAATTTAAGATGAAATTTTTTATAAAACGAATATTTTAAAATTTTTTTATTTGTAAAACTAACGAATTAAAAAGGAATAAAAAAATTTCAAACCTCAGAAGTTGTTTATTCGTATTAGTATGATATTTTATATTTGCTTTTTATATGCGTAATTTGAGTACTCTTGATGCCTTGTAGTTTGTTATTTCGCATATTTTATAATAAAAAGATAAATTTCTCAACTTTCCTAGAAGATAAAATGAAGTAAATATAGAGTAGTAGTGCTTTATAA
>CAZCLJ010000354.1:0-4441 GCA_964499465.1 uncultured Hyphomicrobiales bacterium
ACATATATTAATAAGTTCTTATGAAAATAGAATTGAAGAAATCCCCCCTACCCCCTTTTTCAAAAGGGGGGAGAAGAATTATCTTAGTAATTCCCCCCTTTTTCAAAGCTAACGATTATACACAAATATTAGTTCTTGTTTAAAGTTAGAAAAAAAGGGATAGTGTCTTTGAAAATTATTCCGTAGGAATTAAATATTTGTAACAAGAATAACCCTTGACTGTGCTTATCCCGTAGGGATTATATATAAAAAAGCAACTAAATATTTAATTCCTACGGAATAATAAAAAAATAAAAAGAAATCATTGTTACAAATATCAAATCCCTAACGGGATAGGGCTGATACGTTCTTTGAAATACTCTTTCCAGCCATACGATCAACAAGTTGATAGTATGGCTTTTGGCATTTTCTTACTGCTTTTTAAAAAATAATTTAAATTTTGATGCTACTTATATAATAATTTCACTAATTTTAATCATTCTATTAATCGAACATCATATAATTATTTCTTTAAAAATAAAGCACTTAAGACTTATAGCCATACTATCAACTTGTTGATCGTATGGCTATAAAGAACGTATCAGCCTTGGGGGGAGGGGGGATTTCTTAGTGTTGTTCTGTTTTTCATCGTTTTCGTAAAAAAGATGTAATGGGTAACGAAGTGAGGAATCTCAAGTTTCGTAGTAGTAATGACTTGTGAGATTCTTCACTACGCCTCAGAATGACATGACTGTGAAATACCAAACTACGAGGGAGTCAGGAGTTCTGAAGATACTAATGACTTATAACGAATGACTAATGACATATAAAAACTATTTTTAAGATGGATTCTGACATACGTCAGAATGACACTGCTCGTTATGTCATCTACATTTAAATAAAGGTTTAACTTTATCTGGGGATTCAGAATAACAAATAAACATATTTTATTATTAAAAGCAACTTGGTATAAATGCTATATATATTTTTAAAGCATAATAAAATTCATTGAATTCTTTTAAACATTAATAAACAATTAAGGACAAATTTATGGTAAGAATAATCACTATTTTTTTTATAATATTAATAGCTTTTACTTTCAATGGATGTGTTACTACACCGATGAAAACATTATCAGATGAGTTGCCTGAACTTGAAAGGATTAATTCAGTAATTTTATTAAATGGAAATAGAATTGATTTCAATGAACAGGGTGGCTTTTATAATAAAGATAAAAAACTGATTATTGGGTATGACCTTACTAATAAGAAAGTTTCAATAGAAACAAAAGAAATTCTTTATGCTTATGTCCAAAAAATTGACGGCGTAAAATTAATTATTGTTTCTACAGTAACGATTTCAGCAGCATCTTTTATTGCAGTGCTTTATATATTGGCAACGAAACAATCCTGCCCTTTTATTTATTCTTTTGATGGGACAAACTATGTTTTTGATGCTGAACCATTAGGCGGAGCTATTTGTAAGCCACTGCAAAGGACCGACAGAACAAAACTCGAACATTTAAAAATAATTGACAATACTTATAAACTGAAAGTAAGTAATGAGGTAAATGAGATTCAATATATTGATAAATTTAATCTTGAATATATTGACCATCTTGCAGGAACGGAAATTATTCCAGATAAAGAGAATTATTATGCAGTAAGCGATATTGTTAAACCAATTTCAGCTATAAATGAAAAAAATGAAAACTTGTTAAACTTTTTCAAAGACAATGATGATATTTTTTGGCAAACTAAACTTCCTGAAGATGAAAATCTGGACTTAGATAATCTGTGGAATACAATAAGATTGAAATACGCAAAACCAAAGAATTCTAAAAATTTAAAATTAGTATTCAAAGGAGGAACTTCTCTTTGGGGCTCACAAATGCTCAGAAACTATGCTGAACTCTATGGCAATAAAGTAGAAAACTGGTATAATTCTCTTAATTCTACTTCTGCATATAACGATTTTATGGAATATGCAAAACACGATAATATTTATTTCTTACCTGTTTTAGTAAAAGATGGAGTAGAATATAGGGAATGTGCTATTTTGCCTTTTGGTGGCCCTTTTATTTATGAGACTCAGTTACTTAATCTTGACTTAAGCAATCACAATGAAGATACTTTAGAATTAATAATAAAACCCCCAAAATCTTTTTGGGCTATTGATTTTATTGGACTTACAAATGCGTATTCTATCGTTTCTTCAGCTCCTTTAGAAGCAACAACAGCAATTGACGATAAATCCAATATTGTTTCATATTTAGAAAAAATTACAAATTCTGATAGTAGCTATCTTGTTCTGCCTGAAGTTGGAGATGGAGTTGATTTAATATTCACTGCTCCAAAATTAAAAAATGGTTCCTCCAGAACAGTTTTTGCAGTAACAGATGGATATTACGAAATGAAACTTGATACTACGAAATTAGCTCAGGAAGAGCAATTAAAGAAAATCTCCAAAGAACCCGGCGAAATAATCAGATTTGCCTTAAAATATTTTAAAGAAAAATACAAAGAATAAGGAGTTTTTGATGAAAAATTTAATTAAACTGTTTATTGTTATATTTCTTTTTAATAATTATTTATTTGCTCAGGAGGAGAAAAGCGAAAAAGTTTTTGAAATAAGTGATTCTAAAGAATTAATAAAAATGTATAAAAACTTTACCGATGAAAAATTTCTTTTTTCTCCAATTGTTTTAATAATGCAAGACACAACTGTTTCCGGTCTTTTCCTTGGATTGATTAATAAAGAAATCCATATCTTGCAGGACCAAAAAATAGTATATGTAAATATTAAAAATATAAAAAAAATTAAGATTCAATATAAAGACCTTTGCCACAGTGATTTTTTTAATGCTTTTTTTATGGGTGCTTATGCAATGTTGCTCTTTTATCAAAAGGATAATTATGGCTCAACATATAACTGGTCTTTTTTAAAGGAAAAACGTGAAGAATCTTTTTTAATAGACCCAAGATTTTTATCTTCCTTTGCAAGTGCCTCGGTTTGTGGTATATTAAGTTATTTTGCTACCAAATCAAATAGAATATTAGATTTTGAAATGAAAGAAGAATTATTTTCAGATGCAGATATAAGTTATGAGTTTTCAAAGCTTTTGAAAGGTGAAACAAATCAAAAGAAATTTCATATTAAATTTCAATTTGGCTGGATAAATCCAGTAATTAAAAATTTATCTACAAATAATTTAATCCCTCAAAACAATACTTATTTTTCTGAGAATATTGCAACGAATTTTAATACTTTTAGAAATATATGTATTACTTACTCTGTTTTAAATGATTTAGATTTAGGAATTTCATACTATAACCTGTCTGAAAATGATAACAGGTTTAGCACTGATTCATTTTTTGTGTATTTAAGATATGAAAATTCTGCATATATGCTGAATGCATCTTATTATCCGTTCAGGAAATGGCTGCCATCAATAATTGATTTTAATGTTGGTGCTGGTATGGGTGTTGCTAAAATTCAATTTTCATATCCGGAAATTTATCATATAATTAATCAACCAAATGATAACAAGATTATTCATAAAACGAATAGTTTCAATAAACTTTGCTTATCTGCCAGTTTAGATTTAGGAATTAACATAACGAATAATTTTACTCTTGGTTTGACATCTGACTATATTATTATTCCGGGCGATTTTAATCCTCCAGAGGCAAACAACAGGCAGATTTTTCCTGATAATATAAATTTATCAAATTATTTCATTGGATTTTATTTGAAGTATAATTTAATTGACTATTTTTGATTAGGAATATTTTTAAGCCATAAGACCAACAAGTTGTTCGTATAGCTTAGAAATAATTAATACCAAACCAATAACAATAATGGTAATATCAGAAATCCTGATGCCTCGTAGTTTGGTATTTCGCATATTTTATAAAAAGAAATTAAATTTTAATATAAGTATTTCCAATATTTCCAATAGGTCATTCGTTATTCGTCATTAGTCATTAGTAGCTTAATAACCAATGACTAATGAGCAATAAGGGGTCAGGAGTTCTGAATATAATCTGTCATTAGGAGGCGAATATAAACGAAGACGTTTACTATTGAGAAAATGAACTAAATAAGTAGCAAGCCATACGATCAACAAGTTGATAGTATGGCTTGGAATATGTGATTATTCTTTAAAAAGTGTCATACCCGTGAATACGGGTATCAATCAACCTTGCTGGGACTTGATTTCCGATTTCTCGGAAATGACATATCATTGTTGATTGAATAAACTCATTATACAAGTCATACAATAAACTTGTTTATCGTATGACTTTTGTATATGTATTTGAAATATCAATAGTTACGTGCAATACAACCCAAAGTGGTTCATTAAGAAACGAAGTGAGAAATCTCAAACTCTGTGGTAACAAGGAATTGTGAGATTTCTCACTTCGTTGCCAATGACATCTTTTTTATAAAACCAATGAAA
>CAZCLJ010000355.1:0-4425 GCA_964499465.1 uncultured Hyphomicrobiales bacterium
TGATTTGTTGATTTGTTGATTTGATGATTTGATGATTTGTTGATTTGATGATTTGTTGATTTGTTGATTTGTTGATTTGTTGATTTGATGATTTGTTGATTTGTTGATTTGATGATTTGTTGATTTGATGATTTGATGATTTGATGAATTGTTGATTTGTTGATTTGTTGATTTGTTGATTTGTTGATTTGTTAAATTGATGATTTGTTGATTTGTTGATTTGTTGATTTGTTGATTTGTTGATTTGATTATTTGTTGATTTGTTGAATTTTTGATTTGTTAAATTGATTGTTCTTTCTATCTCCTTCCCAAGTTGAACTTGGGAAGGAAATTTCTCTCCAAATTCAATTTGGGAAGTAGCTCAAAATGTTCTACATTTGCATTTTGCAAAGGTTTATAAGTGCTAAATGTTCTTTGAAATATGCTATTAGAAGTCCTGCATCTTCGAGAATTTGTGCAAAAACTAATGACTAATGACCAATGACTAATGACTAATGACCAATGACCAATGACCAATGACCAATGACCAATGACTAATTGCTAATAAACAAATAATTGCTAACTGCGAAATTGTTCATTACGGGGCAAATCTCCTAACTCCTTTATTTTAGTTATGGGGACTGGATTTCTGAAATTAAGTATTCAAAAATCTATTTAAAATTATAGGAAGTAGCATCGGCAGCCCATAGAAGTTTCTGTCTTAATAAATCGAAGTAAGAACTGTCTAAGGGTTTAATTAATTTACACAGTTCCTTGGAACGTCTTATAATAACCTGCTCACCATTTTTTAGCTGCCTTTCAGTTTGTCCGTCTGCAACGAAATTCACTGCACCGGAATTTGAATTTGCTTTAATAACAAGTTCTGTAGTATCAGGAATAACAAGTGGGCGTAAGGTCAAAGAATGTGGACTTATAGGAGTAATGCAGATAACTTGGGTTGATGGCGCAAGGATAGGTCCACCACAGGAAAGAGAATAAGCAGTGGAGCCGGTGGGGGTTGTAACAATTAATCCGTCTGCCCTGTAAAGTCCAATGCAATGTTGATTGGAAAAAGCTTCGATAGTAATCATTCGTGAAGAATTTTTCTTTTCGATAACAAAATCATTAAGAGCATAAATTGTTTCGCCATTAATTTCCGTTTCCAAAACTGCCCGGTCAACAATTCTATAATTACCTCTAATCAAATCACTTAAAGCTTCATCAAGGAATTCTACAGAATATTCAGCAAGGAAACCTAATTTCCCAACATTCACGCCCATAACCGGAATATCGGCATTTAAAAGAATGCGTGAAATAGTTAGCATAGTCCCATCACCGCCGAAAGAAATGACCACATCAACAAATTTTTCAAAATTTGGAATTGGGCAAGACTTCATTTTGTTAGCCAGGTCAATCGGAAAAGTGTCAATCAGTTCCTGCTTAGCGTAACATTCTGCATTTAAAGCAATTAGCTTTTGAGCTGTATATTCTGCCCATCGCCTTGCTTCTGGCTTTGAAGGATTTTCGTATAATGCAATTTTTTTCATTAAAACTTTCTATTTCATTATAAAAAAATAAAAGTATATATTTGCAAATATGAAAAGAACAAAAATAAAAAATTATTTGAAATTACAAACTTATTGTTACATTTTTCTTTTAAGTTTGATAATAATATCCTGTTCATCAAACAGCAGACCTGAGATGATGGGAGTAGAGGAATATTTCAGAATAGCATCTGATTATTTTGTTAAAGAGGACTGGATTGAATCGCAGCGTTATTTTGATTTAATCAAATTGCAATATCCTGCAAGTGCTTACGCCGACGACGCACAGTATTATCTTGCTGAAATTAATTTTAAACGCGGAGAGTTTATCCTTTCGGCTTTTAATTACACTTTATTAAGGAAAAATTATCCAGCAAGCCCCTATAATAAAGAAGCATTGTTTAAAACAGGATTATGCTATTACGAGATTTCTCCAAGATTCGATAGAGACCAGGAATATACAATGAAAGCTATTCAGACTTTTGCTGAATATCAAACGTTTTATTCAGGCGATTCGCTTTCTTATTTAGCTAATCAAAAAATTCAGGAGCTTCGTGATAAACTTGCTGAAAGAGAATATGAAACTGCGGTACTCTATCGCAAGTTAAGCAGTCCCCTTGCTGCTTCAATTTACTATGATGTCGTGATTAATGAATATCAGGACACCAAGTTTTACGAAGAGGCAATTATTGGAAGTATTGAAGTTCAAATTGAGATGAAGAAAAATATTCAGGTTCTTTACCTTGTTGAACTATACCGGCGAAGTTTTCCAAATGGTAAATATTTAAGTTTTCTTGAAAATATTGCGAAAGATTATGAGAAATGAGAAAATTACTTGCTTTCATTGTTTTTGCATTAATAATTACTCCAATTGCTTATAGTCAGGAAAGCAACAGGTTTTTAATCGGTCCTAGCTTAGGAATGAAAGCCGGTGTTAATGGGGCGCCATCTTTAGAAGGAAGAAAAAACGGCTTGGCATTTAATGGTATTCCAGAAATTGGAGTATCAGCATTTTATTGGCTCAGCGATACTTCTAACCTTGCAATAACCTTCGATTTGTCCTATTCTACTTATTCTTTTTTACAAAAAAGTGGAATTAACGACAAAGAATTTACCGAAAAATTTAGTTATTTTAAATTCGGAGCAGATTTTTACTTTTCTCATTTTTTGCTCGGATTCGGTGTCGGTTTGCCATTAAGTGGTGATATTGAAGGAAATGAAATTGATACTAAAATTCTAAATGCTCTTACTGAAATCCGACTTGCCGGCTGGCTGCCTGTTGTGTCTGATGAAACCGGCACACTGAATTTATTTATTCAGGCATCGTATATGCTAACCGGGGTGTTTAAAGATTATTCAAAAAACGACCCATTGCTTGGCGCTCTACCTTCTTCTCCTCCTTATAATGTTGCTGAAAAATACAATCCAAGAGTGGTTTCGCTTACAATAGGTTTTAACTATCTTTTTAGCTTGAACTTGTAAGAAATATTTACTTGATATCAGATTGAGTTATTAGGTTATTAAGTTATTGGGTTATTGGGTTATTGGGTTATTAGGTTATTGGGTTATTAGGTTATTAGGTTATTAGGTTATTGGGTTATTAGGTTATTAGGTTATTAGGTTATTAGGTTATTAGGTTATTGGGTTATTGGGTCATTGGGTTATTGGCAGGGTTAATAAGTTCTTTGATTTTTTATCCCAATTCTTATTCCCCTCTCAAGTAGGGAATAAAGAAGGTATCAGCTTTGGGGTTATTAAGTTACAAGGGATTTGATAAAAACAATTAATGATTAATCATTAATCATTAATCATTAATCATTATTTTTTGTTATATTTGTTTATAGTAATAGTATTGAATTTATTTTGAGGATAATCAATGAGAAAGTTAATTAGCTTTGACTGGGCAGTAAAAAAAATATTAAGAAGCAAAGCAAACTTCGGTATTCTGGAGGGTTTCCTTTCTGAATTGCTAAAAGAAGACATTAAAATTAAACAACTCCTTGAAAGTGAATCCAATAAAGACATTGCAATATCGAAACAAAACCGGGTTGACCTTCTTGTTGAAAATACAAAAGGAGAATTAATAATTATTGAAGTGCAAAATCAAAGGCAAATAGATTTTATGCAAAGGATGCTTTATAGTACTTCAAAATTAGTTGTTGACCATATAGTAGAAGGACAATCTTATCAGGAAATAAAGAAAATTATTTCAGTAAATATAGTTTATTTCGATTTGGGACAGGGAGAAGATTATCTTTATAAAGGACGGACAGAATTTAAAGGATTAAATAAAAACGATTATCTTCAGTTGAGCGATAACCAAAAATTATTATTTAAAAAAGAAGATTTACCTTCAATATTTCCAGAGTATTATATAATCAAGGTAAATAATTTTGATGATGTTGCGAAAAATACTTTAGATGAGTGGGTATTTTTTCTAAAAAATGAAGAAATAAAAGATGGTTTTCATGCTAAGGGACTTATAGAAGCAAAAAAGAAATTAGATATATTGAAATTAAGCAAAGAAGAACGAGACATCTACGATTCATACCAATTTGAATTGCATTATCAGGCAAGTATGTATTTATCTAACTATACTCTTGGTAACCTTGAAGGTAGTTTAAGAGGTAGAGAAGAGGGTATTGAAATAGGTAAAGAAATAGGTAAAGAAATAGGTAAAGAAGAGGGGAAATATGAAAAAGCAAAAGAAATTGCTTTAAAAGCTAAACAATCCAATTTGACCATAGAAGCAATAATTGCTTTAACTGGATTAGATAAAGAAGAAATTGACAATTTATAAAGTAGAGATTCTAAAACTAATTATTAATTATTAATTATTAATTATTAATTCCTAGTGTTGTAATTCGTTAAAAGACTTATTATATTGTGTCATTTCGAAACG
>CAZCLJ010000356.1:0-4417 GCA_964499465.1 uncultured Hyphomicrobiales bacterium
ATTAATGATTAATGATTAATGATTAATGATTAATGATTAATGATTAATGATTAAAATTTTATAATAAAAAAAAGAAAGAGAGGTAAACAAAATGGTTCAGACAATTCAAACAAAATTTAAAGATGGGCAAATAATAATTAATAATGATATTGATATTCCTAATGATTCACCTATACTTGTTAGTTATATTAATAATATTGATAAAGAGCTAAACTTAAAAGCAACAGAAATTTCACTTGATAAAATATGGAATAATCAAGAGGATGATATTTATGAGCAATCAATAAATAAAGCCAATTTCAAAGATAATGTTATGGAACTATCAGAAAAAATACAAAAAGAATGGTGGGAGACACATAAAAGCGAATATATGTCTGGAACTGGTATAGATTTATGAAAATATTAATATTGTTTTTTCATCTTTATTAAAAAAAGAATCAAAAATTAGAAATAAATTGTTTGTATTATAAATTTATTCCGTTGGAATTATATATTTGTAACAAGAATAATCCTTGACTGTGCTTATCCCGTAGGGATTATATTTAAAAAAGCTTTTAAATATTTAATTCCTACGGAATAAAAAAGACAAAAAACATTGTTACAAATATGTTATCCCTACGGGATAAGTAGAATAGCAGCACGTTTTATAGATGTGTATAATAATTAGCTCAAGAGTGGAAATGATAAAAGTGAATAATAGAACGTATCAGCCCTGCCCCTCTCAAGAAATGAATGCGTAATATCAAGTTGCATTCAAAGATACATTTAAAGATGTCATTGGCAACGAAGTGAGAAATCTCACAAGTTATTGCTACCACGAAACTTGAGATTCCTCACTTCGTTACCAATGACATCTTAGTTTGTCATTCTGACGGATGTCAGAATACGTCTTGGTTTTCTCTAAAATAATGGACAAAGGAATATTTTAGTCATTGGTCATTAGTTCTTAGTAAGAATACCTATGACGAATAACGAATAACGAATGACGAATGACCTATAAAAACTTTTTTAAGATGGATTCTGACATCCGTCAGAATGACACTTTTATTATGTTATCTGCATTTAAATAAAGTTCTTTATTTATCTTGGGGTTCGGAATGACAAGATTGCGAAATAACAAACTACGAGGCATCAAGAGTTCTGAACTTAATAATAATTGACAATTAATAATTAATAATTAAAAAAATGGAAACAACAAAATATATGAATCCGTACTTGGCAGGAGTGCTGCTGGGTTTGCTTTTGCTTGCAACAATTTATATAACAGGGCGTGGGCTGGGAGCTAGCGGTGCATTCAAAAGTGCTGCTGTTGCGACTGTTGAAGCTGTTGCACCAACTCACACAGAAAATGCAAAATTTTATTCAGAATACTCCACCGAACATCAGGGCAGTCCGCTGATGAACTGGCTCGTATTCGAAGTAATTGGGGTGCTGATTGGAGCATTCATTTCCGGAGTTGTTTCCAACCGATTGACATGGAAATTAGAAAAAGGATCAAGGATTAGCTCGAAAACTCGAATTGCAGCTGCTGTTATTGGTGGTATTCTTTGGGGCATTGGCTCTCAATTAGGTAGAGGATGCACCAGTGGTTCAGCTCTCAGCGGAATGGCAGTGATGTCTGCCGGCGGCATTATTACGATGTTTGCGATTTTTGGTGGTGCTTACGGCTTTGCTTACTTTTTTAGAAAATTCTGGTTATAATTAAGGAGGAAAAAATGGGACCATTAGTACCAGATATTATTGGAAATGATTTAAATTTCATAGTGGCTCTGATTATCGGCATTTTCTTCGGTATAATTTTGGAGCAGGCGGGCTTTTCTACATCGAAAAAGTTGGTAGGGCTGTTCTATGGTTATGATTTCACTGTGCTTCGCGTGTTTTTCACAGCCGGCGTAACTGCTATGGTAGGCGTTATGGCTCTATCGCATTTCGGCTTGCTGGACATTAATTTGATTTATATCAATCCAACTTTTCTGACTTCAGCTATTGTCGGTGGATTAATTATGGGACTGGGATTTGTTATTGGTGGTTTTTGTCCGGGAACAAGCGTCTGTGCTGCTGCTATTGGTAAAATTGATGCAATTATTTTTATAATTGGTTCTTTTGTTGGTGTGCTGATTTTTGCAGAAACCTATCCTCTTTGGGAAGAATTATACTTTGCTCAAAATTTGGGAAATCCACAACTATTTAGTATGCTTGGTATTTCTCAGGGCTTGTTTGCATTCCTTTTTGTTTTACTTGCCTTGTTTGCATATTTTATCGTTTCAATGATTGAAAATAAAGCAAATGGAATTAAAAAGCCAGCTGTCCGCTTCAAACCTTATTATATCAGTTTCGCTGTAATTGGGTTTGCACTTGCTATTTCTGCATTTTTCTTTCCCGATAAAAAAGAATCTTTAATTGAAATGAGTAAGAATCAAGAAGTAATCCAAAATTACGAATTAAATTTTATTACTGCTGATGAGCTTGCATGCCGGCTGATGAGTGAAGACAAAAGAATACAAATCATAGATTTTCGTGCTACTGAAGATTATGAAAAATTAGCGTTGCCAAAGTCAATTTCTTTCACAATAGACAATCTTTTCGAGAAAGAACCAAGCAAAATTTTATATTTACGCCATAAGAAAAATATACTGATTGCAAAAGATGATGAGGAAGCAAAAAGAGTTGGATTTATAGCAAATGAATTGGGCTTTAAAAATATTAGAGTGCTGAAAGGTGGATTTGAAGAATTTGAGAATACTATTCTAAACTTTGCACCTGTTGCTGAGTTCACATCAGACAAACCTTCAGAAAAGGATACTTATCGTTTCCGTTTCAGAGCAAGCCAAATGCTCCCCAAACTTATTAAGGATAACAAACCTGCTGGAGTAGTTCAAAAGAAGCAGAAAAGAGTTGTTGGGGGATGCTAATTGTTAAAATTGATAATTGATAATTGATAATTGACAATTGTATTCCGATGAAAAGCCAGATGTCCTACATCTCGAAGATATAGGATATCTGGCTTTTTATCATATCACTTATTTAATTAATTCAAAATTTCATTTCTCAAATTGGAAATATTTTTGCTGAAGGATTTTAATTCTTCTTCAGTAAATGGTATGTTGTTATTTAATTTTTGTTTAAATATGACAAAAGCTGGTTTAATTTTCGATAAATACTCTTTATATTCTTTGTGCATTGGTTTATCGCCGAGTTTATCCCAGATTCTTTTTAAAAGATGTTGAAGTGGAACACCATTTGCATTAAGATACTCAATAAATTTTGTCATTACTTGTTGATATTTGTCAGAATCCTGAAAACAATTTAAAATATAATATCCTTCAGTCATATACCCGATAGCAAAATAAATAAGAAAGTCTTCATTTGAATTTTTTGCCTTTTGAATGACTTGTATTCTATCTTCTTTGAATTTCTTTTTCAAATCGTTAAACAAATCATCATTTACTTCTCTATTTGTAAAAGCATCTTTATACTCTTCAAAATAATTTTTTACAATAGAAGATAAATTCAAATCTGCCACATATCTTTGAAATTGCTTGTCGTATTCAGGAGTTTGAGTAACACCATTTACCATTTTCAGATATGCCATATCGGTACATAACATTCCAAAGCGTATAAGCATCTTAGCTCTGTTGGCTGATTTATCATATTGCTCTGGATTTCCTATGCAATCGACTGCCGGAGCTTCTAACTTCTTTAGCAAAGTTGCATATTCCATAAAATCTACGGAACTTTCAAGATATTTTAAATTCTCATCATCAAGTAAAGTTTCTACCTGCTCCGCTATTTCTACTTTTTCATCTTGACCTTCTTTGCTGCAAGAAACAAAAGATAATGATAACAGTAATATAATTGCAAATGCTTGAATTGATTTTTTTGTTGAAAATGACATAAATTCTCCTTAATAATTAATTAATTTTTTTAACATTTTTATAATTATAAAATTAACAAAAAATTAATTGCAAAAATTTAAAAAAATATCATTTCAAGGTGCAAAAGGGAAAGAGGAAAAAAGTAGATATTCCATATCTGGAAGATATGGAATATCTATTCTTTTTCTCCTTCCCAAGTTGCACTTGGGAAGTGTATTTTTACAAAAGTTCAGAACTCCTGATGCCTCGTAGTTTGTTGTTTCGCAGTCTTGTCATTCCGAAACGAAGTGAGGAATCTCACAAGTCATTGATAACACGAAACTTGAGATTTCTCACTTCGTTTCGAAATGACATCTTTTATGGGTAATTTGCGCAATTGTTTTTTACGAAGCAAATCTCCTAACTCCTTTATTTTCGTTATGGGGTCTGGAGTTCTGAATTAACAAGCATAAAATGAATTCGCTTGGTGTTCCAATATTAGATTAACTTGAAAGTAAAACTTTAAAGAAAGCTTCCTTCCCAAGTGCAACTTGGGAAGGAGA
>CAZCLJ010000357.1:0-4406 GCA_964499465.1 uncultured Hyphomicrobiales bacterium
TGCTACCACGAAACTTGAGATTCCTCACTTCGTTTCGGAATGACAAGAAATGTTTGTTAGGTTTTCAATAAATTACTACACAAAGTGAGTTATTATTTATTCTTTAAATAATGTAAATCTTCGAAAAGATTGTATTTTGTTTGACGCATTTTCCATCTTTCGCGGGCATAATGCTGCATATCAGTAATAGTATCTTTTTCGTCAAGTATTTCAAATCCAAGCAAGGTTTCAATTATATCTTCCATCGTAATAATCCCTTGCATACCTCCGTAATCATCAATAATCAAGGCGATATGTTCCTTCATTTCGAGTAAAATTTCCCATGCATCAAAAAGTTGAATTGATTCCGGAACAAATACAATTTTTCTTTTTATATCGCTTAACTTCATCTCGTCCATATCTTCAGCAAGTTTTTCAAACACTTCCTGACGAAATACGTAACCGGTTATATTTTCTGTAGTATTTGAGTAAACTGGTATCCTTGAGAATTTTAAATTGTTTTTATTCTTAAAAAAATCTTTTAATAGCAAGTTTTCATCTGAAATCGAAACTACTACACGTGGTGTCATAACTTCTGTTGCTTTTATACTTTTCAGCTTAAACAAATTCTGAATTATTTTGTTTTCTTTCTCATCAAAAATACCTTCTTCAGTTCCTATATTGGCTAAAGTAAAAATTTCTTCTCTGCTTGTTGTAAATTCTTTTTTTCCTTTAGAAATTAGCTTTGAAAAAAACAAAAGCGAAATAACCAAAGGATAAGTAATAAAAATCATTGAGTTAATGATTAACAATGCTGTTGTTGTCAGCTTTTTCCAATACATTGCACCAATTGTTTTTGGAATAATTTCTGTAAATACCAAGATTAATAAAGTAAGAATTACAGAAGCTATACCAAAATACACATCACCAAAAATTATTGTAACTTCAGCACCAACACCAGCTGCTCCGACTGTATGGGCAATAGTGTTCAATGATAAAATTGCAGAAAGTGGTTTGTCTATATTTTGCTTTAGATTTAATAATGACCTTGCATTTTTATTTCCATTTTTTTCTTCAATCCGCAAATGTGAAATTGAAGTTGATAATAGCACCGCTTCAACCAAAGAACAAATGAATGAAGTTACTAAAGCAAATAATAAATAAAATATTAATAATGCCATTGCTCCCTAAATTTTATTTTAATATATTTTTAACACAAGAACTTCTAATGTTTCGTAAAACTCATATCGTATTTTTGTCATTTTGAATCCCATGATAAAGGAAGACCTTTATTTAAATGGAGATGACAACACTAAAAGTGTCATTCTGACGGATGTCAGAATCCATCTTAAAAATAGTTTTTTAGGTCATTAGTCATTTGTTATTCGTCATTAGTATTTTTACTAACAACTAATGACTTATACCAAGTTGCTTTTAAAGATAAAATAAGATTGTCTGTCATTCCGAAACGAAGTGAGGAATCTCACAAGTCATCGTTAACTCAAGATTTGAGTTTCTTCGCTGCGTTACCAATGACATCTTTACTTTTACTCTGCAAATCTTTGCAAAAGTTCTTGAACCAGATGTCCTACATCTGCAAGATGTAGGACATCTTTATCTTTAAAATTCAAATACTCTGGTATCATTAACTTGTGAGATTTCTCGCTACGCTTACCAAAAACATCTTTACTTTTTACTACAAAACTTTACGAAAGTTAAGAACAAAAAAACTACACCTACTTCACTACTCTCAACATTCTTGCCAAATTATGCGATGGAGTTTTCAAAACTAAAATATAAACTCCATTTGTCAAATCGTTTATATCTTGGTTTAAACTATATGTCCCGGCAGTTGCTACTTTGTCAAATATAGTTAGAACTTTCGTTCCGAACAAATTATAAATCGTAAGAGTTGTTTGAGCTTCTTCAATTAAATTAAAGGAAATTGAAAACTCATCGGCAGCAGGATTTGGAACACATTCAGAAAGATAAATCGGATAAGTTTCTGCAAAAAGACGCGTTCCATTTTGCTCGCATAAATCTTTGATGCAAAACACCCCGTCTTGCTTTTCTAAACGATAATCACCTCCAATAAAATCAATTTCATCAATTATTATTTGAGTGCATTCACTATTGCCAAGAGTTACAACAAACTGCATCTCATATAGAACTTCAGAATTTTCACTTATAGCCCCTTCAATTTGAATAGTTCTTATATTTCCAACAATGCTTCCATTTGGAGTAATTCCAATAGGTTTAAGCATAGTGCTGTTAAGATGAATTGAGGCAGTAAAATCAGTAATACCAGCAGTATCCAAATTCGTTGCTTTTTCTAAAATTATTGGAATTTTTATAGTATCACCAACGCTTGCGCTATCAATAGCAA
Source organism: uncultured Hyphomicrobiales bacterium (assembly GCA_964499465.1). Lineage (GTDB taxonomy): Bacteria > Bacteroidota > Ignavibacteria > Kapaibacteriales > UBA2268 > JAAYJM01. The sequence continues at coordinate 2,366 of CAZCLJ010000357.1, forward strand.
TACTTATTTTTATATCCGCAACAGGTTTCGGAAAATTCACTTGCAAGAAATCCGAAAGTTCTGATTGACAGCCGTTTGAATCAATAACAGTAACCGAATAATTACCATCTTTTTGCGGATAATAATAATTTTCGCTGCTGGTTTCAATTTCATTGCTATCCAAATACCAAATATAGCTCTCAGCTTGGCTTGAAGAAAGTTTTTCCCCGTCGAATGAAAGAACAGGTTTTTCTGGCAAAGAATTGACTTTTATAGTTGCTGATACTAAATTACTACAACCAAATTCATTTTTGTAAGTATATGTGATAGTATGATTTCCAGCTCCGGCAATTCCTGGGTAAAAGACACCATTATTTACTCCGCTACCAGAATACTCGCCACCAAAAGGCAGTCCGCCTGTAAGAACAAATTCTGGTTCATTCAAGCATATATCTGAAAATTCATCAAGATTAACATCAGGTAATTCAAGAACTGTTACTGATTTTTCAAGATTGAATACTTGACCTGTAGCGTTATTTGTTATTCTTGCAAAAATTGTAGCAATTCCCGTTTGACTAAAATTAATCAAAACATTCTTTTCGTTTGAATTTCCAATTATTACTGCATTTTGAACTGACCACTGGGCTTCAAAGCTATTTTCTCCTGAAATAGCATAATTTGCTTCAGTGTTTAGGCAAACGGAATCTGCACCTTGAATTGAATATTCAAAATTAGGAGCTATTTGGACAGATATTTCAGTTGAATCTTTACATAAAAAAGAATTTTCTAAAATTAATTTTACAGTCCCAGTGCCAACATTTGTCCACCTAATTGTAACAGGATTTGCATTGGAGCTTCCGATAATCTCTCCGTTAGTAACAAACCAATAACATACTGAATTATCAGTATTTTCAGCAGTGTATGAAACCTCATCGCCTACAATCACACTTGTTTCTCCAGTTATAACTGCAATCGGTAATGGATTTATAGAAATTTCTGCACTGCCCAGCATATTTGATGTGCAAAGAGTAGTCGTATTTTCTGCTGTTATAGTATAAGTCCCAGCTTGCGTTTGTAAGCCAAAATCAAGAGCATTGCCTGTTCCAGCTTGCGATGAAACTAAATTTCCATCTCTGAATAATTCGTAATCAACTCCAATTTCGGAATTGTCAAGCCCAACAGAAACACCGCTTTCTCCTTCACAGAACGCTCCACCACCTGTTACATTAAACTGCGTTGGTAATGGACTTATTGTAATCACTGCATTGCCAAGCATTACGGAACTGCAAAGAGTAGTCAAATTTTCTGCTGTTACGGTATACATTCCGGCTTGGGTTTGCAAACCAAAGTCAAGAGTATTGCCAGTTCCTGCTAAATTTGTTACTGAATTGCCATCTCTTTGTAATTCGTAATCAACTCCAATTTCGGAACCATCTAAACCAACAGAAACACCGCTTTCTCCTTCACAGAACGCTCCACCACCTGTTACATTAAACTGCGTTGGAACTGGTTCAATCGTTATTACTGCACTGCCCAGCATATTTGATGTGCAAAGAGTAGTCGTATTTTCTGCTGTTATAGTATAAGTCCCAGCTTGCGTTTGTAAGCCAAAATCAAGAGCATTGCCTGTTCCAGCTTGCGATGAAACTAAATTTCCATCTCTGAATAATTCGTAATCAACTCCAATTTCGGAATTGTCAAGCCCAACAGAAACACCGCTTTCTCCTTCACAGAACGCTCCACCACCTGTTACATTAAACTGCGTTGGAACTGGTTCAATCGTTATTACTGCACTGCCCAGCATATTTGATGTGCAAAGAGTAGTCGTATTTTCTGCTGTTATAGTATAAGTCCCAGCTTGCGTTTGTAAGCCAAAATCAAGAGCATTGCCTGTTCCAGCTTGCGATGAAACTAAATTTCCATCTCTGAATAATTCGTAATCAACTCCAATTTCGGAATTGTCAAGCCCAACAGAAACACCGCTTTCTCCTTCACAGAACGCTCCACCACCTGTTACATTAAACTGCGTTGGAACTGGTTCAATCGTTATTACTGCACTGCC
>CAZCLJ010000358.1:0-4367 GCA_964499465.1 uncultured Hyphomicrobiales bacterium
GGAGAAGCAAGCCATACGATCAACAAGTTGATAGTATGGCTTAGATTTTTTTTATATCATCAATCAACAAGCATAAAAGGGATTCGCTTGGTTTTCCAATATTAGAATAATTTTAAAGTAAAACTTTAAAGAAAGCTTCCTTCCCATGTGCAACTTGGGAAGGAGAAACCAAGAATTTAATAAAGTCATACTATAAACTTGTTGAGCGTATGACTTGTATAAGTATTAGCTATACATATAGTTACACAGGCAGATATTCCATATCTACAAGATATGGAATATCTATTCTTTGAAGTCAGAAAGAATATTTTTGTCATGCTATCAACTTGTTGATAGTATGACTTTCTTCTCATTTAGTTCATTTTCTCAAAAGTAAACGTCTTCGTTTATATTCGCCTCAGAATGACAGTGTTAAGTGATTTCATCTCCATTTAAATAAAGTTCTTCTTTTATCTGGGGGTTGCCAATGACAAACTAAAATGAATTTTTTGAACTTCACTATTGAATTTTCTTTATTAGAAAAAAAATAAAAATTTTGTTTGTATAATCAGATTTTTGTATTAATTTTGAATGTTAATTAATTTTATTCATAAAATATTAGAGGAAGTATGAAGAAGTATTTCACATTAGTTCTAGTGTTTGTAGTATTTTTTGCCACAAGTACACTATTTGCTGCAGAACCACAGACAAAAGCCGGCAGCAAATCGCTCTATTTCGGATTAAATGGCTTAAGCAATTTAGGTGTGGACAATTCAGTTCTGGGTGGGCAATATTTGTTCCAAGATGATATGGGCATTTGGCTCGAATTAGGTTTTAATTCTTCAAACTATAAACCAGATGAAAAAGCAACTGAACAAAAATTAAGTTCATTCGGTCTTGATGTTGGGTTTATTTATTATGCTTTCCAAAAAGGTCCAGTTGCAATGTATTTTTCTCCACAATTAGGTTTTGCATCTGGAACAGATGAAAATGGAGCTAACAAGATAACAACATCTTCATTCACTGGAGGCGTTAGCTTGGGAGCTGAATGGTGGGCATTTGAAAATGTCAGTTTATCTGCCTCTGTGCTAATAGGTTACTCAAATTCAACAGTAAAAACTGAAATTAGCTCCGGTTCTACTGAAGAAACTACTAACAATTTCGGTATATTAGGAAGTTCTAATTCAAGATTCCTTCTTAGTTTTTATTTCTAATTTATTTATTTTATATTTGAATCCGCTTGAAATATTTAGCTTTTCGATTTTAAGAAATAACTCAAAATTATTTGATTGATTAATTAGCAATTTTAAATTCTTAATAACCGAATAAATATATTTATTCTCTTAATTTGTCAAAATTATATTTTTAGGAGTAGATTCATATCAGGATATAATAAATAAAAATTACATATTAATTTATTATTTGTTAAAAAAATTTTGTAAAAAAATGAAGAAATTATTGATTATATTTTTTGTTATTACTGCAATTATTTCTACATCAAATATGTATGCAGCAGCGCCACAGACCGAAGCCGGAAACACATCGCTCTATTTCGGTTTGAATGGATTGGATAATTTAGGTATTGATAATTCTGTTCTTGGTATTCAATATCTAATTGATGACAATGTTGGATTGTGGATGGATTTTAAATTTAATTTCAAAACTTATAAAGCAAACGAGAAAGCAGAAGAACAAAAAATTGGATTATTCGGCTTAAACGGTGGTCTAATTTTTTATGCTTTTCAAAAAGGCCCTATAGCTGTTTATATTTCTCCTCAACTTGGCTTTACAGCTGGTGGTGAAGAAGAAGGCATATTAAAACCAAAAGTTATTACTTTGGATTATTATGGTGGAGTAAGTTTTGGGGTAGAATGGTGGGCTTTCGAAAATGTTAGTTTATCTGCTTCTTGCCTTTTAGGTTATTCAGGTGAATTAATTAAAAATGAAATAAGTGGACATACTACTGACGTTACTACTAACAAATTTGGACTTTTAGGTGATACTCATTCTAAGTTTCTTATTAATTTTTATTTTTAAGATATTTAGTAAATTTATTCAAATTAAAATATTTTAAAAAAAATATAATAAGTAAAAATATTTTTTGATAATTTAATAAAATTTGAATATATTTTAATGTTAATTAGTTATTTTTCATTAAACTTTGGAGAAAGTATGAAGAAATTAGTCGCATTACTTTTCGTTTTTGTAGTAATATTTGCTACAACGAATTTAATAGCAGCCGAACCACAAACCAAACAGGGAAGTAAATCATTGTTCTTTGGTTTGAATGGTCTTTCTGATTTAGGAGTAGATAATTCCTATTTAGGTGCTCAGTATTTATTCCAAGACGATATGGGGGTTTGGGTCAGCATCGGATTTAATTCGGAGAACTACAAACCTAGTGAAAATGCTGATGAAGACACATACAGCAAATTAAATTTCGACATTGGTTTCATTTATTATGCCTTCCAAAAAGGTCCAGTTGCTATGTGGATTTCTCCTGAAATTGGATTAGGCATTGGAACCAATGAGACAACATCTTCAAAAATTACTGATAATACTTTTTCAGCAGGTGTTGATTTGGGGGTCGAATGGTGGGCTTTCGAAAATGTAAGCTTATCTGCTTCTGTTTTCCTTGGCTTTGAAAGTCAAACTTTAAAGACAGAAAATAAAATTCCATCTTCTTCTGAAGTAAAAGAAACTACTAATACTTTTGGTATTATTGGTGACGAAGGCAAATTCACTGTTTCCTTCTATTTCTAAAACAAAATAAAAGCTATACTATCCCAATTCAACGGGATAGTATAGTTTTTTTTTATTCAATGTCCTCTTTTTACTAATTTCAGAACTCCCGTCCACTCCTCGTAGTTTGTTATTCCGTAATCTCAGAACTCCTGATGCTTCGTAGTATAGTATTTCGCAGTATTGTCATTCCGAACCCCAAAATGAAGTAAATGCTTTATTTAAATAGTGATGACGTAGTTCTTGTCGAATATTAATGTGAAAGAAAATTTGAAATAAGGTAATAAGGTTTATTGATTTTTGGTGCTAATTTTCTACTAAGGTTTTCAAAAAAAAATAAGGTTTTTAATTTTTTAGCTAAAATTTTTTTCTAACAAAGAAAATGCAAACCTTATTTTATTAATAAACCTTAGTAGAAAAATATTATCCTTTTGAAAAAACCTTATTAGCTTATTTTATATATGCTTAATAGATTTAGTTTCGAAATTTTTAGTAGCGATGTCATTTGTAAACGAAGTGAGGAATCTCACAACTCATTATTTCCACAGAACTTGAGATTTCTCACTTCGTTTCGAAATGACACCTTTTCTGGATAATTTGCGCAATTGTTCTTTACGGTGCAATTCTCCTAACTCCTTTATTCTCGTTATGGGGTCAGGAGTTCTGAATTAATAATTATTTATTTCCCCAATTCCAATATAAGAGGGCAATGGTCTGACCCCTGAATATCCGGAAGAAGATAGCAATTTTTCGCACTATTTTTTAAACTTTCAGAAATAAAGAAATAATCAATACGCCAGCCGACATTATTTTCTCTTGCACGTCCCCGCTGGCTCCACCATGTGTAATTTCCGCCTTCAGAATTGAAAAGCCGGAAAGCATCTAAAAATCCTTTCTCCACAAGGACATCTAATTTCTCACGCTCAACTGGAATGAAGCCAGAAGTGCCCACATTTTCGTTAGGTCTGGCGAGGTCTATTTCTTTGTGGGCAGTATTGTAATCGCCAGTAATAATGATATTCTTTTGGGTTTGCTTCAATTTCTCTACATACTCAAAAATTGCATCATAAAACTCAAGTTTATAATCTAAGCGTTCATTATCCGCATATCCTTTTGGGAAATAAATATTTAGAAGCGAAAACCCATCGTAATCAGCCTGCAAAAAACGTCCTTCAATATCGAAGCGTTCAATTCCAATACTGTCAATTACCTGCTTCGGTTGTTCCTTTGTAAAAATCGCTACACCACTATAGCCCTTTTTTGCCTTGCTTGAATTGTAAAACGATGTGTATCCCGCTGGCTGCCTCAATTCCTCATTTATTTGCGATAAATCTGCCTTGGTTTCCTGCATACAAACGATGTCTGGCTTCTCTTTTTCAATAAAAGAAAAAAGTTTATTTTCTTTGCTTATTGTATCATATTTCTTGCTTGGATTCTGTCCAACTATAGAGCGGTATCCATTAATATTCCAGCATAATAATTTAGTTTTTTTCATTTTATTCAATAATTTATTTCAACATAATTAAAAATACAAAGTTTTAGTTAAATTTACAAATTTATTTAGCTGTTGGCTGTCGGCTATCAGTAATCGGTTATTAGGTTATTAAGTTATTAAGTTATTAAGTTATTAAGTTATTAGGTTATTA
>CAZCLJ010000359.1:0-4343 GCA_964499465.1 uncultured Hyphomicrobiales bacterium
TGCATGCTATCTTATCGCTCAAAATGGAGACCCAAGAAAAGAAGAAATTGCTTTTGCGCAAAGTTATTTTGCGGTGCAAACTCGTAATTATGAAATTATAGAAAAACGCATCAATGAATTAGAAAGGTTAAATGCAAGAAAAAAGCTTATCCTTTCTGAAAAAGAATTAAGTCAGTTGATTTTTGAAAGAACAAAAGATGAAAGAAGTTTCGCAAATATTAGAAGTTGTGGAGATAAAGCTCTCTTCGGTTTTACAACTCAACAAATGAAAGATAAACTTAAAATACCTGAAAACAGACCTCTCGCTGATTTTCTTCCTACTATTACAATTAAAGGAAAAGATTTTGCTAATGAAATTACTGTTTTCAATTCTAAAGAAAAAAATCTTTCTACTGAAAATACTATAAAAAAGGAACATATTAAAAACAATGAAGAAGTTAGGAATTTACTTCTAAGAAGAGGTATAAAACCTGAAGAACTGCCTCCAGATGAAGATATTAAAAAATTAGAACGTAGATTAAATACTGAAAACAAAATAATTGCTAAAAAAACTAAGTCTATTACTAAATAGGTTAAGTTTCCGGTTAATTAAGATATCAGTAGAATAAAAACATAGGCCTTTAAGCGTATATATGATTAAACTTCAAAGTGTTTAGACGACTATTAAAATTCATATTGAGGTATTTTAAAATAATAATCCATTTTCTACTTGAGTCTCATTCGCAAATATTTGAGTCAAGTCGCTATAACTTGTCTTGCTTATGAGACAAGATGAAATAGGACACAAACTTTTTTGTGTTCCAAATATTGAATAAAATGGAGAGCAAATAAAAATATCTTTTTTCAATTTCAGAACTCTTGCCCCAGGGCTGATACGCTCTTATAAAATAAGATTATTCTTATATCCCCCGCTGGCGGCTTACAAAGGTGTCATTTCGAAACGAAGTAAGGAATCTCAAACTCTATGTTAGCAATGACTTGTGAGATTTCTCGCTGCGCCTCGAAATGACACTTTAATGGTATCAATGAATGCAACTTGGTATGAAAAGAAAGATGGATTTTGACATTCGCCAGAATAACAAGAACCTTTTATAAGTCTTTCAATAAATTATTACACTAAGCAGAATGAAAAAACAAAATTATACTCCAATAATATCAATAATCGGCGCCGGTCCTTCTGGTATAGCAGCTGTGTTGCAATTAAACCTATTTGGTTTTAAACCACTTATTTTTGAAAGAAATAAAATTGGCGGACTTCTTCACAATGCTTTTCAGGTGAATAACTATCCCGGCTTTAAGAATAGCATTAGCGGAACCCGGCTTGCTAATAATTTCAGGAAACAACTTCTGATTAAAAATAAAGTAGTTTTTGAAAACGTAACTCAGGTTCAATTTAACAATAATAAATTCAACATTATTACTGAAAATAATTCATACAATTCAGATTATCTTATTGCTGCAAGCGGCACTATTGCAAAAGCCAATCAAATTACAGATGTTGATGAAAAACTAATTTTTACCGAAATTACTTCTTTGCTTCATAAAAAGAACAGAAAAATCGCCATTATTGGTGCTGGCGATGCTGCTTTCGATTATGCTCTTTCCCTTGCCCGTAATAATGAAGTAAGTATTTTTAACAGAAGTGCAGAAATTAAATGCAATCAATGGCTTTTCAATAGATTTAAGAAATCAAAAAAAATTAAATATTTTGAAAATTATCATTTAAATAAAATTGAAAAATCAACAAATTCATTGCTTTTAGATTTTGAAATTGAAAATGATATAATAGAATTTTCATATAATTATCTTATTTTTGCAATTGGAAGACAAAGCAATTTATTTTTTTTACAAAATTTTGAGCAAAATGAAATCGAAAATCTTATTCAAAAAAATAGATTGCATATTATTGGAGATGCTGCAAATGGAAATATGCGTCAAACAGGTATTGCAGTTGGCGATGGCATTAAAGCAGCTATGCTCATATTCAATGAAATAAAAAATGACAATAAAAGCAAAAACAGGCAAATCTGATTTAGCAACGGTTTATATTGCGGAATTTGAAGAAAACAAATATATTGAATTCGTAGAATCCTTAGAACCACCTTATCCTAAGAATAAAAAATGGGTAATAATCATTTCAACCCTCTTCGGTTGCCCTGTAAAATGCAGATTTTGTGATTCCGGTGGTTTTTACAAAGGCAAGTTAAGCACAGAACAAATGCTTGAACAAATTGATTTTTTAATTACTAATTCCTTTCCAAATAAAAAAGTGGAAGTTGAAAAATTTAAGCTTCAATTTGCAAGAATGGGCGAGCCGGCTTTAAATTCTAATGTGCTTGAAGTTCTTCAAAAATTACCAGAGCATTACGATGCAAAAGGACTTATTCCTTCCATTTCAACGATAGCTCCTTTCGGAACTGATAAATTCTTTACCGAGCTAAAAGAAATCAAGGATACTATGTATAAAGAACGCTTCCAGTTGCAATTTTCCGTTCATTCAACTGACGAAGAACAGAGGAATTGGCTTATTCCAGTAAAAAAGTGGAGTTTAAAAGAAATAGCTGAGTTTGGGAATTCCTTCTATAAAAAAGGAGAAAGAAAAATTACTTTAAACTTTGCTATTGCTCAGGATTCTATTATTGATGTAAAAACTATTTCAAATATTTTTAATACTGAAAATTTCTTTATAAAAATTACTCCAATTAATCCAACATATAAGGCAAAAGAAAACAATATCAATTCTTTAATTAATTTACAGGAAAAGAATTATAACATAATAAACCAATTTAAAGCAGCTGGTTTCGATGTTTTGCTTAGCTTTGGTGAAATTGAAGAAAACAGCATTGGAAGCAACTGCGGGCAGCATATTCTTAATTTCCTGAAACAAAAAAAGCAGTTAGAAAGTAGCTATACTTATGAGCTGGTTGAGTTGGGATAGTGTTAATACTGAACTGGCAACAAGAAAAGATTTGTAATCTGTCATTCAGAGGATATTATAAACGAAGAAGTTTCCTTTTTGGAAAATGAACTATTAGTGAAGTAAGCCATACAATCAACAAGTTGATAGTATGGCAAAAATATTCATTCTGACTTCAAAAAATAGATATTCCATATCTGCTTAAGTAAAAATCTGTTATACATATTGTTACGTGCTAAAAAAGCCAAATGGTTCATTAGGAAAGTAGCAAGGAATCTCACAATTTCTTGTTAACAAAATACTTGAGATTATTCACTTCGTAGCCAATGACATCATTTATTTGGAGGTCTGGAGTTCTGAAATCAACAAAGTTGCGATATAATTAATAATTAAACAAGGTATAAATTAATTTATAAGAAGCCATAATTTTTTCTTATTTTTGCAGTTATAAATTTATACATTCGAAAAGATAAATATGATAGAATATAAATGGTATCCGTTTTATACAAGAAGCAGATTTGAAAAGAAGGTTTATTTAGAATTATTGAATCAGAATTATGAGGCATATTTACCGTTACAGAAAGCAGTAAGACACTGGAAAGACAGAAGAAAAGTTGTAGAATTACCTCTTTTTTCATCATATATCTTTGTTCGAATACAACCATACCAAATCCCAGAGATTTTGAAAATCAACGGAATTTCCAGATACATTAGCTTTAACAATCAGCCGGCTTACGTTAAAGACGAGGAAATTGAAGTAATAAAATCTTTTCTTAATACTAATTCAGAAATTGAAGTATTAGATGGGTTAATTAAAGAAGGAACTGAAATTATAATGAAGTCTGGTTTGTTCAGCGGTTATAAAGGAAAAATAATAAAACATTCCGGAAAAAATAAAATTGTAGTCGAAATTGAAAGTATGAATAAAACACTGCTTGTTACTCTTGATTCTGAAAATATTAAAGAATAATTTAAAAAGAATAATAACTTCAGAACTCCTTAACCCTTATGGAAAATAAAAGAGTTAGGAGATTTGCCTCGTAAATAATAATTGAGCATATTATAACAAAAAGTATGTCATTGGCAAGCGAAGTGAAGAATCTCTAGTTTTGTGGTAGCAATGAGTTGTGAGATATATTGCCGTGCTTACCAATGACATCCTTACTTGTAATGCTGTCGGAATCCATTTTGGTTTTCCCTAAGTACAAAGTAATATTTTGTCATTGGTCATTAGTTATTAGTAAAAATACGAATGACTAATAACGAATGACAAATAGCCTATAAAAACTATTTTTAAGATTGATTCTGGCATCCGTCAGAATGACTTATTTACTTATGTCATCACCATTTAAATAAAGCACTTGCTTTATTTGGGTGGTCGAAATGACAAGATTGTGAAAAACAAAAACGAGGTATCATGAGTTCT
>CAZCLJ010000360.1:0-4292 GCA_964499465.1 uncultured Hyphomicrobiales bacterium
AAGTTAAATTTGAATGTAAATATTTCCAATAGGTCATTCGTTATTCGTCATTCGTCATTCGTTATTAGTAGTTACAAACTAATGACCGATGACTAATGACAAATAACTAATAAGATATTAATCGCTAACTGCGAATTTGTTCTTTACGAAACAATTCTCCTAACTCCTTTATTTTAGTTATGGAGTCAAGAGTTCTGAATTTAATAAAAATTAGAGAAAAAACTTAGTTTTTTACTGAATATTAAGCAAACCATTTATAATCAATAACTACTGAATATTTTTTTAAATTTATGAATAATATTGGTTAGATAGTTTAGAATTTTAACTTTCGCAAAGTTTTGTCAAAAAATTTGCGATGTCATTGGCAAGGTAGCGAAGAATCTCACAACTCCTTACTAACACTCACTTTGAGATTTCTCACTTCGTTTAGAAATGACATTATAATTTTACAATATTAGTTAGCGATTTGGTATTATAAGGTTTGGCACATAAGGAAAATGATAGCAAATAAGAATTTATTATGAATAATTCTTTGAATAACTAATCTTATAACTCCTTTATTATCAATATCGTGTTCTGATTATGATTATTTTAAAATCCAGTCAATACTCATTTTACCAAGAAAAGTCATAAAAATTCCTGCAAAAATACTTGCTCCAATATACATCATTAGATTAAAAAAATCGGAATTATTGTAAAGATTGATTGAATCGTTTGAAAAAGTAGAAAAAGTAGTGAAACCACCACAAAACCCGACAGTTAGAAATAGCTTTAAATCAGCGGAAAATAAACTCCCTTTTTCGAATAGCCCAAGAAAAAAGCCAAAAAGGAAACAACCGACTAAATTAACGAACAAAGAACCAACCGGAAAACTTGTTATAAAATATTTATGAATTATGTGGTTGGAAAGAAATCTTGAAATTGTTCCAATAAAGCCCGCAATACCAACAATTAACACTTGTTTAAACAAAGATTACTCCCAGAAATAAAAAATTCGTAGTAGGAGTCATCAGTCATTTTGACGGTTAAGGCGAACTCCATCACCTTTTAAATTACAAAATTATTGAATTTTTTGTAGATAAAAAAACAATTTTATATTTGGAACATACTGGAGTTAATTAAAGTGTCATCTCAATTATTATGAAGGTTTTCTTTATCTGGGGGTTGACAATGACATCTTTTCTAGACATTCTGATGATGTCAGAATTCATCTTGGTTTTCCCTAAAGAGAATGGACAAAGAAATATTTTAGTCATTAGTCATTAGTTGTTAGTAAAATACGAATGACTAATAACGAATGACTAATGTAATAATTTATTGAAAACCTAATAAACATTTCTTGTCATTCCGAAACGAAGTGAGGAATCTCAAGTTCTGTATTTGCAATGACTTGTGAGATTTCTCACTTCGTTTCGAAATGACTCAATATAATAAGTCTTTTAACGAATTACAACACTAATGACCTAAAAAACTTTTTTTAAGATGGATTCTGACATCCGTCAGTATTACACTTTTACTTATGTCATCTCCATTTAAATAAAGGTCTTGCTTTATTTTGGGGTTTCGGAATGACAAAGAAACATATTTTATCATCGAAAGAAGCTTGGTAAAACAAGATACTACTTGTCATTTACAAAATTCTGGTTTTTCATTAGCTCTTCGACATCATTGAAATGATGCTTGGTTTTCCCTATAATTTGGTAATTTTCGTGTCCTTTGCCAGCCACAAGGATTAAATCACCATTCTGAGCAATTTTTACAGCATAAGCAATAGCTTCAGCCCTGTTTGAAATCTTTTTAACTTTAGCCATTTGAACATCACTAATTCCCTGAAATATATCGGCAATGATTTCTTCAGATATTTCAGTTCTGGGATTATCATCTGTTACAATCACGAGGTCTGCCAGCGATGAGGCGATATTGCCCATTTTTGGACGTTTGCTTTTATCTCTGTCTCCTCCGCAACCGAATACACTAATCAATTTCCTGTTCTCCTGATTGCTTGAATTTAATATTTCTCTGCAGGTAAGCAATGCTTTTTCGAGAGCATCTGGAGTATGTGAGTAGTCAACAATACCAATAGCACCATTTTTTAAAATAACTTTTTGCATTCTACCGGGCGCCCCTGTAGCGCTTAGCAATGCCTTTTGAATTATTTCCGGTTTAATTCCCTTCGCATAAGCAAGAGTAGCAGCAAGCGATAAATTTTCTATATTAAATTTTCCGATTAAAGGCGATTTTATTCTTATTTCCTTTTCGTTATCTTTTAAAGAAAACTCGCAGCCATTGGAATTTAAAGTAATATTTTGAATACAAATATCATTATCGGATTTTTCACCAACAATATATTTAATTCCAGATTTACAATCTTTTAAAATGTAATCAGTCCAAATTTCATTAAAAATAGAAATAGAAATTGAGTCTGATTTCATAGAATCGAAAAGGATTTTTTTTGCATTTGCATAATCTTTCATCGTTTTGTGGTAATCAAGATGGTCAAGCGTAAGATTGCTAAAAAGAGCAGCATCGAAATCTATACAATCAGCCCTGTGCTGGTGAAGAGCGTGTGAAGAAACCTCCATCGCAACAAAATTAACACCTTTTTCTTTCATTTGATTGAAAATTGCTGTAAGTTCAAGAGATTCCGGAGTAGTATGGGTTGCGGGAATAAATTCATCTCCTATTATTATGCCGGTAGTGCCAATTATTCCACATTTAAATCCAGCTTCTTCAAAAATTGATTTTAATAAAAATGTTGTCGTTGTCTTGCCGTTTGTTCCTGTAATGCCGACTACAAACATATCTTTAGTTGGATTGCAAAACCAGTTGTGAGAAAGATGAGCAAGTGCCTGTCTGGAATTATCAACTTTAATAATTGTAACATTCTTATTAAATTCAAAGTCAGTTTTCTCGCATAAAATAGTATTTGCTCCTTTTTCAATTGCCAATTCAATAAAATTATGTCCATCAAATTGTTCCCCTGAAATAGCCACAAAGAGAGAGTTTTCCGCGCATTTTCGTGAATCATACTGAATAGAAGAAATCTTTGCTTCTAAATCACCTTGAAGGAGTTGGAAATTTATTCCGTCAAGCAAGCTAAGCAGATTTTTCATTTTTTCCTTACTAAAATTTTATAAACTTCGATATTTTTCTCTATGCAAAAAGTTTCCTTGTTTGTAACTGGTAATTGCCAATCATTTTCATTTGCTAAAACAAATTCAAATTTTTCAAATTCAGTCAATATTTCTAAATGATACTGGTGAATTTCAAATAAATCAGTTGCGATGTAGAAAGTTCCGTCATTTTTTAAAATTCTGTTAATTTCATTTAAAAAATTCATATTTAAAACTCGTCTTTTCAAATGCTTGGTTTTAGGCCATGGGTCTGGAAAAAGATAAAAAACCTCGCTTATAGAATTTTCTTCAATGAAAGGAAAACCGTTTGCAACGGAATACCAAATAATTGATGCATTAGCAATTTGTTCAGAAGTAATTACGGCGTTAGCCCAGCTGACAAGTGGTTTTCTTACTTCGATGCCTAATACATTTTTTTCTGGATAAAGTTCAGCGAAGTCCAAAAGTAGCTTTGCTTTCCCGCAGCCAACATCAATTGAATCAGGTGGAAGCCCATTGGAATAAGTTAATTTCCAATCAATTTTTTCAATAAGCGGAGGATAATAATCCGGAATTTTAAAAAGTTCCTTTGCAGGAAAATAGACACTTGGTGAAGTATGATGTCTTAATCTTTTTGGAAGTGGATGTTTTTGTGAATCTATTTTCATTTCTTCTTCTGTATTTGGTTTTATAGCTTTTGTATTTTATTTTGATTTATTATAAAAAAATCAAATTTTTTTTACAAAATTATTGATTTTTAAAGAAATTTTCTCAATTTTTTATATTCATTAATATTTTCAATACAGAATTCCCGGTTCCTTTCCCAAAATAAATTAGTTAGTCTGAATAATTCATCTGATGACTTCCCAGTCATCGGATGAATAGACCCAGTAACGATTTTAGAATTTAATAAAATTAGAGAAAAAACTTAGTTTTTTTACAGAATATTAAGCAAACCCTTTATAATCAATAACTACTGAATATTTTTTAAATTTATGAATAATATAGGTTAGAAGATTTGTCTCGTAAATAACAATTGCGCAAATTATACAGAAAAGGTGTCATTCCGAACCCCCTGATAAAGGAAGATCTTTATTTAAATGAAGATGACATCACTTAACACAGTCATTCTGAGGCGAATATAAACGAAGACGTTTACTTTTAAGAAAATGAACAAAT
>CAZCLJ010000361.1:0-4288 GCA_964499465.1 uncultured Hyphomicrobiales bacterium
GGGTGGGGTGAAATAAATCTCGTATTTATCAAAAAAAAACTTCACTCCAAAAAAATAAACAACATCTTTTAATAGTAAAAATACCTTTTTATATTATTGATAAATAATGATTAAAGACATTTTTACTTATTTTAGCTTTTTCTTCTTAGACAACAGAGTTTTTATTCTTTTCCTTTCTAAAAACAAGAGAGTTTATAATGTGTTTTATGCTTAAGAAATACTATATTTGTTAATAGAACCTTTTAACACCTCCCCTGCCCCTCCTTATTAGGAGGGGAATAAGAACAGTTCTGAGTTTTAGGCTTCCCCTCCTAATAAGGAGGGGAAGGGGAGGTGTATCTTTTTTCTTTTTACCGCTTTTCTACATTTTAAATTAATTTTTTATTACACACGCTAAATATAACAAGGAAAGTTCAGACAATAATGATAAAATACAGAACAACCCACCACTATTCATATTTGGAACGAATATTTTTTTTTAAATAATTCGATTTATTTCACCCCACCCTACGGGATAAACACAGTCAATGGTTATTCTTGTTACAAATATATAATTCCTACGGAATAAATTTCAAAGACACTATTACTATCTCAGCTCCCAATTCTAAAACTCATACATGTGGGTAATGAATAGTTTTTCAAAGGGGGAACTTATTAAGATAGTTCTTCTCCCCCCTTTGAAAAAGGGGGGTAGTGGGGATTTCTTAGTGCTATTCTATATTTCATAGGTTTTGTTAAGATGATGCCATTGGTAAGCGAAGAGAAGAATCTCACAAACTATTGATACCACAGAACTTGAGATTTCTCGCTTTGTTTCCCTGCAGTCATAAGGAACTTCTGACTTTAGAGAAAAACCCTAATAACCATTAATAATTAATAATTAAAATAATTACTCTTCGGTGGAAAATTTATTCTGGTTTTTGTCATATTCCACGGGGTATTCACCTGTAAAACAAGCTGTGCAATAACCAATCCCTTCATCTTTAGGGACAGCTTCGAGCAGCTTTTCGATAGTAAGATAATGTAAAGAATCCACTCCGAGTGCTTTTCCAATTTCCTCTTCGCTGTCATAATCATTCGCAATTAGCTCTTCACGTGAAGGGAAATCCATACCATAAAAGCAAGGAAATTTAATTTGAGGAGAAGTAATTTTCAAATGCAATTGTTTTGGATTAGCACTTCTAATTAATTTAATTAACGCTTTCGAGGTAGTGCCTCGAACAATTGAATCATCAATCATCAAAATATTTCTTCCTTCAATAACACCTTTTACTGGATTGAATTTAACTTTAACTTTAAAATTCCTGTTGTTTCGACCGGGAGCTATGAAAGTCCTGCCTACATAGTGGCTACGAATAAGTCCAATTTCAAAAACTGTGTTCGGGTGAAAATTTTGATTAATTCTTGCGTAACCGAGGGCTGCAGTATTAGCACTGTCCGGAACTGAAATAGTGGAAATCTTTTCATTATTTTCTAAAGACATAGGGCTTTCTTCAGCAAGCACTTTACCCAATTTCCTGCGAACTTTATCAACATTATGACCAAAAATCTGGCTGTCCGGACGCGAGAAATAAATATATTCAAAAATGCAATGGCGGGCTTCAGGGGTATTCTCTACAATATTATATGATTGCATTTCACCTGTTTCGCAGGTTTTTCTGTTAATTACAACTATTTCATTATGCTTTACATCTCTTACAAATTCAGCATCAACAATATCGAAAGCACAGGTTTCTGAAGCAACTATATAAGAATATTCCCCGTTTTCTAATTTGATTCTTCCAATATTTAATGGGCGGAAACCATAAGGGTCGCGTGCAGCAATTAGTGAATCCTCTGTTAAGATTACAAAGGAGTAAGCGCCTTCAACAAACTGGAGTGCATCTCTGACTTGGTCAATTTTATTTTCTTTTTTACTATGAGCTATTAAATGAAGGAATATTTCCGTATCGGTAGTAGTTTGAAAAATTGCACCCTGTTGATGAAGACGATGCCTTAGACAACGGGTATTTGTCAAATTACCGTTATGAGCAATAGAAAGAATTCCGCTGTGGTAAATCATATTAAAGGGCTGGATATTGGATTTCTTTGAAGAGCCGGTAGTAGAATAACGATTGTGAGCAATAGCGGCGCTTCCTTTTAAATTATCAGTAAACACTTTTCCATCTGAAAAGACATCTAACACCAGCCCAGCCCCTTTTTCAGTTGCAAATCGCATTTTGCTCTTCTTCTCATCGTAATAAAAAGTTGTAATACCTGCTGCTTCCTGACCGCGATGCTGCAAGGAATGTAGGGCATAATATGAAATAATTGCTGCCTGAGGATGGTTAAATACTCCAACTATACCACAATTACACAGTGGCTTGTCAATTTCTTCTTTAATTTTTTTCATTTTCTTTGATATTTATTTTGATTTTTATTTTCCTATTACAATTATTGTTTTTTCTGAAAAATTATTGTTAGTTGCTTTATCATTTGCTTCGAAATAAAGTATATATGCACCTTGTGGCATCAGAAAACCATTTTCATTTGTGCCGTCCCACTTAATGCTGCCGACTTTTTCTTTAACGTCAGAATCAAATATCTTCTTTATTTCTATACCATTAATATCAAATATTAGTGCAATTATTCTTGCCTGTTCAAAAGGCAAAATATATGAAATATTGCAGTGATTTTTACCAGATATATCCGCTGGTGAAAATGGGTTCGGAGATACTGTTATACTGGATTCTCTATTTAATACTTCAGGAAAATCTAATGTGATTGTTAATGAATCGTTTTCCTGCCTTTCATCTTTTTCATTATAAATATAAGTTAAAAGGGAATACTCGCCACTTGAATTTAAAAATGAAAAAACTGTTTTTAAAGGTATCTCTTTTTTAGTAATATTTTCATCTGAAATTATAACATTTTCATCTAAAAACAGTTCATTTTCTTCATAAATTTCATTTTTATTTAAATCAATATACTGCTTCAAATTACAATTATTTAACAGATTTTTTCCATTGTTTCGAATCGCAATGCACAAGCTGGAATAGTTTAAAATAAGCACTGAATCAAGCTTTAAGTCGTATTCAGCTATTGACACACTATTTAGCCCGCCGCAAGTTGCGCTATCTTTAGAAACAGAAGGTAGCATATTATCCAGACAAGTACATTCTTTTTCCCAATCAATTCTTTCAAAGGAAATTCCCTTTTTTCCCCATTTCATATCGTAAAAAACAGAATCAACTACATCAGAATTTTCATTTTTCAAAACGATTTCATCTGTAGTATTGTTTAAGGTAGGGAAATTTATTTCATACAAAGGGATTGAAGTTGGAACCACTCTTTTTTCTTTTAAAGCGAAAGTATCTTTTGTTAAAATGCAGTAAGATTTGGAATATATTTTAATATACGGAAGAATTTTGGTGCTTGATGCATCTGAGATTGAGTATGATAGTAAGATTAAGGTGGAATCGTATGGATTGTATAGTTCAATCCATTCCGGCTCATCATCAAGAGGAGCCGGCAAAAACTCATTTACTATAACAGAATTCGTAAACAATTCCAAATTGGAAATGAATAAAAAAAAACTATGATTAACGTTATATGAAACGAACTTTTCATTTTATTGATTATTTAAACTACTATGATAATATTGGCTAATAGATGGTATATCAGAGTTGTCAATTAAAATGTCTAATAATTCTGTTAGTTGCCGTTCATCGTTTTCGTTAAATCTATCGAATACAGGGCTGTCCATATCGAATACTCCAAAAAGAATGTCATCACGAACCAGCGGAATAACGATTTCGGAATTTGAAGTTGGGTCGCAAGGGATATGCCCGGGAAAAATATGCACATTGCCTACTATTAGTGGTTTCTTATGATGAGCAGCACTTCCGCATACTCCTTTGCCAAGCGGTATTCTAAAACAAGCTGGTTTCCCCTGAAAGGGTCCTAATACTAATTGTTCGTCAGACATCAAGTAAAATCCCACCCAGTTTATATCCTTTATTCCATTGAAAAGCAACGAAGAAAAAGTTGAGGCATTGGCTATGAAATTAGTCTCGCCTCTTATCATATCTTCTAATCTTTGTCTTAAATTTGTGTACATAATTTTAAAATTACACTTTTTTAAAATGTAAATATATGAAAAGATTAGTAAATATTTTAATGATTTTTTGATTAATAAGATTCTTGATTGGCTCGTTTTTTTTGGAAAGTGGGAACAAGCCACACGCACCTCCTTATAACGGAAGTTCCGTAAAAAATCAAGTAAAAAACAGCACTAACCCGTTGCAAT
>CAZCLJ010000362.1:0-4280 GCA_964499465.1 uncultured Hyphomicrobiales bacterium
TATAGTTACGTGATATAAAAGCCAAAGTGATTCATTAGGAACGAAGTGAAGAATCTCAAACTCTGTGGTAGCTATGATTTGTGAGATTCTTCACTTCGTTTCAGAATGACAAGACTGCGAAATACCAAACTACGAGGCATCAGGAGTTCCTATTTTATAGATTTCTTCTCCTTAATATATTCTTTTTCAATTTTAAAATATTCCATTTTATCAAAAGAAGAATTTGATTTAATCAGGTTTCTTGAAGAGTTCTCCGGATAAATAAGCGAAGCAGAGCCATTCATTTTCAACAGATAGCCATTTCCAAGCTGCATATCTCCTATTTGATTAATTCCCCATGCCGGAAAATAAATCTGTCCATATCCGTTTTTTGCAATTTGTAGATTAGAGCTAATACTTGCTAATGCAATTGAGATTGGCATTGAGCTATTGCGGATGTATGAAATTAAATTCCAATTCTGGTTTAGTGGTATTGGATTTTCTTCAGAAATTAAAGCAAAACCAGTAATTGAAAGAGTGGCAGGTGAGGACATATATACCTTATATCCATGATTAACATTCCAGTTTCCAATTGCATTAAATTCCCATGCAGGAGCATATACCTGCCCAGCACCGTTTTTAACCAAAACAACATCGTCTTCAATTTCTTCGAATATTGCTACCATATTTAAATTTTCGGGTAGAACATAACTTGAAATAGTATTCCAACCGCTTGTAAGTTCAATATTATGAGTAACAGGCAAAACTGGCGGAGTAGTAGTAAATGTAAAAGCTGCAGACCAGGGACTGGAAGACTGATTGTTACTTGCTTTCACCCTCCACCAAAGTTGTAGGTTATTTGAAAACTGATAAGTAGATAAATAAGAATTGGTAGATATACCTGTTTGATTTATATAGAGATAAGTGAAATTAGAATTTCCTGATACCTGTAATTGATAAGCAGTAGCAGTAGGAACAGTTTGCCATGTAAAACTTGGAGTAACAGAAATATTTAAGGCATTATTTTCCGGACTAAGCAAAACTGGTTGAGGAAGTATTATCTGGGTAGTAAAATTCCATGCATCAGACCAGGGGCTTGTTCCGTTTGCATTTGCTGCTCTTACTCTCCAGTGGTGAAGCGTTCCCTGAGCTAAGTTAGACAGTTGCTGAGAAGTAGTCGTTAAATTTGATTGGTCAAATACAGTTGTAGAAAAATTCGATTGGGTCGAAACCTGCAATTGATATGATGTAGCAGCAAGAGAAGAGTTCCAGGATAAAGTTGGATTTATATTAATGTTGCTACTGTTGTTTGCAGGAGAACTTAGCACTGGAGTAGCTGGAGCAACAATATTTTCTCCAAAAGCGCGGACACCAAGGTCTCGCAGGTTTGTAGTGTTAGTCCCAATTTGAGTCCATGTAGAGTTATTTGAACTTATCCAGCATTTTGATGTAGCAATTGTTGGAGCGCAGTAATTTGTTATTGCAACCTCCATCGGCAAGGGCCAATAATAACCGGGAGTAGAGTAGTAAACTTTAATAAAGAAATTTGTGTTTGCTGCTAAATCTATAGCTGAGCTTAAATTAAAGGTGTGATAGCCGGGATTTTCAACTGTTTGGTTTGTTAAAGATGCTAATAATCCGCTAAAAGCAGAACCATTGAAATTACTGTAAATATAAAAACTGACTGTTCCGGGTGCTCTCATCCATGTAGCTACTTTTTGCAACGAAAAACTTCCAGTCGTTGTAAATTTAATTGCACCATAGGCATTAGTGGAGGAATAACCATAGCCGGAAATTCCGCCAATTTCATCATAATAGAATAAATCGCTGTTTTCATTAAAGTCCAAACGATTTGGGAAAACGGCTGTTTCGCTATGAATCCTTGAATCATAATAAGAAATATAGAAATAACCACTCTGTCCCCAGTAAGTTCCCCAGCTGTTTTTAATAATCCATGCACCGTTGCCGGGTGCGCCTGCAACAACATAATTGTCATCCCAGCCGACAAGTGTAACTGCATGATTTGATGGTCCATCTCCTGAATAATAATAGGTGGAATATATTGAATTATATGAATCATCGTCCCAGTGCATATTTGAATACAATGCACCATTGTTGTAAAGCCACCATTTTAATTCATACTGGAAATTAGCATCAAGGCGGGTTGGAAGATAATAAACATCTGTAATAAATGCAGTTGGAGAATATGTTGTTACGCAGGTGCTAATATTTACGTTATATCCATTTTCCGATTCAAGAATGGGACCTGCTTGTCTGGACATATAAGATGAGGCGAGTTCAGCATTTCCGCCATCGCAATGCTCCCAAAGGAAACCGTGACAATTTTTAATATTCTGCTCTGACAAATCATAGCTGCTTAATTCTTGCTTTAGCCAGTTTGATTCTATTGATGAATTTGTTGTAAAAGCCCAGCACGACCCACAATCACCCTGATTTTTTACAGAAGTAAGCAAATTAAGTGTTCTCAAATCGTAACTTGGTGGTGGGTCCCAAAGTAATTTATCACCTTTCTTCCTTTGAATTAAGGAAGTTCGTGGTTTGTGTGCCGGAGGTATATACCCTAATTTATGTCCATCTCTTGTTATTACTTGCCATTTGCCTTCTGATTTTAAAAGTAAGTAATCTATATATTCCTGATTTAATGGCTCTTCCTGAGCTACTTGAGAATATAAATTAAGGCATAAAATTAAATATATTATAATAATTGTTAAATATTTCATAATCAAATCCAATTTTGTAAAAAAATAAAAATAAATATAAAAAATTTTTTTGTAACCATAAAGTATTTTTATAAATTGTAGTTTTTTAGTATTGTGTTTATTTTTATTGTTAGATATAAAATATTGATGATATTGGGAATTTATTTAATATAGGGATTGTTAAGAAATAAGCCATACGATCAACAAGTTGCTCGTATGACTTATTTCTTAACAATAACTAAGTTAGCATTATTTATTAACTTTATATTGAAATTAAATAAAATTACTGCAATACATAGACTTATATTTAATTATTTTAAAATTATGAAAGTGGGAAAAGAGAAAAAAACAAATTGCATTTATTGTTATAGCTCTAATGTAATTAAGCATGGAACTACAGCAAAGGGTAAACATAGGTTAAGATGCCGAACCTGCAATAAGACCTGGGTTATTGAAAAGAATGATTTTGTTCGTCCGGATTTTTCTCAAATAGTTGAAAAATATATAGAAAGCAGCACCTGTCGTGAATTAGTATCACTTTATCATAGCTCTCCTTTAAGAATAAATCAGAAAATCAGAAATTTCCTTCAAAATTTACCAAACTGGGAAGAATATTTAGATATTTCCGTAAGGAATCATAATAATAGAATAATCTTTTTGCTTGGTAAAAGGTTTGCTTGTAACAGCAATCATCATTCAAATTCAATGTTTTTAGCTTTTGCTATTGATGCAGTTTCCTCTGTTGTCCTCGGCTTTGAAATCGGTGATGATGAAGAATATAATATTTGGGCAAAATTACTTAACAGAATGAAGAGACGAAAGATTTTAGCTCCTTCATTTCTCACTAATGGCTCAAAAATTACTGATGAAGCTATTAATTCTATATACCCTAAATCTACAGTTAAAATTTTTATTAATAGATTTATTCAAGATATAGAACAGGACAGTTACAATTATTATGTAAAAATAAATGACAAGTTTTGTAATGAAGCAATAAATTCGCATAACTCTCTTAAAATATATAATAATAGTAAATATTTACAAAAGCTGCCACAAAAAAATTTGGAAAATTTCCGCGATGGATTATCCGATTTAATAGAGAAAAGGTTTGATGAAAATTTCCCAAATAAATATGCAAACCGTTTGGAAGGACTTGTTGCTACATTTCAGAGGAGATTTGAGAAATTCCATATGTTAAAATGCGACCCTTATCCAATAATTAATGGCTGGATTGCCGAAAATATGCTAAAACGTCATGATATTGGTTTCAGTTTGTTTTCATTATATCTAAAAATCCCAGCTTTCACTTCTTTTAAAAACTTTACTTGCGGAAATTTACCTTTTGTTGTTGCTATAGATAAAGATTGTAAAGTTGAAAAAGCTTTTGCTGTTGAACTTGCAATGCGGCAATTGTTTATTAAATCATACTATTCAAAAATATAAAATTGATAATAAATTTTTTTTATTCCAAATTTCATTCAAGGAAGACCTTTATTTCGGGGTTGCCAATGACAACAATTAACACAGTCATTCTGAGGCGAATATAAACGAAGACGTTTACTTTTGAGGAAATGAACTAAA
>CAZCLJ010000363.1:0-4256 GCA_964499465.1 uncultured Hyphomicrobiales bacterium
TCGTTTCGGAATGACAAGAAATGTTTATCAGGTTTTCAAAAAATTATTACACTAGCTGCTAATGACAAATGACGAATAACTAATGAACTATTGGTAATACTTATATTGAAATTTAACTTCTTATTATAAAATATGCGAAATAGAAAACTACGAGGGGTAAGGAGTTCTGAGTTTATTTGTCATTAGTTGTTAGTAAAAATACTAATGACGAATAACTAATGACTAATGACCTAAAAAAACTATTTTTAAAATGGATTCTAACATCCATCAGCATTACGCTTTAGTAATGTCATCTTCATTTCAATAAAGGTCTTCCTTTATAGTGGCGGGCAGATTAACGGATAAATATACTTTATCATTAAAAGCAACTTGGGAGTTGTTAAGAAATAAGCCATACTATCAACAAGTTGATAGTATGGCAGGTAACATAAAAATCTAAATGAAAAAACTATCAGATATGTGATTGAACCAATGGTTTAAGAATTCAAAGAAATTTAAACTTTAAATTAAGTCATACAATCAACTTGTTGATAGTATGACTTATTTCTTAACAATCACTTGGTATTAATTGATAATTTCAGATAAACCATTAATCATTAATCATTAATCATTAATCATTATTACAAGTATCTGTGTATCATACCGACCTGTTGTTTAAAAACAGGATTGTATTCTTCAGGTTTTCTTCCGAAGCAAAAATCTAAAGACTCGTAGAAAGAGATTTCGTTTAAATCCACAAAGCGTTGTTTAATAGCTTCTTGTGTAGGGATATAAGTAACTTCTTCGTGTTCAACTCCGACAACTGTAACACCGAAAATACCGTTTTTCATAAGCAGCACAGCCCCACCACCTGCTTGTTTCCCGAAAGTAACATCATAGCAACTTGAATCTCCGGAGCGAACAAGGTGTCCCAAACTAATTTCACGAATTTCAGGGAACATATAAATGCTATCTACATAAATACCATGACGCTCTAAAAATGCTTCCCAATCCGGATCCTGGTGCATAAAATATTCAATTTGACTTCTGACGTAGGCGCCAACTCCGGTCAGTTTTTCATGCCCGAAAGAATCCTTTTTACTATCATCAGAAAAATGTCTTCCTTCTTTGCTTTTAACACCTTCAGCAGCGACTATTATATAGGTTGAACCTTTCACATCACTTGCTTCCAAGCGGCTCATATACCTTTTCTTGAAATGGTGATAAACTACTTCATAGTCAACAGGTATTTCCGGAATAAGAATGCAATCAGCTTCGGCGCCGATGCCACCACGAAAGGCAGTGTGTCCGGCGTATCTTCCAAACACTTCAATCACTAATGCTCTGTTGTGGGTAAGTCCGGTTGTGCGTAAATCCTGAGTAAAGCGTGATATTCTGTTAATAGTGGAATCCCCGCCAACGGAATAAGTTTGCAAATCCAAATCCATAGTTTTAGGGACGTGGACGCAGTTAATTCCCTGATTGACTAAATCGACCATAACGGAGCCGGTATCATCGCCACCGGCAATAATCAATCCGTCAATATTATGTTTATTTAGACCCAGACGAATTTTTTCGTATTTAGCAGCATCTTTGATTTTAGCAATTTTTACTCTTGAATGTCCGGCTTCTGAGCCAGCAACCCCGGAATGTATTTTATCAACTCTGTCTTCATCAATTACGATTGGAGAAAGATTCGCAAGATTATAAAGCCCGGCATACCCATTAGGGATAATACAAATTTCAATTCCGAGATGGTGAGCCATACGAGCAGCTCCAGTTATAAAGGCATTTAATCCACCACAATCACCACCGCCAGTTATTAATCCAATTCTTTTCATTCTTGACATTTTAAACCTGTTTTATGTTAAAAAAATTCTTTCATTTTTATTACTCAAATATAAAATGACTAATTTAAAAATTTTCACACACATTTTGAATTTTTTTTTGAAAATATCTTTAAAAACATCAATTATTTCATTATTTTTGGAGTTATGGATAGAACAAAACCGATAGGTGTTTTTGATTCTGGAATTGGTGGATTGAGTGTATTAAAACAATTCATCAGGTTTTTGCCCTTTGAAAGATATATTTATCTTGGCGATACAGCGCGGGTCCCTTATGGAAATAAATCTTATCAAATTGTAGAGCAATACGCCAGACAATCAACAGAATTCCTTTTAGACAAAGGAGTTAAGCTCATTGTTGTTGCTTGTAATACAGTATCTTCTATAGCACTCGAAACTATTGAAAAAATTGCCGACGTCCCTGTTATTGGTATGATTGAGCCGGCTGTTAACGCCGCTTTAAGAGAAACAAACAACAAACGAATTGGAATAATTGGTACCCGGGCAACAATTTCTACTAATGCTTATTTAAATACGATTAAATCAAAAATTGGCAATGACGATTTCCAGGTATTTGCTAAAGCGTGTCCTTTATTTGTTCCCTTGGTTGAAGAGGGACTGCTGCGCCATTCTGCTACTGAACTTATTGCAAAAGAGTATTTAGAAGAATTTATCGAAAATAATATTGATACTCTAATTCTTGGATGCACTCATTATCCTTTACTTAATGAATTAATAAGAAATATTTTGAAAGATGTAGAACTTATAGATTCAGGGGAAAATGCTGCTGTTCTTGCGATTAGACTTCTTGCCGAACAAAAGGCATTAATTGATGTTCAAAATGAATTTGTCAGAAAACCAGCTATTGATTTTTATGTAACAGATGTTCCATCAACTTTTTTTGAATTAGCACAAAGATTTTTAGGATTTCCAGTAGATAAACCAAACAAAATTTCTCTTGAAAAATTTTAAATAATAAATATATGCCAGACAATACAGCACAAACGAATGATAAAAATATTCATAATTTAGAAAGTATTACAAATGAATTGCATGAGCAATTAGCTCAGTCTTTTTATGATACTATTCAAATATTGACAACAATAGCTCCTCTTAGAGAATTTTTTTACGACAGCAGCCATTCTCATTTTGTTTCAGAAAAATCAGTAGAAGTAGCAAAAAAACTGGGAATGAACGAAACAGACATATTTGAGATTCAAATTGCCGGTTTAATTCACGATATAGGGAAGCTTGGGTTTAAAGACGGCTTACTCGTTAAGTTTACTAATGAAATGAAAGAAAGTGAGTTTAAGCAATATATAACTCACCCATCAATCGGAAAGCAAATATTAGACAAACATATAGGATTTAAAACAATTTCTGAAATCGTTTATCAGCATCATGAAAAGATTGATGGCTCTGGCTTTCCAAATCATTTAATGGGAAAAGAAATAAATCCCGGTGCCGCTATTATTTGCGTTGTCGATACTTACCATACCCTGTTTTGCAAGAGACCAAGCTATAAACCTACTTCGCCAACAAGTTCTGCTTTTATAATTGGTTCAAATTCATATTTAGAATCAACAAGTGATAAATTTGCTTCTTCTATGAACTATCTTCAAACAAAAGCAGGTAATTTATTCGATACTAAGGTCGTTGAAATTTTTACTGAGATTATTAGGTTGGAAAGACAAATGCTTGGTAAAAGAACTATTATGAGAATTCCTATCAACAAGTTAGAGCCTGGTATGATTATTGCTGAAGATTATCATAGTTCTTTTGGTTTATTGATTGCTGCCCAAGGTGAAGCAATTACTGAAGAAATGAAAAGGTCATTATTTAAACTTTCTGAGGCAGGAGAGGTTCCGCCTCGAATTCTTATTATGAAATAGCTTTTTTTGATATATTATGGATAATCTTATACAAAAAGTTTTAATTGTTGACGACGAACCAGCTTTTAGGAAGTTCTTGAAAACTATTATCGAAAAAGAACTAAAAATTGAAGCTTTTGAAGCTAAAGACCCTCAGGAAGCATTCGAGTTTATTGATAATATTACTCCGGACTTAATTATTCTTGATATGGAAATGCCAGTTATGGATGGTTTTACTGCTCTGATTAAGTTGCGTGGTATGCCAGAAAAAAACAATATTCCTGTCATTGCTTGCACTGCTCTTAGCTCGTCTTCGCTTATAAGAGGTTTGCTTAAACTTAATATTTCTGATTATATTGTTAAACCATCTAACTCAGCTACTATTTTAGCTAAAATAAAAAAAGCGTTAAATAATTGACAATTATTAATTATTAATTGTTAATTATTATTGACAACTAATTGCTAAAAGAATAGAAATATAAAAAACACAAAGAAAGATAAAGAAACTTAATAACTTAATAACTTAATAACTTAATAACTTAATAACTTAATAACTTAA
>CAZCLJ010000364.1:0-4253 GCA_964499465.1 uncultured Hyphomicrobiales bacterium
TCAAGTTAATTCTATAATGTTTTTTTAAGTATTTTACCTTTTTAGAGTGGACTCAATGTTGTAAAACAAAATATTTGAAAGGTAAAGCTATTTAAATATAGTGAAATAAAATAATAAAAATATTTTGAATTTAAATAAATTAACTTTATATTTGTATTAGCTAAAAGTATTTTAAAGTAAATAAAATGAAAACAAAAAACGCATATAAAGAAGCAATGCGTTACATAGAGAACGCAAGAGAAACGTTGAAACTTGCCGGGAAAGATGGAAAGTTCTATGCTGATGAAAAATATGTTAGAACTGCATCAGGCACTGCATATTCCGGAACGCTTATTGCACTTGATTGCTTATTTGATGTAAAAAATATGCCTAAAAGAAGGGGAAGAAAATCAATTGATTATTACCAGGATAATTTAGGTAAAATTGATAAAAAACTATTAAAACATTTAAATACTGCTTATAGGGTTTTGCATCTTGAAGGATATTATGAAGGAGAAACTAAAGTAGGAGTAATCGAACAAGGTTTTGAAAGTGCAATAGATATTATTGATTCTATTAAGCAATATTGCAAAAATGGAGACAGTGCTATTGAATAAATAAATATGTAAGTGTGGTCTTTGTCTGAACCTTGATTTGAAAGATAACAGGATTTCTTGATTAAGATATTCCATATCTTCAAGATATGGAATATCTTAATTAAATTTGCTTTGAATTAAAAAAATAACTATTTTAAAACTTTGAGAAAACAAAATATTTGAAAGGAAAAACTTTTAAATATAGTGAAATAAAATGCACAAGCTATGAATATATATTGATACTTCGGTTATTGGTGGCTGCTTTGATGAAGAATTTGCTGAGTGGTCTAACAAATTGTTTGATGAGTTTATTGCTGGAAAAAAGATTGGTGTAATTTCTCAAACAACTTTAGATGAATTGAAAAACGCACCTGATTATGTAAAATTAAAACTTAAAGAAATTCCAAAGGAATTTATTGAAATATTAGAGCCAAACAATGAAATTGAATCTTTAGCAAAAAGTTACATTGAAATGAAAGCAATACCAGAAAAATGTTATGACGATGCTACACACATCGCATTTAGTACTTACTCTAAAGTCGATTTTCTTGTTAGCTGGAATTTCAAACATATAGTAAATGTTTTTCGTATTCAAAAATATAATGCAATTAACTTATTAATGGGTTATAAAATTTTAGAAATTAGAACACCAAGGGAGGTGATTTCAGATGAATAAAAAGAAAACTTTTGACTGTGTAGAATTTCAGAGAAAAGTTAGACAGAAAAATTTTGAAAGTGCTAACGGAGATTATGATTTAATGTTATCAAATATGAAAAAAAGGATAAAAGATAATGAATTATATAAATATTTCACTGAAAAAAAAGAAAAGCAGTTAGAAACTGTATAAAATACATAAGTAAGGTAGTCTTTGTCTGAACCTTGATTTGCTTGATTTAAGGATTACCTGATTACCTGATTACTTGATTATCACAATTACAGAACTCCAGACCCCATAACGAAAATATAAGAGTTAGGAGAATTGCTTCGTTAAGAACAATTGCGCAAATTACCCAGATAATGTGTCATTTCGAAACGAAGTGAAGAATCTCAAGTTCTGTGGTAGCAATTAGTTGTGAGATTCCTCACTTCGTTTCAGAATGACAAGAAAGCGAAATATCAAACTAAGAGGCATCAGGAGTTCTAAATTTACCTCTTTCCCAAGTTGAACTTGGGAAGAGAATAAAAATAAATATTCCATATCTTTGGGATATGGAATATTTATTAAAGTCATAATAACATTCGATTTCACATAAAGTTTCGACTCAGAAAAACCTACTCTACTTCTATAAGAAGTTGGTTTTTTGTTACCATCTTGCCAACTTCCACATTAATAGATTTAATTTTCGCATCAAAAGGAGCTTTAATAGAATTCTTCATTTTCATAGCTTCTAAAATTAGTAAGCCCTCACCTTTTTTAACCTCCTGCCCCTTTTTTACAAAAATATCTCTAATAACCCCCGGAATAAAAGCTAAAATTTTATTGGGGTTATCTGGAGAATAAGGTTTCCTGTTTATGAATTTCTTCGTAAGAAGAGTTTCATAAGGAGTATCATCAATATTTAACGTATTTATTGGATTATCTTGATTCATATTTACTCTTTAAAATGGTGGAATACCGTGTTTCTTTTTTATTTGTCTGACAGATTTGCTGGTTGAAATCTTCAGGCAGTGAATAATATAATCACGCGTTTCCTGTGGAGCAATAACTGCATCAATATACCCTTGAGCAGCGGCTCGATAAGGATTAGCAAATTTTTCAGTGTATTCTGCTACTTTTTGTTTGCGCATCTCGTCTGGATTTGGTGCATTTGCAATTTCGCTACGGAATATAATATTTGCAGCACCTTCGGGTCCCATCACAGCGATTTCAGCAGTAGGCCAGGCAAATACGAAATCTGCACCGAGATGGCGGGAACACATTGCAATATAGCCACCACCATAAGCTTTCCTAATTATAATGGTAATTTTTGGAACAGTTGCTTCACTATAAGAGTAAAGAATTTTGGCACCGTGACGGATAACGCCAGCATGCTCCTGGTCAACTCCGGGCAAATAGCCGGGCAAGTCTTCCAAAGTAAGTAATGGCACATTGAAAGCATCGCAGAATCTAATGAAGCGTGCTGCTTTGTCTGAAGCATCTACATCAAGCACACCAGCAAGATACATAGGTTGATTTGCAACGACACCAACAGTATCGCCATTTATGCGCACAAAGCCAATTACAATGTTTTTTGCCCAATGCTCCTGGACTTCTAAAAATTCTGAATCATCGCAAATTGATTTGATAATATCTCTGCAATCGTAAGGTTGAGTCGGCTCTTTTGGGATAATATCATCAATGGGAATTTGAATTCTTGGTGGCTTAATTGGAAATTTATCGGCTTTTTTGGTGTTGTTCCAGGGAATATAAGTAACTAATTTTTTTATTTGTTCAAAACACTCAAGTTCACTCATAGCATAAAAATGAGCATTGCCGGAGATTTCTGCCTGAACTTTTGCTCCACCAAGCTCTTCCATACTAATTTCTTCACCGAGTACTGTTTTGATAACTTCCGGACCAGTGATAAACATTTTGGATATTTTATCAACTACGAAGACGAAATCAGTCAGAGCAGGTGAATAAACAGCACCACCAGCGCAAGGTCCCAGAATTACAGAAATCTGTGGAATAACGCCTGATGCCTGTGAATTTCTAAAGAAAATTTCTCCATAGCCGGCAAGTGAATTTACTCCTTCTTGAATTCTTGCACCTCCGGAATCGTTTATTCCGATTAAAGGTATGCCAAGTTTCATAGAATGGTCCATAATCTTAGTAATCTTTCTTGCGTGAGCTATCCCGAGAGAACCGCCAGCAACAGTGAAATCCTGAGCATAGATACATACAGGGTGACCAAGAATCTCGCCAGTTCCGGTAATAACGCCATCGCCGGGCAAATTCTTTTTGTCCATTCCGAAATCTTCTGCTTTATGCTCAACGAATAAATCATATTCGTGGAAAGTTCCGGGGTCAAGCAGCGTTTCTATCCTTTGGCGTGCTGTCATTTTTCCCGATGCAACCTGCTTTTGGATTGCCTGCTCGCCTCCGCCTTCTGCTACTGTCTTTTTTCTCTTAAAAAAATCCGCTAATCTTTGTGTTATTGACATAAGTTTCCTTATATAAAAATTCTTTATTACCAAAAATATGAATAATTTATTAGATATACAAGAAATAAATGTTTTTGAAAAATAATGAATGATTGGAACTCAATTTATACCAAACCGCTAACTAATAGTGCAAAATCTTAATGTCATTTCGAACCCCCTTATTAAGGAAGACCTTTATTTAAATAGAGATGACATAAGTAAAAGTGTAATGCTGACGGATGTCAGAATCCATCTTAAAAATAGTTTTTATTGGTCATTAGTCATTCGTATTTTCAGAACTCCTGACCCCATAAAGAAAATAAAGGAGTTAGGAGATTTGCCTCGTAAAGAATAGTTTCGCAGTTAGCAATAATATTTTATTAGTTATTTGTCATTAGTCATTGGTCATTAGTTTGTAACTACTAATGACTAATAACGAATGACCTAATGGTAATACTTATGTTGAAATTTAATTTTATACTCAACTTTCCTAGATGAAAGATAAAAGTAAATATAGAGTAGTAGTGCATTACAAACAGGATAATATGTAAAAA
>CAZCLJ010000365.1:0-4240 GCA_964499465.1 uncultured Hyphomicrobiales bacterium
GTCATTAGTCATTAGTCATTAGTCATTAGTCATTTGTCATTAGTCATTTGTCATTAGTCATTGGTAGAAGAAAAAATACGAATGACCAATGACGAATGACCGACAACTGACTACTGACTACTGACTACCGACTACCGACTACCGACTACCATAAACCATAAACCGATAATAATTAATAATTACCTAATTCCCCGGATAAACCAATACCGCATTGCTATTCATATAAATCCAGTAGCCCTGACCCGGAATCATATTGCCGATGGTATTCAAACCATAAACAGGATAATAAAGCTGTCCAAGATTATTTTTTACCAGAATAATTGAACTGCTTATTCCAGCTAATGCAGTTTCAACAGGCATTTGAGAATTTCGTAAATAAGAAACCAGATTCCAGCCCGATACTAAATTAATTTCTGTTTCGGTTGGGTCAACTGCTGTTCCGGTTATTTGCAAAGTAGCAGGTGCAGTAACATACACCATATAGCCGTGTGCAATATTCCAATCTCCGATTTGATTTATATTTTGTGACGGATTGTATATTTGCCCATCTGCATTTTTCACGATTACAAGTTCTTCCATTTCAGCAAACATATCTTCCATATTTGGAGCATTTGAAAGGATGTTGCTTGAAATCGTGTTCCAGCCGGAAGAGAGTTCGATTTCGATATTAGGTGCAACTGTTGTTGTAGTGAAGCTCCATACCTCAGACCATGGACTGAATTTGAAACCATCAGTTAATAAAACCCTCCAAAAATATTGAGTTCCTAAATTAAGTCCATTTAAGGTAAAATCAGTTTCTTCAATATCTGACGAGTCGATAAAAAGATTTGTGAAATCCTCATTTAAAGCGACCTGCAAGCGATAGTTAGTAGCAGATTCAGATTCAAGCCATGAAAGAGTTGGCGATAATTCAACATCAATAGCTTCATTTAGAGGTAAAAGAAGAGTGGTGGTAACTAAATCATAATTACCAAAGGCAAATTGAGAAGAATAGCTTGCGCTCCACAATCCACTTATATCTTTAAATTGAAAATGAATCAGATGATATGTAGTATCTGCAAATTCTGGCAATTGAATATTATCAATAATTTCAGCAAGTTGCACCGGAGTTTCAAATTCCTCAGTTTGCAATTCCTCAAAATTGTCATCGAACCAGTAACGGAATTCTGTTATTAGATTTTCATCGGCAAAATAGTTGCGTTTAAAGAAAAATGAAGATTTAACGCCGCTCCAAAAACCATAGCTATCCTGAAAACGTATGTTAAACTTGTGCAGTCCAAAGCTAAAATTTTCTGCTTCTAAATTATCAATATAAACATATTCCTGTTCCGGACTAATTTCAGTATAGATATTATTAGTAAAATCATCATCGAACCAATATTGGTATGCAATAACGTTGTTTTCGCCGGAGTAGGCGCCTTTATAAATAAAGAAAGATGATTTTAATGCACTCCAAAAACCATTGCTATCCTGAAACCGTATATTAAAACGATGCAATCCGACTGTTTGGGCAGATAAATCAATGTTTTCTATTAAAATAAAATCCTGAGTGCTTTCGATTTCTGTAAAAGTGCGTTCTGCAAAGTCATCGTCAAGCCAGTATTCATAACCAATCAGATTATTTTCTCCGAAATAAGTTCCTTTATAAATAAAGAAAGATGATTTTAATGCACTCCAAAAACCATAGCTATCTTGGAACCGTATGTTAAAACGATGTAATCCGACTGTTTGGGCAGATAAATCCAAATTTTCAATTAAAATAAAATCCTGTGTGCTCTCGATTTCTGTAAAAGTGCGTTCTGCGAAGTTATCGTCAAGCCAGTATTCATAACCAATTATATTATTGTCGCCGGAAAAATTTCCTTTATAAATAAAGAAAGATGACTTCACAGCACTCCAAAGCCCCAAGCTATCCTGAAAACGTATGTTAAAGCGGTGAAGTCCGACTGATAAACTGCTTAAATCAATATTTTCGAGCAAGATAATTTCTTGCTGATTTGCAACCTGTTGGGTAGTTCGATAGTCGAAACTATCATCGAACCAATACTCATATTGCACTATGCTGTTTGAAAAAAGCTGCATAGAAGTAAATAAGAGTAAAAGCCCATAAAATAAGGTCTTTTTCATCTCTATCTCTCCTGCGATTGCACACGGAATTGGATTTGTAAGCCACCGTTTTCACTTTGAGGAGCAATTAATGCCTGTTTGATATGAGGATTAAGAGGTACTCCACCTTCTTTAAAAGGAATGCCAGTGCCATAAATACCAACGTCAGTTCCATCTAAGCCAGCACCAACGCCCGGCGATTCTGGATTAAGATGAAGATTGGATTGCCATAAATCGTTTGCAACATAGTTTTGGAAAATTGATGATAATGGCTGATTGATTATATTACCAGTCCAAATTGCAGCGCCGTCTGGAATTGTCGTTTGATTTAAAACAAACAAATTATTTTGGAATACAATTGACCATGAGTATAAAAAATAAGGGCTGGTAGTTGTAAAAATATTATTGTTAAACACAGTTCCAGTGCAATTATATACAGTATTACCTCCGTTAAAAAGAATAATATTATTAAAAAAGTAAGCATAGCTTGCATAAGTGACTGACCCATAAATTATATTTTTTATCAAAGTTAAATCTGTAGAATTCCCACCATAAAAATACCCTCTAATAATATTTTCTTCGAGTAAAATCTGATTTGCGAGTGAACCAGTATTGTTTGAATAGAAAATATAAACATTGTTTAAAAATTCGTTTCTGTATAAATATACATTTGAAACATTGCTTGAAGCAGCGTTCGTCCCAAAAAATACCTGACCGTTCAGCTTAATACCCGTTACGGTTGAAGAATCACCACCAGTAACGAACCTTAAATCGCCGTTTAGTAAAGTAAAGCCGGTAGCATTGCTTGAATCGGGACGATATCCAACACCGATGATATGCAATTTTTTATCAATATTGGTGCTTAATGCAAAGCTGCCTCCGGGAATATAAATAGTAGAACCAGCAGGGGCTTGTGTTATTGCTGTGTTCAGGTTTTGAAACAGCATTGTTGTGTCGCCAGTTTCAACTACGATACGCTGCTGTGCAAAAGCGGACAAACCGCAAAGAACAAATGCTAATGCGATGATGAATGTCTTCATCTTAACTCCTTAAAATTTATTGAAAAAAATATATAAATTGAGTAATGAATACTCGTTTCTCTTTCACAAGTTTAATTGGTAGTCAGCTGTCGGTTTTTGGTTTTTGGTTTATGGTTTATAGTTTATGGTTTATGGTTTATGGTTTATAGTCATTTGTCATTAGTTATTGGTAGAAGAAAAAATACGAATGACGAATGACCAATGACCGACAACTGACTACCGACTACCGATAACCAGTGAACAAGCAAGGATGCTTATTCTACCATTAACCATAAACCGACCACCGACAACTGACTACCGATAACCGACCACCGATTAAAGCAATTTTAAATATTTTTGAGAGATGTATTTATTTTGAATGATTTTGTCCTTTTTTATTATACAAATTTCTTCATAGTGTTTAAAGCTATGTGCTGCTAAGTGTCGGCACTTTAAACGGCGTCTGGCATCTTACATTATTCAGCAATTGAATAATAAATAAGTTTTCAATATATTCACTATTGCAAAATAAGAATATTTATTTAAAATCAACTAATATTTTTTCCTATATTACTCACAAACTTTATTCAATTATTCATTAATGTTTGATATTAAATGAGTTTCTTTTAATATCGGAAAAACTTAGTTTTTATATCTTTCACAAGTTGAATTAGCTGTCGGCTATCAGCTGTCGGCTATCGGCTATCAGCTGTCGGTCTATGGTTTATGGTTTATGGTTTATAGTTTCAGAACTCCTTACACCTCGTAGTTTGATATTTCGCAGTCTTGTCATTTCGAAACGAAGCGAGAAATCTCACAACTCCTTGTTACCACAGACTTTGAGATTTCTCACTTCGTTTCGAAATGACACCTTTTTGGGGTGAATTGCGAAATTGTTATTTACGAGGCAAATCTCCTAACTCCTTTATTTTAGTTATGGGGTCTGGAGTTCCATAATCAATACTTTTTTATATGCAAGATAACATTTTTTTTTATTTTTGTTTGTAGCTTTAGCTACTTTATGTCATCTCCATTTAAATAAAGGTCTTGCTTTATCTGTGGGTTACCAATGACATCTTTACTTTTTTCGGTCATTCTGAACGAAGTGAAGAATC
>CAZCLJ010000366.1:0-4235 GCA_964499465.1 uncultured Hyphomicrobiales bacterium
GAGTAATAAACTTAAAAAGAAGAAAGAATTAAGAAGAAACTTAGTTGACAATAAATAGACTAAAAGCGAAGAAAGAAGAAAACTACTTCTAAAATCTAATTTCTGTTTTCTGCTTTCTAATTTCTGTTTTCTGAAAACGCAGGAGTGGCGGAATTGGCAGACGCGCTGGACTCAAAATCCAGTGGGCATTAACACCCGTGTGGGTTCGACTCCCACCTTCTGTACGACATCAAATAAAAACTCTCAAACAAACTCAAAAAAATCAGACCTCCTGTTCCCATAATGAAAATAAAGGAGTTAGGAGACTTGCCTCGTAAAAAATAATTTCGTAGTTAGCAATATCATTCTATTAGTTATTGGTCATTAGTCATTAGTCATTAGTCATTAGTTTGCAACTACTAATAACTAATGACGAGTAACGAATGACCTATTGGAAATATTTACATTCAAATTAACTTCATATTGTAAAATATGCGAAATAGCAAACTACGAGGCGTCAGGAGCTCTGAAATTATTGAGTTACTCTAATTATTAGAATAACTCCTAAATTTATTTAGGAGTTATATTCTTGCAATTATGTGAAATTACATTGTTTTTAATATCAGAAATATATTAATTGCGCAATAACAAACTATGAGGCATCAAGAGTTCTGATATTGGTTCAATAAGTCTGAATTAGACCAACTCCATTTTTTGAAAATAATAATAATTTTTTTTTGATAAAATAAAAATCTTTTGTAAATTCTATTCTATAAATATTTAAAGAGGAAAAAGGTATAAAATGGAATTTTCAACGGAAGAACTTAAAAAAATTGAAGAAATAAAATCGCATTATCCTGAAACGAAAGCTGCTCTTATGTCAGTGCTTTGGCTTGCTCAAAAGAAATTCGGCTGGCTTTCTAACGAAGTGCTTGAATATATTGCTAATTTGCTAAATCTTTCCGAATCACATGTGAAAGGTGTTGCAAGTTTTTATACAATGTATTTCAAAAAGCCGATGGGAAAATACCATGTTCAGGTATGCACCAACGTTTCCTGTATGCTAAACGAAGGTGAAATGATTTTCAAACATATTTCAAATAAATATGGTATTAAAAATATGGAATGCACGCCTGACGGTATGTTTTCTCTTGAAGAAGTAGAGTGTATGGGAGCTTGCGGTGGTGCGCCAATGATTGCAATTAACGAAGATTATTACGAAAATGTTAATATCACAAAAGTTGATGAGATTTTAGACTGTTTAACCTGAAAATTATATGCAAAGAGATATAATATTTTATAAAAATTATTTTTTAGATTTCTATCTTTCATTAGATTCGAAAATCCAAGAAAAAATTGATTACATATTAAATCTAATAAAAACAATTGAGTATGTACCTATTCGTTTTTTTAAACATATAGAAGGAACAGATGGATTATTTGAAATTAGAATAAAATTTAATTTTAATATATTTAGAATATTCTGCTGTTTTGATATTGGCAAAGTTGTTGTTTTATTTAATGGATTCCAAAAAAAAGGAGAAAAAACTCCTAAAAATGAAATTGAAAAAGCTATAAAAATTAAAAATGAATATTTCTTAAATAAAAAGAGTAAAAAATGAAAAGAATAGAAGATGCAACTAATTTTGATGAGTTAATTGATATAAAATATGGGAAAATTGGAACTCATAGAAGAGATGAATTCGAGATGAAATCAATTAATTTCATTATTGCTGAAATTCTAAAAGATGAAAGAAAAAAAACAGGGATTTCTCAAAATGATTTAGCTTTAAAAATTGGAGCTGATTCAGATTTAATTTCAAATATCGAAAAAGGATTAGTAGATATAAGCTTATCTACATTGTATAATATTTTTGAAAAAGGTTTAGGTAAGCAAATAAGGTTTACAATTTTGTAAAAAAGTTTAATAATTTTTAAGGATT
Organism: uncultured Hyphomicrobiales bacterium; assembly: GCA_964499465.1. Taxonomy (GTDB): domain Bacteria; phylum Bacteroidota; class Ignavibacteria; order Kapaibacteriales; family UBA2268; genus JAAYJM01. Next base: position 1,923 of record CAZCLJ010000366.1, read on the forward strand.
TAAAATGAAAACATCTTTGATTTCAGTATTGCTACTTATTGCTTTCAGTTTCATTGGCTGCGAAAATGAAACTGTTAATACGAAACAAAGTGAGATAAAAGGAGAGTTGGTATTTAGCTCTTCCTGTAAAAACGAAATTATTGTTCTTTCTGATTCAGTCAGCATTCCAGATACTTTGTCCTGTGTTTATTATTCTTACGACAAAGCAAATATGAAACTGAATATCAAGCACGTAAATTCAGTTTTCAATTGCTGTCCTGAATCGTTATACTGTGAATTTTCTCTTCAAGGTGATACAATATTTATTAAAGAAAAAGAAGCGGCAGCTCAATGCAAATGTAAGTGTCTTTACGATTTGGATATGATAATTGCCGGAATTGAACTTAAAAAATATATTTTGAAATTCGAAGAGCTATATATTAGCGAAAGTGAACGCATTTCTTTTGAAATTGATTTGAAAGCAGAAATAACTGGTGAATACTGTGTCATTAGAAAATTTATTCCTTATGGAACTTCTATTGTTAAATAGAGTTTAAATGCAGGGCTGATACGTTCTTTGAAATACTCTTTTCAGCCAAACGATCAACAAGTTGATAGTATGGCTTTTGGCAATTTCTTCTTAATTTTAGAAAATATTTTAAATTTTGATGCTACTTGTAAAATATTTTTAGTTAATTAATCATTCCATTGATTGAATTATATATAAATATTTTTTAAAAATAAATAACTTAATACTTATAGCCATACTATCAACTTGTTGATCGTATGGCTATAAGAGTAGGTATCAGCCTTGGGATTAAATGGTTTAGATGGTTTAGATTTTTTTACTATTACAAAGCTAAAGAAATTTACAAAAGTGAAATCAAAGTCATACTATCAACTTGTTGATAGTATGACTGGAACAATATCACTGGAATCAATTTTATAAAAAAAATTTAGCAAACAATTTTGTTCAACTATAAATAAAAAGTTATGAAAAAATTAATTTTATCTCTAATTGCAGTTTTATTCATTATTTCTGCTTGTAGCGATAGTTCTTCACCGAGCAATGAAAAATCAAATGAAATCCTTCCTTTGAAAGTTGGGAATGAGTGGTGGTTAAAAAATACTCCTTATATAGGAGATGATTCATTAGAAAGGTTTAATATAATTAGAGAAGCAAAATATTATGATGAAAACTGGTTCTTATTCAATTTATTTGAAAAACAAACTCTTATGAAAAACAAATCAGATGGGCTTTGGGTAATTGAATTTAATGAAGAAAATCCAGATGGAAAAAAAACATTATATTATAAGTTTCCTGCTTCAGTTGGAACAATAACTAACATTAAAAATGCCAAAATAACACTTTTATCAATTAATGAAAAAGTTGATGTTCCTTTAGGTAGTTTTAATTGTTATCTATATAGAACTGAGTATGAAAGTGGATATATGAATGATATTTATTTGTCCCCTGGTACTGGATTCGTTAAAATGATATATTATAAAGACAGCTCCGGAGTTAAGGTAGTTAAAACAACATGTAATTTAATAAATTATATAGTAAAATAATTCCACAATTTTAAAGAAAGATAATTATGAAATCAATATTTTTTATTTTAATTTTTGCTGTTGTCCTAATAACAGCTTGCAGTGAAAGCAGTTCTCCAAGCGTAAAAAAAAATGAAATATTTCCCTTAAAAGCTGGTAATAGTTGGACTTATCAATCTAAAAGCATTGATACAACAATAATAACAAATTTATGGGTCGAAAAAGATACTTTAATTCAAGGTGAAAGTTGGTATAAAATACTCGCTGATAGTATGTTTTCTTATTATTATAAAAATTTAGATGATGGGCTTTGGGCATTAGATATGCAAGATTTTATTTATTATAAACCATCAAATCTTATTTACAAATATCCAGCTAAAGTAAATGACGAGTATTATATTGAGCATGAAAAATATAAAATAATATCAATAGACCAGAAAGTTGAAGTGCCGGCAGGGACTTTTTCTTGTTATGTTTATCAAAACGATTATTCTAACTTTGATGGACATCATTATTTCAATGAAGTTTATTTATCACAAGGAACAGGTATAATTAAATCAATTACTTATGATAATAAAGAAAACAACGAAAACGATACTATTAATAATATTGAACTAACTTCATACACTTTAAAGTAATAAATTCAGAACTCCTGACCCCATAACGAAAATAAAGGAGTTAGGAGATTTGCATCGCACAGAATAATTGCGCAAATCACCCCAAAAAGGTGTCATTTCGAACCCCACTGATAAAGGAAGACCTTTATTTAAATGGAGATGACAT
>CAZCLJ010000367.1:0-4225 GCA_964499465.1 uncultured Hyphomicrobiales bacterium
AAAGTTTTGGGAGTAAGAAATAACGATGTCATTCTGAAGCGCAGCGAAGAATCTCACGTCATTGCTATTACAAGATTTGTATTCAAGTTTGAAGATGTCCTACATCTTCGAGATGTAGGACATCTGGATTAAAACTTTAGTAAAGTTTGAGAAACTTTACGAAAGTAAAAAGTTGTCATTCTGACGGATGTCAGAATCCATCTTAAAATAGTTTTTATGACTGTCATTCCGAACCCCAAGATAAAAGAAGACTTTTATTTTAAATGGAGATGACATTATTTAACACAGTCATTCTGAACGAAGTGAAGAATCCAGAAAAATTTTTTAACCACTACTCTCTGGATTCTTCACTTCGTTCAGAATGACCGACAAAGGAGCGATGTCATTGGTAACGAAGTGAGGAATCTCTCAAGACATTGCTATTACAAGATTTGTATTCAAGTTTGAAGATGTCCTACATCTTCGAGATGTAGGACATCTGGATTAAAACTTTCGCAAAGTTTTGTAGGGTAAATAAAATGATGTCTTAGGCAATGCAATGAAGAATCTATCAGCATTAATGTTCGAACGTAGTTAATAAATAAGGAAATATTTTTTAGTGTAATAAAATTTATTCCGTAGGAATTATATATTTGTAACAAGAATAACCCTTGATATTTGTTATCCCGTCAGGGATTATATATTAAAAGCAATTAATATTTGATTCCTACGGAATATAAGACTCACAAAAAGCATTGTTACAAATATTTTATCCCTAACGGGATAAGTAGAATAGGACAATGCTTGAAAGTAAAACTATAAAGAAATCTTTCTTTCCCAAGTGCAACTTGGGAAGGAGAAAAAACAAAAATAAACAAATAAACAAATAAACAAATAAACAAATAAACAAATAAACAAATAAACATAAACGATGGATACAACAAATCAAAACGGTGCATTAATACATTTTGAAAGTATATCTAAAGTATATAAGATGGGTGTGGAATATGTCCATGCCTTAAGAGATATTACTTTAACGATTAAAAAGAACGAGTATGTTTCTATAATGGGACCATCTGGCTCGGGGAAATCAACTCTAATGAACATTATCGGCTGTCTTGATACTCCAAGTACAGGCAAGTATTTATTCAAGCAATACGATGTAAGCGATATGACCGATAATGAACTTGCAGATATTCGGAATAAAGAAATCGGTTTTGTGTTTCAAACATTTAATCTTTTGCCAAGAGCATCGGCATTGAAAAATGTTGAACTGCCACTCGTTTATGGTGGGGTAAGTTCTTCAAAACGTAAAGATATTGCTCACAAATTGCTTGAGGATGTCGGGCTTGGCGATAGAGTTACCCATAAACCCAACGAGCTTTCCGGTGGTCAAAGGCAAAGAGTTGCTATTGCGAGGGCATTAGCAAATAATCCTTCAATCATTCTGGCTGACGAACCGACTGGTAACCTTGACACAAAGACTGGAAAAGAAATTATGATTCTTTTCAATAAGCTTTGGGAAAGCGGTAACACTATTATTTTAGTTACGCACGAAGAAGAAGTTGCCCATTATTCACATCGGATTATTCGCCTTCGCGACGGTTTGGTCGAATCTGATAATAAAAATGGAAATCCTGTAGTACCTAAGGTTTCAGAAATAGCAGAATTAGAATAAAATGAAATTTTCAGAAATATCGGAAGCCGTTGTAATTGCATTTGATGCTATAAGGGTAAACAAATTACGGGCTTTTTTGGCATCACTTGGAGTTGTGATTGGAATTTCATTTGTAATTTTAATGGGATGGCTAATTGCCGGCTTGGATAAAGTCCTTTTAGATACAATCAATATGATTGGGAGCGATATGCTCTATGTGGATAAATGGGACTGGGCTGGCGGAAAAAACTGGAAATTACTTCAGGCAAGAAAACCAATCACATTAGAACAAGTAAATGATTTTGCACAACGCATTGAAAGTGCTGAACTTGCTATTCCTATTGCCCGTAAATTTGGCACTTTAATTAAATATGAAAATAAAAATTATGAAGGAATAAACGTCCAGGGAACTTTAAGCGAATACGGATTAACTCCAGCAGGTGCCATTCTTGATGGTAGATTTTTTTCTCAAACCGAAGATAAATATGGTGCAAATGTCGTTGTTTTTGCTTATAATGCCTATAATACGATTTTTCCCAAAGGTGATGGAATAGGAAAAACTGTCAAAATCAATGGACATAAGTTCTACGTTATTGGAGTGGTTAAGAAACAAGGAACTGCACTATTGGATTTTGTGGACAATCAGGTATTTATTCCGCTCTCAAACTTCCTTGGCTGTTTCGGTAAGTTCCGAAGGAGTTTGTCTATTGGGGTAAAAGCAGGTAATCCCGAAATGCTTGATGAGGTTAGAACTGAAACAATCGGGATAATGCGAGAAATCCGCGGATTAGAGCCATGGGAAGAAGATGATTTTTCAATTAACGAAACAAAAACATTTGAAAAATCCACTGATACTTTCAGGTTATACGTTTGGGGTATCGGTATTGGTATGACTGTTCTTTCTTTTATTGTTGGAATTATCGGGATAATGAATATTATGTTTGTTTCCGTTGCAGAAAGAACAAAGGAAATCGGTATTCGCAAGGCAATTGGGGCGCCAAAACGCTCAATACTTTTCCAGTTTATAATAGAAGCAGCTATTCTTTGCTTGGTTGGTTCTGCTTTTTCATTTATCGGCTGTTCTGTTCTCGTTTATGCAGCAGCTTCCCTTTTACCTAAGGTCTGGCCTGCAACATCGTTTTTATCTCCTTTTATTCCTATGAAATTATTGGTTATTGCTTCAATTGTTTCTGTTTTTGTAGGTATTTTCGCCGGTTTAATTCCAGCTATTAGAGCGTCAAACCTTGACCCGGTAGATTCATTAAGATATGAGTAAAATATGAATATTTCTGAAAGTATAGTATTAGCATTAGATTCAGTAGGAAAAAATAAACTTCGTGCTGTCCTTACTCTTTTAAGTATTTCTATTGGTGTTTTTGCGATTATTGGAGTCGGGACTTTAGTTTCATCTATTGATAATGCTGTTTCCGGAGAACTGTCAAGTTTAGGCGAAAGTACTTTTATTATTAAGAGAACTCCCAGCATACAAATGGGGAATACTTGGAGAAAATACAGAAAGAGAAAAGCAATTTCTTATTCTGTTTATAAAGAGTTCCGAAAGCAGATGACAACAACTAATTTAATCAGTGCTGAAAGCTATTCTGGCGGCAATACCATAAAAGCCGGTAATTTAAGCACCGACCCTGACGTTTCGCTTACCGGTGCCGATGAAAACTACTTCGGAAACAATAATGTTATTGTTGAAGAAGGGCGTGCTTTCTCTGTTGATGATATTTCTTTCAACAGGAATGTGGCTGTTGTTGGTAATGATGTTGTTGTTAAAATCTTTCCAAATGAAAATCCAATTGGAAAAAAAATTGCTATCAAAAATCAAAGTTTCACGATTATCGGAATACTTGAAATCAAAGGAGCTGTTCTGGGGCAAAGTCAAGACAATCAAGTTATTCTACCTATTTCTCAATTCCTAAAATATTATGCAAACTGGTGGGAAGAATCTGTTACTATTTCTGTAAAAGCATTTAGCAAAGAACAACTTGAAGCAACCGTTGATGAAGCGATTGGTGTAATGAGAACGATTAGAAAGGCAAAGCCATGGGAAGAAAACAGCTTTGAAATAGAAACAAATGAATCTATTGCTGAGCAATTCGGTAGTTTTATCGGTTTCTTATCCATTTTCGGTTCAATTTGTGGTGGAATAGCACTTATTGCAGCTGGGGTTGGTATAATGAATATTATGCTTGTTTCAGTAAAGGAAAGAACCCGCGAAATTGGAATTAGAAAAGCTATTGGCGCCAAAAGAAGATGGGTGCTTACTCAATTCATTATTGAAACTATTACGTTATGCCAACTTGGAGGATTGATTGGAATAATTCTGGGAGTTATTGCCGGCAATGTTCTGGGGAAAATGCTGGGTATGAGTATAGTTTTTCCGATAACATGGATTGTTCTAAGTATAGTAATTTGCACTTTACTTGGTATTTTCTTCGGAGCTTATCCCGCTTGGAAAGCTGCAAAACTTGACCCAATTGACGCATTGAGGTATGAATAGAATACAAACTTCAATTATTTGTCTTTCATTCTGAGGCGAATATAAACGAAGACGTTTACTTTTGAGAAAATGAACTAAAT
>CAZCLJ010000368.1:0-4210 GCA_964499465.1 uncultured Hyphomicrobiales bacterium
GTCAGCATTACACTTTTACTTATGTCATCTCCATTTAAATAAAGGTTTTGCTTTAATGGGGGTTTGGAATGACATCTTTGCTTTTTTTCGGTCATTCTGAACGAAGTGAAGAATCCAGAGAATAGTGGTTAAAAGAAATTTTTCTGGATTCTTCACTTTGTTCAGAATGACTGCGTTAAGTGATGTCATTCCCATTTAAATGAAGCACTTGCTTTATCAGGGGGTTCGAAATGACATTATGATTTTGCACTATTAGATAGCGGTTTGGTATAAGTGGCATAGTGTCATTCTGACGGATATCAGAATCTATCTTTAATATCGAAAAAAGCAAGATGGATTCTGACATCCGTCAGAATGACATTTCATATTGGAATTTATATTATTTCTTAACAACTCCTTAACGAATTACAACACAAGTATTATTTTCTATCCAACTGCGGATGAGTTAAAATAACTGACTGGGTAACATATACCCAATAGCCCTGACTGGGTAACATATCTCCAATTGTATTAATATTATATTCAGGCACAAACATTCTACCAAAATTATCTTTTGCTATTATTAAATAAGGGATGATGCTCTCTAATTCAACTTCAGCAGAAACTTCATAAGGATGAACAAAAGCAATCAGATTCCAGCCGGCATTAAGTTCAAACGGAGTATCATCAGGTATAACCTGAATACCGCTTATTTCCAGAACACAATCAGAATTAGAATACACCTGGTACCCTTGGGTTATATCCCAATCCCCAATATTATTGATTTGAAATTCTGGCGAATAAATCAGTCCCATACCATTTTTCACCAACACAATATTTTCTGATATTTCTGAAAAGACTTCAACCATATTTGGATTTTCCGGAATAACATTACTTGAAATCTGATTCCACCCCTGAGTTAAGTTTATATTAAACGTTACGTTATTAGAAAAAGTAGTAAAATTCCAAATTTCACTCCACTGGCTTAAATAGAAATCATTTTTAGCTTGAACTCTCCAATAATATGTTGTTTCATTTTGCAGGTTTTCTAAATCAAAGGATAATTCGCTTGTATTATACTCCGAAAACACTAATTGATTAAAATCAGAAAACAGGGAAACTTCAACATTATAAGCATTAGCATTTTGAGAAGCGGTCCAGACTAAGCTTAGTTCGGTTGCCTGTTCATTTGAATTATTTTGTGGCTCTGAAAGAACTGTAACAGATGGCATTTCAAATTCAACTACGTAACCTTTGATTAAATTATTTGCTGAAATATCATTCCAGTTGTCAGTCATTAAGGTTTGTGGCCCGAAATAGCAAATTCTATCTTCGTTCCCAGCATTATTCGGTTCGCCGGGCGCCCAGTTGGTATATTCAAAAGGAGCACCATTGACCCATTGCCAATTTCCATCTGGTTCATCTGAACCAGCTGGCTGAAAGCCACCAAGCCAGGGACCTATTCCATTATTATAACTATCAATGAACCATAATTCCGGATTAAGTGAGATTAAATCATAAATTGCATTATTTTCTTCTTCGCTTGTAACGCAGGCAAGATAGCCACCTAAATCATCAGCACTATTTTGAGCATTTTGCCAGTTTATTCCATTTGGAACGTAAAAAACCTGATAGCTATGCCCGTTCCATTCTATTATACTTGGTAATTGAAGGAAATTCCATACTTCACTCCAGTTACCTGTTTGTGAACCTGCAACAGCACAGACCCGCCAGTAATAATTAGTATTGTTCGTTAATCCGAATACCTGATAATTTGTTTCAGTTATTCCGCTTTCATCAGCAAGTAGAGAACTAAAATCATTTGTAGTAGAAATTTGCAGCGAATATGAACTGGCATTTTCAACCGGCTGCCACTGCATAAAAGGATTAAAGACATAATTTGTTGCATTATTTTCAGGAGAAATAAGAACTGGAGCGGTAAGTTGAACAGGCAAAGAATATTTCGCAATGAAACCGCCATATGAATAAGTGCTATAAGTTAATGAAATATCATTGTTAAAATTGAGCAAAGTAGATTCAAAGCTACCACCTAAATAAATCCCATTTTGAGCATAATCAATTGACCTAACCCATTCCTGAGCAGCTCCTGCGATTTTCTCTGCCCACTGACACTCTCCGCTTGAATTGTATTCAGCAAAAAAAGCATCGTGAGCGCCAGAGTTGCTAAGTGAAATACTATTATTGAAAGTAACTGGTTGATTCCTGAAATATCCACCAATATAAATTGTATTTAAATCTTTTACTTTGACTGAATAAACTAATTCATCACTGGTGCCGGTGGTTTTTTCTGCCCATTGGCATAGTCCAGTTAAATCATATTTTGCAAAGAATGCATCTTCACTTCCAGAATTAGTTAAAGATATGCCATTATTAAATTCTACAGAAGCACCAAAATAAGAGCCACCTATGTAAAGATGTTCAGAGCCATCAAAATCAATGCTATAAGTTTTGTCACCGTTTATACTTGAAATTTTTGTAAACCATTGGGCTACGCCAAAATTATCATATTTAGCTATAAAAACATCTAAACCAGCTGTATTAAGCAAAGAAATATTTTCATTTATATAGACGGTGGGCGAATTAAATGTTCCGGCTGCATAAATATTTCCATTGTTATCCAATGTTAAACTGTTTACTTCTTCAGATTGGGTGCCATATACTTTATTTGCCCATTGACAGTTGCCATAATAATTGTATTTTGCCACAAAACCATCGTAAGTATATGTTCCACCAGAACTTGTTAAAGATATACTATTATTGAAATTTACAGATTGGGAGAATTCACCGCCGATATAAATATTTCCAGCCCCATCGGTTGTGATTGAGTATCCCCTATGTCTGCCTGTTCCGTAAATTCTTTCAGCCCAAAGACAATATCCATTATTATTATATTTTGCAATATAAGAATCAGAGGTGCCATAACCGGATAATGACACACTATCATCAAGCCATAAAGTATAAGATTCAAATTCTCCGGTAACAATGACGCTACCTTCAAAATCGACATTGCAGCTATAAGCTTTATCATTGCTCGACCCGGCAATTTTTCTTGCCCACTGGCATAAACCATCGGAATTATATTTTGCTATAAAACCATCGTAGTATCCGCTACTTGTAAGAGTAATTCCATTATTGAAATTAATAGTCCCGGAACTCGAACTGCCGCATACATAAAAGTTACCGGCAGCATCGTTTGTTACACATTCTACGTAGTCAATTGAACTTCCGTCAATCATATCAGCCCATTGGCAAAGTTGTGAGTATGAAGTTGGAAAAGACACAAGAAAAGCTATAATTAAAATAGTTAATTTTTTCATAATGCTTTACTCCTATAATGATAAAATTGAAAATTAAAAAAAAATATTTTTCATTGACTTGACATAAATCAAGAAATTGAAATTTTTTTTCTAACCCGGCTTAAAGTCTCTGGAGTTATACCAAGGAAATTTGCTAAATATATAAGTGGAATACGCTGAAGGAAACCCGGATATTTTGTCATTAAAAGTTTGTATTTTTCTTCTGCATTTAGTAAATTTCTTAAAGTGTAATGCTCATCAAGAGAAACGAACAGTTCTGTTATGACTAATCTAACAAAATGCTCAAAATCGTGATGCGCTGAACATAGGCATTCAAAATCTTCATAAGTTATGCCGTAAAGGATGCATTCTTCTAAAGTAATTAAAATATCGTAAGTTGGTTTTCTTAAAAAGAAACTCGAATTAGCTAAAAATTCACCTTCCTGCGAAAACCAGGTTGTATATTCTTTACCGTTATAGACGCTATAATGCCTTACTATTCCAGATTCAATAAAAAAAATATTTTCTGCAATTTCTAATTCATTTTGAATGATAATGTTCTTTGGGAGATTTTTTTTAAATACACATTTTTCTAAATTTTTTAAGGTGCAATCTGATATTGAATAATTCATTTTCAGTGTGTTTACTAAATTTAGTGCTATCATAAGCTTTCTCGTTTTTTAAAACACTATTTTTATAACAATATAAAGAATCTTAAATTTTTATAAAATCAAATAATTAAACAATTATTTGCAAATATATAAAATTATTTAAAATAACAAATATTATTTCTTAAAATTACAGAACTCATAATGCCTCGTAGTTTGATATTTCGCAATCTTGTCATTTCGAACCCACTGATAAAGGAAGTGCTTTATTTAAATAGAGATGACATCACTTAACACAGTCATTCT
>CAZCLJ010000369.1:0-4204 GCA_964499465.1 uncultured Hyphomicrobiales bacterium
AGAAAAATTTCTTTTAACCACTATTCTCTGGATTCTTCACTTCGTTCAGAATGACATACATTTTGCTATAATTTGGGAAATTGTTCTTTTCGAAGCAATTCTCCTAACTCATTTATTTTCGTTGTGTGGGGCTGGAGTTCTGAACTTATATATCAAGACAACTTTAAAAAGCAAAAAAGTTGGTATTATTTTTGCATTTGAATAGTAGAAATTAGTATTTTTGAGAATGTTTTGTTGGGGAAATACAAATGACATTAAAAATAAGATATATATTAATTGCACTGGCGATGTGTTGTTTTTCAGGTTTATTATATGCTAACTCTCTACATTTTTTAGAATATAGCATTGATGAATTTCCTAATGTCACTGCAAATTTATTCTATTTAGATTCGAATTCAAGTCCAGTTACTGAAATAACAAAAGATGATTTTCAGATTATTACAAATGGAGTTAATATTTCTCCGTCTAATCTTATTATTCCAGAACAGAATATATACGAAAATCTATCGTTGGTATTATCAATTGACCTTGCTTTAAATTCAAAATTTGCCGATAAAACGAATTTCGATTTAGCAAAAGAGTTTTTAGATAGCTTAGTAGAACTAATAAATTATACAAAAAACGAAGTATCATTAACATCATTCGATTGGTATAGCTATTTGCATACAGAATTTACTACGGACAAACAAATATTAAAAGAGCAGCTTTCACTTTTAAAAACAAGTAATGGTTCTAAGCTTGAAGTCGGTTTGCTTGACGACCCTGCCGGAGCATTAAATATCGCATCAAAATCACAATACAAAAGCAGCATTTTACTAATTACTGAAGGTGGAAATATAGCTGGACTGACCGATGCTATAGAATTTGCTAAGTTTAATGGTATAACAATTAACGTTATTTCCTTTGAAAAGACTATTTCGTTAGATTTAAAGAAAATTGCAGAAGAAACAGGCGGCTTTTATTTTGACAATATAGCTAATCGCTTTAAAATGAGTGATTTTGCTGCAATCATATATAATATTTTATGGAATCATAAACCAATTACACTAAAATGGAAAAGCAAACTTTTCTGTGAAGACATTTATACTAATGAAATAAGAACTAAAAAAGATGATTTGGGAGTAAATTTTTCATTTATAGCGCCTTCAAGATTAAAACCAATGCTCGTTTCTAATCCGGGTTATTTAAGATTTAGTGCCGTCCAACCGGGAAATAGCAAAGAATTGTCGGTTTTTTTAAAAGCAATTAATGGAGATATAATAATAAAAGGATATTCTACTGATGATATTCGTTTTCAGATATTGAAAGGCGCCTTGGCGCCTGGAGAAGAAATTACATTAAAAAATGGCGACAGCATACAAATATCAGTTGTTTTTTCGCCTACTGACTCATCAATCATTTTTTCTAAATTAAATATTAACTCTACCGCCTGTGTTGGAAATGAGATAATTATGACAGGAGGATTTCCAAACACTCCACCAACAGTAAGAACATTAAACATTGAATTTCCTAATAACGCCGAAAAGCTAATTGCCGGTGATACTGCTAAAATTACCTGGAGCGGGCTTCTTCCTGACGATATTATTCAGCTCGAATGGTCTAAAGATGCCGGTAATTCTTGGGATACACTTTCTATTGATGTTACCGGGCTTGAGTATAAATGGGAAGTTCCTTTAATTGAAAGCAATGAATGTTTAATAAGAGCTATTCAGCTCTGGCCTAACAATATCGGCGAAACAAAAAATTTATATCATACCGGTGCTGTCAACTGCTCTAATTTTAATCCTAAAGATGGTAATTATATCGTATCAGGAAGCAGCGATAAATTGGCAAGAGTCTGGAATTCAAACACTGGTGCAGAGATATTAAAATTAAAAGGACATAATAAATCAGTTGTCTGGGCTGAGTTCAATCAGCAGGAAACCCAAATTGTTACTGCGAGTGAGGATTCAACTGCTAAAATATGGAGTTTTCCGGAAGGAGATTTGCTTTATACGTTTAATAAACACAAAGATGTTGTTACATCGGCAGCATTTAGTTCTGACGGCAGTTTATTGGCGACCTCAAGCTGGGACGAAACTATAATTATTTGGGACATCACAACCGGCGAAATTATTCATAAAATTGACTGCAAACAAGGAAAGCTATGGCACGTTGCTTTTAATAAAGACGGAACTGAGATTATATCAGCAGGTAGTTACGGAAAAGCTAAACTTTGGAATGTAAATACTGGCTCCTTAATTCAAGTTTATAATACAAATAAAAATAATGAAATAATTTCTTTCGCTTCATTTTCACCAGACGATAGCAGAATAGTTACAGCGAGTTGGTATGGTGTAGCTTCTGTCTGGGATAAGGCAACTGCAGATACTCTTTTCACTATTACTCATAAAGATGAAAGCGGAGGACTAATTCCTCTTTACAGTGCAGGATTTTATATTCGGGCAGGTGAACTCGTCCTGCTTACTTCAGGTATTGACCACGCAAGGATTTGGAACGGAAATACAGGTGAACTTAAAGCTGTGCTTTCCGAACATCTTAATTCAGTTCCTTTTGTTACTATGAATTTTGACGGAAGTCGAATCCTTACTTCAAGCTGGGATAGCACTGCTAAAATTTGGAATCTGGATAAAAGAGATTTGCAAATGGATACTACCGACCGCCTCTTTAGTATCGTAAATCAGAAAGCAAAGGCGTATTCTTTTGATTTAGGTTCTATTCAGGTTAATACTGCTTTCGATACTACTCTTAATGTGTTTCTTGAGAACTTGTCTTCCTTTGCCTATCCAATCAAGAGTATTAAAATCAAAGGCACCAATGCCAATGAATTTCAAATTTTAAAATTAGACAATGATTACTTTCTTGATTCTCTTGAGAAAAAAGGAGTTAAAATAAGATTTACTCCCTTAGAGCAAGGTGAAAGAAACTGCTATTTAGAAATTGTATTTACTCAGTTTACTTTAAAAGCAGAGATTAAAGCTAAAGCGTATAATTTACCTTTATTTATTAAAAATAACAGAATTATTTTCGGAGCAGTTGAACTCGGAGAATTTAAAGATACATTAATTAATGCAGCTATAAAAAACATCAGTTTAAGTCCGATTACCTGTTCGGCTATTAAGCTAAAAGGTCCTGACGACAACCATTTCGATATCATACAAAATAATGAGCCGTTTACTTTGCAACCAAATGAGGAAAAAGACATAACAATCCGCTTCAATCCTGAAACAATCGGTAGGAAAAATGGGATTGTTTCCTTTATTCATAATGCTGATGGCGGAGAAAGTACTCTTTATCTTTTTGGTGAAGGAATAAATCCTTTAATTGATACTGTTTCTATTTCCATTGGAGAATTTCAAGCCGCTCCCGGCGATATGATAAGCATTCCAATTTTCCTAAAAAAATTAAGTCAAAAACAGCTATCCAATGATTTTCATTCAATAAAAGCTGAGTTATCTTTTAATGCAACCATACTTGAACCATTAACTGAAACTAACAAAGATGAAATTATTAATAATATAAGAACTATTGGCTTGGAATTTCCTGTTGCTGAAAGTGAAATTAAATATGAAATAAAATTCAAAGCTGCCTTAGGAAACGATACTTCATCTGTTTTAAAGCTAAGTAATGTCTTACCTGTTGGAAGTTCTAAAGTAGTAATTAAATACAAAAGCGGGGCTTTCAAATTAAAGGACTTGTGTAAAGAAGGTGGAATCCGTTTATTTGATTCAAACAATAAATTATTCCTTTCTCAAAATAAACCTAATCCTTTCGAAGAAGAAACAACAGTAGATATTGAAGTTCTTGAAGAAGGTATTTATTCACTCATAATTTTAGATGAAACAGGTAAAACAGTAAAAACAGTTTTCGAACAAAACTTAGTTCCAGCTCAATATTCATTTATTATTAACTGTTCTGACCTTTCCTCTGGTTCTTTCTTTTATATGCTGAAAACCCCATCTCAAATGGTTTTAAAAAGAATGGTGCTTAAAAAGTAAATTCAGAACTCCTGATGCCTCGTAGTTTGGTATTTCGCATATTTTACAATAAGAAGTTAAATTTTTATAAAAGTATTTCCAATAGGTCATTCGTTATTCGTCATTAGTCATTAGTAGTTAGATACTAATGACCAATGACTAATGACCAATAACTAATGTAATTATTTATTGAAAACCTGATAAACATTTCTTGTCATTCCGAAACG
>CAZCLJ010000370.1:0-4146 GCA_964499465.1 uncultured Hyphomicrobiales bacterium
CCAAGATGGATTCTGACATCCGTCAGAATGACAAACTACGATGTCATTGGCAACGGAATGATACCTTTCTGGGTAATTTGCGCAATCATTCTTTAAAAGGCAACCCTCCTAACTCATTTTTTTTCGTTATTACATCAGGGGTTCTGAATTTTAGAATAAGATTTTAAACCTTATCTTGTTAAAAAAAACACAAAGTTGATTTTTTAACTTTTGAGAAATTAAAAAAAATTCATTATTTTTTAATAATATTTTATAAAATATTTGTTGTTTTGGTTAATTATTCTTAATTTTACAAGTCAAAATGACGTTAGTTTAAGAAAATATTTATAGAGAAAAAAATGCTGACAGATTTTGGAATTATACTTTTGTTCTTGATTATCGGATTTTTATTTGTAGGGGTTGCAATCGCAGCCGCCGCTTTAATCCGTCCACACAAACCAAATCCAATAAAAAATGCAACTTATGAATGCGGTGAAGTAGCTATGGGAAGCCCCTGGGTTCGCTTCAACTCGCGTTTTTACGTTATTGCTCTTGTCTTTTTGATTTTCGATGTTGAAATAGTGCTACTTTTTCCTTGGGCTGTCGTTTTCAAAGATTTGGGCTGGTTTGCTTTTGCTGCAATGTTCGTATTTTTCTTTATTTTAACACTTGGTCTAGTATATGACTGGGGAAAAGGTTATCTCGACTGGGAAAAACCGAAACCAATTATACCAGTTCTTAGCGATTTGATTGAAGCAAAAAAATAACATTTATGAATGCTGAAACACAAGATAATATAGATAAATCTTTTAAAAATTTTGAACCTTTAACTAGAATTTTTCCTGCTTTATCATATAAGGATTTTTTTAATCCCAAGAAGGATTTTATGCTTTTCAAAGAAGCAAGTATAAAAGAATTTTACGATTTAAAAGAAGAAAAAGCAGACTATTTTAACGGATTTATTATTATGAACACTCCAGCAAGTATCAGACACGAGCGTTTTTTTGTTAAACTGATTTCAGATATTCAAAACTTTATTAAAGAAAAAAATATTGGCGAATTGCTTGGTTCAAGAGCATTGATTTATCTGGAAAAAGATTATCGTTTTGAGCCGGATATTTTTTTTGTAGCAAAAGAAAACAATGGAGTTTTTAAAGAGAATGAATTTATTGGGATTCCTGATTTAGTAATTGAGATTTTATCTAAATCTACTCGGATTACAGATTTATATTTAAAAAGAGTAATTTACAAAAAGCATAAAATTAAAGAAATATTGTTTTTCGATTTAGAAAATAAAGAAATCATTATTGACAAATTAGAAGATGATTATGTTTCTTTAGACATAAAAAATGAAAATCACTTTGAAAGCAATGTAATCAAGGGTTACAGGTTTTCGACCAAATTAATGAATTAAACAAAATAATGGATAAATAAGATGGGACTTCTCAATAGATTAAACGACCCAATTGGCTTAGACGGAATCGTTTTTGGCACAGTAGAAGACTTATTAAACTGGGGAAGAAGTAAGTCAGATTGGTATTTGCAATTTGGTCTTGCTTGCTGCGCAATTGAGTTTATGGCTGTTAATGCTTCGCATTTCGATATGATGCGTTTTGGCTGCATTCCGAGGTCAAGTCCACGTCAGGCAGATTTCGTTATTATCTCCGGAACTGTAACATTAAAAATGGCAGACAGATTAAAACGCGTTTACGAGCAAATGTCAGAACCAAAGTATGTTATATCTATGGGGTCTTGCGCAAATTGTGGTGGTCCTTATTGGGAGCATGGCTATCACGTTCTAAAAGGAGTGGACAGAATCTTGCCTGTCGATGTTTACGTTCCCGGCTGCCCGCCGCGTCCCGAAGCATTAGAAGAAGGAATAATTATGCTTCAGAAAAAAATTAGTATGGAAGAAATTTTCAGAAAAAGAAAAAGACTTGCTGAAGAAGATTTAGCTAATCAACTGAAAAAATAAAATAACAAATAGATGGATGAATTATTATGAAACCAAATGAAATCTTTACGAAATTGAAAGTTCATTTTGGAGAGGAAATTTTAGAGTTAATTGAGAATCCACCTTCGGATTCATACATTTTAGTGAAAGCGCAGAAAATTGATGAAATTTGTCAGTTTTTGCGTGATGATGATGCTTTACATTTTGACTATTTAACTTTGCTTAGCGGATTGGACTTGAAAGAAAATCTTGGAATAGTTTATCACCTTTTTTCTATGAAGCATAAGCATAGATTGGTTGTCAAGACTCAGGTTTCCAAAGAAAATCCGACTTTGCCAACAATTGAAAGAATCTGGCGAACTGCCGATTGGCACGAGCGTGAAGCTTATGATATGTTTGGCGTCATTTTTAACGGACATCATAATCTTATTAGAATCCTTTGTCCTTACGACTGGGAAGGTTACCCACTCAGAAAGGACTACAAGGAGCCCGAAGAATATCACGGGAATAAAGTTCCATATTAATTACTTTATTTAAAGGACCTTATTGTGAGTGAAAAAAAATATATAGATGTAGAATTTAGCCAGCTTGATTCAGAGCGTATGAGAATGTTTATGGGACCTCAACACCCCTCTACTCACGGCGTTCTCCAGCTTGAAGTTGAGCTTGATGGTGAAATCGTTACTGATGTAATTCCACATATCGGTTATCTTCACAGATGTTTTGAAAAGTATGCTGAAAACAAGACATACCCTCAAATCATTCCTTATGTTGACAGAATGGACTATGTTTGTTCGATGAATAATGAGTGGCCCTACGTTCTCGGTTTGGAAAAAATGCTTGATATTAAAGTGTCGGAAAAAGTGGAATATATTCGTGTCATTATGGCAGAACTGAACCGCATTGCAAATCACCAAATTGCTATTGCTACATTTGGGCTTGATTCCGGTGCTTTTACTCCATTCCTGTATTTCTTCCGCGATAGAGAAATGATTCTGACAATGTTCGAAAAGGCATCTGGTGGCAGATTGCTTTATAATTACTTCTGGGTTGGCGGACTTGCCGCTGATGTTCATCCTACTTTTAAAGAAGATGTTACTGAAATCATCAGAATAGTTAGAGATACAAATGCTGAAATTCTTGATTTGTTATTGAATAATAAAATTTTTATTGATAGAAATGCAAACGTTGGTATTTTGCCTGCTGATGTTGCTATAAACTATGGAGTAACAGGACCAGTGCTTAGAGCATCTGGAATTCCTCTTGATTTGCGCCGTAGTGAGCCGTATTCGATTTATGACCGCTTCGATTTTGAAGTGCAAATTGGTCACGGCGAAGTTGGTACTGTTGGCGATTGCTGGGATAGAAATATTGTTCGTTTCCGTGAAATGGAAGAAAGTTGCAAAATAATCGAACAAGCTTTGAAGACCTTTCCAATAGAAGGAGATGTTCGCGAAAAAGTTCCCAAACGCATTAAGTTACCCAAAGGAGAAATTTATTCCAGAGCAGAAAATCCAAAAGGCGAACTCGGATTTTATATCGTTAGCGATGGAAAAGATAAACCGGAAAGAGTGAAAGCCCGCGCACCGAGTTTTGTTAATTTAAGCGTTCTGCCTGAAATGTCAAGAGGTTATATGTTTTCCGATTTGGTGATGATTTTGGGTAGTGTTGATATTGTGCTTGGCGAAGTAGATAGGTAGTTGAAAAAACTATAATTGTTGATAAAAAAATTGATTATATTTTGAGTAAAATAATGTGTGTGTCATTCTGATATTAGCAAGAATCACAAGAAAAGGTGTTATTGATAACCTCCTGAAAAACTTTGTTTTAAAGTGGAGATGTCTTAATCAAATAAGTGTTTATAATAAATAGATTAACAGAAATCCCCCCTACCCCCCTTTTTCAAAGGGGGGGAAGAGAATAAGTAATAATTCCCCCCTTTGAAAAAGGGGGGTAGGGGGGATTTTTTGGAATTGCTCTATATATCATAAGTCTTGAAAAAAAAGATATGTCATAAGTATAGTTGCTAAGAATCTTATAAATTGTAGTTATTATAGAACTTGAGATACTTCAATTAGTTACCAATGACATCTTTGTCATACTATCAACTTGTTGATAGTATGACTGAAAAAAAAAACTGTTACTCTGAGTCTTAAGTTCTGTGGTAGTAATGACTTGTGAGATTCTTCACTTCGTTCAGAATGACAGGGTAA
>CAZCLJ010000371.1:0-4136 GCA_964499465.1 uncultured Hyphomicrobiales bacterium
TCAATTATCAATTATCAATTATCAATTGTCAATTATCAATTATCAATTATCAATTGTCAATTGTCAATTATCAATTATCAATTATCAATTATCAATTGTCAATTAATAAAGTATTATGCTAAATATTAGAATATTTGATTCTGATTATAAATCAGCATAAATACAAAATTCGAATAAACAATGAATAAAACAAGCATAGAACCCTCTCTTTTAAAATGTAAAATAAACAAAGAACATTTTAATTAATTGAAAAAACTCTATTCAGATTAAGACTGAATAAGCTGTAAGAACGAATTTGGATTCTGATTCGCTTGCGACAATGAAATCAGAGATGTTTGCTGTAAGAATTGCGATTTAACCAATTCAAGTTGTTCTTTAGCAACATCAGCATCTTCAAGACGGGAAATAGCGCTGTTATAATTAGTAATTTGACTATTTAACAAAGTCTCTTGAGAATTCAAGCGGTTAACAATACCACCGAGATAAGCCGCAACTTTATTAACATTGTTCATAGCAGCAGCTAAACTTTGTATTGTAATATGAATTTTTTCTTGTGTAAATATTCCTAAATCGCCGGAATTAACAACATTCAAAGAGTTTAAATCTAAACCGGTTACACCGGCAAAATTGATTTCAGTATTAGCATTAACATTAAAATAATTACTGGACATATTAAAATCTTTATTATCATTTTGCATATTAATACCAAGAGTGATTAAATTATAAGAAGCATTAGTTCCTATAACAAAATTAGCTTTGAAATTTCCATCAAGAAGCTGCTGACCACCGAAGACAGTAGAATCTACAACAGTTTGAACCTGTTGAGCCATACGAAAAGCCGCTTTAGCCAGAGCAACTTTTTCGTCTGTTCCTAAAGCACCGCTTGAAGCAGTAGTAGTAGAATCTTTAATATTTGAAAGCAAACCGTTAATATTATCAAGAGAATCCATTAAAATGTTTGCAACATTATTGGCATCACCGACAGAATTTAGAGCTGCCTTTAAGGCGCCGTTTCTGGACTGTAAAGCCCGGGAAGTAATATAACTTGCAACATCATCTGCAGCATTATTTACTTTTTTTCCAGTCGATAGCCGTAGTTGTCTTAGAGATATATCTTTATTAACACTTTCCAAGACATTATAGGCATTTTCAGCTGCTATATTTGTTCTAATGCGGGCATTCCCGCCAACTGCGAATGGCATAATTCACCTCTTTTAAATTATTGACCCTGAATTAATTGTAAAAATGCCTGTGGATTTGCATTAGCTTGAGCCAATGAAACCAGTGACGTTTGTTGTAAGAATTGCTGTTTAACCAAATCCAATTGCTCTTCAGCAATGTTTGCGTCTTCAATTCTTGAGATTGCAGCATGATAATTAGTTATCTGTCCCTGTAGCAAATCTTCCTGTGAAGTCAAACGATTCACAACTCCGCCAAGATACGAAGCTACTTTATTGACATTGTTTATTGCATGTGATAAGCTTTGAAGAGTTAGATGGATTTTATCAGAAGCAAAGATTCCTAAATCAGTTGAAGAAACGTCATTAAAATCTTCAAGTTCTAAGTTGGTAACTCCTGCAAATATTGTATTGTCACCAAAACTACTACTTCTTAATGTATTCACATTAAAGTTTCTACTGTCAACGTTGAAATCAGCATTATTTGAGTTCATATTAACAGAAATAGTTAGTAAATTGTGTTGGGCATTGCTACCAATAACAAAATCAGCAGAAAAGCTACCTGTAAGAAGTTGCTGTCCTCCGAAAACAGTTGAATCAACTACGGTTTGAATTTGCTGAACCATACGATAAGCTGCTTTTGCGAGTGCAACTCTTTCGTCTGTTCCTTGCATTCCAGAAGAAGCGGTTGAAGTAGAATCTTTAATGCTATTCAATAATCCATTGATATTATCCAATGAATCCATTAAGATATTACTTACATTTGTAGCATCACCAACTGCTCTCAGTGAGCTCGTTAAGGTGCCGTTCCTTGCTTGCAAGGCACGAGAGGTTATATAACCTGCTACATCGTCTCCTGCATTATTAATTCTTTTACCGGTTGATAAGCGAAGCTGTCGGAGTGATATCTGTCTGTTCGACGTCTCAAGTGCATTGTATGCATTCTCCGCCGATATATTTGTGCGGATTCTCGCATTTCCTCCTATTGCGAATGGCATAATTCACCTCCATGTGAATAATTTGTAATATACTATATTTTTTTCTTATTTCCTAAATTACATTGCGAGAGTTGTTAGCTTACTACAACTGCTTCGAGAGAAACAATTACTCTCGCAATGTTTTATTCTTCTTTTTTATCAATTAATGTGCCAGTTTCTTTTTCTAATGTTTGCTAATTAATTAATTCTACTTCTTTTTATTTTAATTTTATTTATTCTTTTATAAATGGCACACTTGTAACTCTTTCATTTACAATTACTCTTGCGTAATAACAACCAGACGATAGATTACTAATATTTATGCTTTGTTCTTTATTGCAAGTAGTAATATTTTTTTCTTCTTTTACTAAATTACCAAGAATATCATATATAAATAAGCTAAATTTATTTATTTCATTATGGCTAAAATTAACCATTAATTCATTTCCAGCAACATTAAGCGATATTTGTTCATTTTCTGTATCTATTTCATCAATTGAAGACAAAATTTTAGATTGGATTGGGAATAAATATCCATAAGTATTTATTCCTGTAATACTTTCAATTTGAATTTGTGTTTCTGTATTAGCATAAGTTGATTCATATACAAAGTAAGCCAATGTACCTTCTTTTATTATATTTGCATTATTATCGCAGTATCCAATCAAGTATTCAGCACTATTTTCATCTTCATTAATGTTATAAAATGACATATCATTCTTAAAAAATTCAAATACATCGCCCTTAATAAAGCCAATAGGTTTAATTTGTCTAATATTATCCCATTTTAACTTAATTAACGCTGCCTGAAAGGGCTCTTGATATGTAAAATTTATAGGTAATGTCTTATAAGTATCTTTAAATTCAATAGATTTATTTAATGATTCACTTTGTGGTTCAATTACCTTTTTTATTATACCTGAATGAGTTTTCTTATGATTAGGATACACTACAAGCATATCAATAAGGTTAATGTCCCCATTTCCATCGCAATCTGCAAAAGTATATTCTGCTACATCCCATGCTAATGCACGCTGAGCTTTCCAAATTGTACTTGCATTTTGCCTGACATAACTACGCATCTGCTTGCTATTGTTACCATTTCCGTAGAACTTACCTATTTGGACGAAGTCATTTTGGTCAACAACTCCATCATTATTTGCGTCTCCGGGCCAAACATCAACAAAGCTGTGTATTGTGTAGTCTACTTGTTTTGCATTTAGTTTAACAGTTACTTCTTCACTATTTACAATTTTTATACCTGCCTGATTTTCAAAAGAGAAAGAAATTGTTTCTCCGTTTGTTGCCTGTTGGTTTACAACAAAATCTAAATGAATAATGCTACGTGGAGTAGTAGAAGTATCAGCATAATCCTGAAAGAAAATGCCGACAAATATGCTGCCAGTGTTGGCTGTTGAGTTCGTGTCCGGATAAACAATTGTGGCTACGTTGTTTGGAAAGGTTGGAATATAGTTTGAATATTTGAATTGGTTAATATTAGACAACTGTAAATCAAATATAATCCTATTGTAGTTTTTTACACTATCAATTACAATATCTATTCCGAACATTTGAGTAGCAGTAACAAAATTTGCTCTTGCTGTATCAATATCAGTTCGAATAATTGTTAATGTCTGTGAATTAGCAGAAAAAACTGCTATTAGTAGTGCTATTTGTATTAAAATATATTTTTTCATATTCATTGCTAATATATTACTAATAAAGTATATATTAGCAATGATTATGCCAATATCAGAATTACTAACATCTAATCTAAAATAAAGGAGTTAGGATGTTTTCCTAGTTAAACAATAAGTATAAACTCTTAGCTTAGGAGCTGTTAAGAAACAAGCCATACGATCAACAAGTTGATAGTATGGCAGGTTGCATAAAAATCTAAATGAAAAACTATCAGGTATGTGATTAATACCAAGTTGCATTCAAAGATACATTTAAAGATGTCATTTCGAAACGAAGTGAG
>CAZCLJ010000372.1:0-4130 GCA_964499465.1 uncultured Hyphomicrobiales bacterium
TAGGGAATGTACTTACAACAGTGAGCGACCGCAAAATACCCCATACAAGCGATAATATAACGATTGACTATTATACTTCCGATATTACCAGTGCTCAAGATTATTACGCATTTGGACAATTAATGCCCGGCAGAAACTGGAGTAGTGATAGCTATAAGTTTGGATTTAATGGAAAACTTAATGACAATGAAGTTTTTGGTGCAACAGGTTCTTTCCAAGACTATGGAATGAGGATGTACGATACAAGAACTTGCAGGTTTTGGGGTGTTGACCCAATTGCAATAAAATACCCTGAATTATCCACTTATCAATTTGCGAGTAATACACCTATTTCTACGATTGATTTAGATGGGTTAGAAGCTTGTTCTTGGCTTCAGAATGCAGAAATTGCTATGGAGGGATATAAAACTAAATTACAATCTACGCCGCATACTACATCTATGAAATTTGCAGAAGGTACAGCTGGTTCTGGTGGTAGTAATTCTGGCACAGGTGTAAAATTAAATTATACAATAGGAATTGCTACAGATGATGCTGGTGTGACTCATTTTGCAATGTCAACCACACATACTCCATCAAATAATAAAGATGGGAAAGTTTATGGTGGAAGTATAGGAGGTGATATTGGATATAGATTTGATAATAGAGCTACTTTTAGACAAACAACGAATGGTGATATGGCAAGTATCAGCACAACTACTCCATCATTTAAATTTGCTTTGGGGGTTGGATTTAGTATAGGTCTTCATGGTTATGCAATTACAATTGGCCCTTCAGCAGGCTTATTACTCGACATTACTACATCAAAATTAGTTGAATCTATTTCTTTAACAGTTGAAGAAGCAAAAGGAACACATAAAGCTGATGGTTTAATATGGTCAGTAATGAATTCAACTTATAATAATAAAACACAAATGTATGAAGCCTTTGTAGCAACTACTGATATAAAGGGGAACACGACACAAACGGATATAAAAGTTTATAGTAAAAATCAAAGTGCGTGGGAGTCTAAAGCATATTCTGATACCGCAACTAAGATTGAAAGTGAAAATAATAAAGTAGCAGAAGCAAATAAAAAAACAATTGCAAGTAAGAAAAAATAATATATATTTATGAAAAGAAGAATAATAATAATTGCAGCAATAATAGTTACTGTAATAATATTAATAAGACTACTTAACCAAGTGCTTGTAACACATTTTCTTAAAAAAGTTGATTATTATAATTCCATAAAGAAAACAAATCAAATAAAATATTATTATCTTATTGAGGCTGATTCAAGCGTACGCGAGGCTCTTTTTATAGAAAATATAAAATATAAGGATTCATTGATTGATTATTACAAAAAAATTAATAAAGGAATAAACCCAATTTTTAATTTTAAATCACACCCTATTCCAATAGATACTGCTATTTATGTTATTGAATATTTAAAAGAAGATACGAATATCGCCAAAATTTTATTTCATTATAGAGTAGAGTATTGTAATGAAGAAAATAAAGTTGCATATGTTTATTCAAAATTATTACATGATAAAAAATACAAAATAAAATGATGAATGTAAAATTAGTGATTACTGGGCTTTTTTCTTTTATACCTTTATTGTTTATCCTTGGTATATTTATTAATAATGTTTTTTTATTCTTGATTTTTGAATATTTCTTTGAAATATTTCTTTTGAATTTTTTAATTATATGTTATTTTTTAATTAACGTTATAAGGAGCAAAAAAATAAAAGAGGGGAGCCTAAGAACAAGCTGGTTTTTGGGTATATTAATTGGCAATGCTTTTGTAATTCCTTTTTATTGGTTTTTTTATTTTTATAAAAACAAATAAAGCCTTGATGGCGCTCGTTGCAGTCGTTTGCGTCCGCCAGCCGGCGGATGCAAATATGTATAAATTAAAGCGCCAATAAGAGTTCAAAATTATTTTTTTTAATCGAAGAGAATAATGGCCTTCAGGAAATTTATATTTGTATTCGTGTATGATTAATACAATTTATTTCATTGTATTAATTTTTAAAGTGTAGCAATGTTTTTCTGAAAGAAGTCTTTAAATTTCTTTTTGGTAAGCATGGTTTCAATCATACTGAATATAATATTTTTATCTTTTTCCTCCAGTTGCTGAACAAGTCTCATTTGTTCTATTGTGGTTTTATCTTCGATAGTTACATCTTTTGTTATATCCTCTTTCATGTGAACAATCTGATCAATGGTAATTCCAAATAAATTAGCCAGTTTATCAAGCATCTCAATGGAAGGATCCACAATACCTTTTTCAATTTTATTATAATGAGCAGGTTTAAGCCCTATTTCGGCAGCTACTTGTTTTTGGAGTAATCCTTTTTGCTCACGAAATTTTTTAATGTTATCTGCAATTTTCATTATGTATAAGGTTTAAAGCACGGCAAAAGTATCTAAAATAGCGATTATATGCAAGTTTATATCTTTATTTTACATTTATAGTTGCTTATTAAGATATTTATATTTTACTTTGCAATATCCGAATCAGCTATAAATTTTTAAACAATGGAAATCACTTCAGATGGCGCTCGTTGCAGTCGTTTGCGCGCGTTTAACGTAGTGTAACGCGTGCAAAAAAATCAAAGCCCTGTGAAAATGGGGCTTTTGTTATTGCAAGATAAATTAGTATTTTTACGAATATCATCGTAGCAAAATGCAAAAAATCAATTTTGTAAACATCACAGAATCAAACATTACGATGGCATATGCTTATCATTTTGGGTTTAATGGGAAACTTAATGACGATGAAGTTTTTGGCGCAACAGGTTCTTTCCAAGACTATGGCATGCGTATGTATGACACCAGAGTTTGCAGGTTTATTTCTAAAGACCCGTTAACGAAGAAATATCCTGAGTTAACTCCATATCAGTTTGCAAGTAATACCCCTATAATGGGAATCGACTTGGATGGGTGTGAATTATTACCTACAAATAAAGCTTGGTATAATATGAATGTTTATGGGACAACTACTTTGCAAAATGGCAATACAGTCGCGATTTATGAAACAGTGACAACAGAAAATGTTCCCGAGGATATTTTTATTGTTAATATGCCTGGTATAAGTGGAGCAAATGTACCAGGTAATATTAGTTCGGTATCAGAGACTCCAACTAATCCTGATATGCCTAGTGACGGGAGTAGTGGAGTTGGTCCATATGTATATAAACCTAAGAAGGGAACCGCATTTATTTCCGAAAAAGAAAAATCAAATAATAATTCTACAAATACTGGAAAGGGAATGACTGCTGCAGAAGGGTTATTAGAATTGTTTAAAATTACATATGGTATTTATGATTTTGTTGAGAATTCATATCCTGCTTTGATACTAAAACGAACAGAGTATGCTCAACGTTATTATTACTATAGGGCAACAAAGATTGTTGATTTTTATACACAAATTTTTTCTAATAATAAAGATATAGATACTAAGTTTTTCTCTCCTCAAGCAAGAACCGATTTAGTTAATTATATTCTTGATGGTACTGTACCACAACTAATGGATGATAATAGTGACTATGTTTCAGGTATTATCAGTTATGGAAATGAGATATTAAAAAATCAAAGTATCGAGTTTCAACCAGATAATCAAAATGCTCCACAACAAAGTGAACAAAATGAATTAATACAAGAATAAATATATATGAAAACTTTTATTAAACTATTATTTTTTAGCTCTATTGTTATATTTTTCTTTTCATGCAAAGAAAAAGATGATAGAGATTATATAATTGAATTTTTGAAAAAAGCAAAAGCGGGAGACGTTAAAGTATTAGAAAATTATTTTTCTTATGACATTGAATCAAAAGGAAAATTTAATAAAGAAATGAATTATTTAATAAATGTAATGAAATATGCACCGCTTCCTAAAAAAGAAACAATAAAATTAACTATTGATGATCAAGAGTATTTAACGTATGAATTTAATTTAGAATCTGTGAATGTAAATTATATGATTGGTATTTATAAAAAAGGGGAAGTACGTCAGATAATATTGATTTCACATATTAAAATGTCACTCCCCTAGATGGAGCGCGTTGCAGTTGTTCCCTCTGTATTCCAGGGTAAAAACAAATAAAAAGAGTAAAAGTTATAAACAGTATTAAGAA
>CAZCLJ010000373.1:0-4130 GCA_964499465.1 uncultured Hyphomicrobiales bacterium
GTGAGAAATCTCACAACTAATTGCTACCACAGAACTTGAGATTCCTCACTTCGTTGCCAATGACATCGTAGTTTGTCATTCTGACATCCGTCAGCATTACACTTTTACTTATGTCATCTCCATTTAAATAAAGGTCTTTCTTTATCAGGGGGTTCGGAATGACAGACAATATTAACATTATTGTTAGCGGTTTGGTATAAATCTGAAAAAAATGGATATAGAAAAACTCCCAAATAAATTTGGGAGTTTTTCAAATAATAAGAGTATCACCATAATTTAAAATAGCGATTAAATGCGTATTAATATTTTAAATCAAATCTCTAAACTTCTTTTTAGATAAAGAATAAGGAGTTCCGAATTTAATTTATTCCGGCTTTATGTTGTGCATCAACAACAGCAATAGCAACCATATCCATAATATGATTTATTTCTGAGCCGCGCTGCAAAACGTGAACTGCTTTCGAAAGTCCAAGAAGCACTGGACCAATAAGGTGCGCTCCGCCGATTCTTTGAAGAAGTTTATAGCTAATGTTTCCGGAATTTAAATTTGGGAAAATAAGCACGTTGGCACCTTCTTTAAGCGGACTAAACGGGAAATATTCTTCAATAATATCGGGTGAAACCGCAGTATCGGCTTGCATTTCGCCGTCAATAATCAAATCCGGTTTCTTTGCTTTAATCAAATCCAAAGCTTTTTGAACCTTATCAGATGTTATGCCGGGAGCAGAGCCGAAGTTGCTATATGCAAGCATTGCAATACGTGGCTTAATATCGAAGTTTCTTACAAATTCTTCTGACTGCAAAGCTACATCGCAAAGGGTTTCTGCGCTTGGGTCCGGATTAACCGTTGTATCAGCAAGGAAATATGTTTCTTTCTTCGTCGTAACGATATAAAGCCCGGAAACTTTTTGGTATCGTTTATCACGCCCAATTATTTCAAGTGCTGGCTTTATTGTATTCGGATAATGAGTAGTTAAGCCAGAAATTAAACCATCAGCTTCACCTAAATGGACCATCATTGAGCCAAAGTAATTTGTATTGTTTAAAAGTCTGTCTTTTGCTTCAACTCGGGTTACCCCTTTTCTTTGTCTTAATTTATAATATTCTTCAATGTATTGTTCTATTTTTGGAAATGATTTTGGATTAGTAATTTCAATTCCTTCAAGATTAATTCCGTTTTCCTCAGCAACTTGCTTGATAATTTCCTCATTACCAATAAGAATTGGTTTGGCAATTCCATAATCAACACTCATTTCAGCAGCTTTAATAATCCTTTGTTTTTCGCCTTCAGGAAAAACGATACGCATTGGATTCGTTTTAGCTTTTTCAAAAATACGGGTCATAATGCGTTCTGCACGTCCCATACGAATGTCAAGCTGGCGTTTGTATTCGTCAAAGTCAGCAATTGGATATTGGGCAACCCCGGTATCCATAGCAGCTTTAGCAACTGCCGGAGCCACCCATGTGAGAACTCTCGGGTCGAATGGCTTAGGAATAATATATTGGCGACCAAAACTCATTTCCTTAACATTATATGCTTTTTTTACGTTTTCAGGGACTTCTTCTTTAGCAAGAGCAGCGAGTGCATAAGCAGCAGCTTGCTTCATTGTCTCATTAATAGCAGTAGCACGAACGTCCAGAGCGCCTCTGAAAATGAATGGGAAACCAAGCACATTATTAACCTGATTGGGATAGTCAGAGCGTCCGGTTGCCATAATTAAATCATCGCGAACGCTTGTTGCATCTTCGTATTTAATTTCCGGGTCTGGATTTGCCATTGCAAATATAATAGGATTTGGTGCCATTGTTTTGACCATTTCCTTAGTAACGACATTGCCTTGGGAAAGTCCTACGAATATATCTGCATCTACAAGAGCATCTGCTAATGTCCTTGCATTTGTTTCAATTGCAAAATCTTCTTTGAACTCGTTCATTCCAGAAGTTCTGCCTTTATAAATAACCCCCTTAGAATCGCATAAAGTAACATTTTCTTTCTTAACTCCAAGAGAAATATGAAATTTTGAGCAAGCAATACCAGAAGCGCCAGCACCATTATAAACTACTTTTACTTCATCAAGTTTTTTACCAACGAGTTCGACAGCGTTAATAAGAGCAGCACCGCTAATAATGGCAGTTCCGTGCTGGTCATCGTGAAAAACCGGTATAGACAATTTTTTCTTTAATGCTTCTTCAATATAAAAACATTCTGGACCCTTAATATCTTCAAGATTGATTCCACCAAAAGTTGGCTCAAGGACCTCGCAAACCCTTATAATCTCATCAATATCTTTTGAACGAAGTTCGATATCGAAAACATCAATATCAGCGAATGTTTTAAATAAAACTCCTTTGCCCTCCATAACTGGTTTTCCTGCTTCAGGACCAATATCGCCCAAACCAAGAACTGCAGTGCCATTAGAAATAACAGCAACAAGATTTCCTTTTGCAGTATACTCGAATACTTTGCTAACATCATTCTCAATTTCTCTGCATGGCTCCGCTACGCCCGGAGTATAAGCTAATGATAAATCACGTTGAGTGATACACGGTTTTGTTGTGATTACTTCAATTTTCCCTTTGCGCCCTATGCTGTGATAATCAAGAGCTTCTTCTTTTCGGATTTTCATATATTCTCATCCTTTAAGAGTTAAAAAATCTATTTATTAAATTCTAAATTATACAATGTTTTTTAAATAACAAAATATTTCATTTTAAAAGTCATAGTTTTTTTAGTAAATTGCTTTTAAAATAAAGACAATTACTTTATTTGTTATGAAAAAAATATTTTTACTTGTCATATTAGCAGTTTCTACTCTTTCAATTTATTCACAAAATTTTGAATATCTTAAAGTAAAACCAAAAACCGGCGATGGAATTTTAAACTTGTTGTATAGATATTATCTACCTACAGACCAAGCAACTATTAACCTTTTTTACGATATTAACAAAAATAAGTTCGATAAAAATAACAACCTATTAAAAGGATTTAAATATAATCTACCTGTTGCTATTTATAAGTTTAATAAAAAAAATATTAGAAGTTCCATTGGAATTTCTGATTATAATTTAGCTAAAGAAATTGAAATTTATAATCAAAAACTTTTCGAAAATGGTTTAATTCATAAAAGTTATAAAAAAAGTAAAAAATTATACGTTCCACTTTATCTTTTAAATTATTCAAAAGAATCTGCTCCAATTTCAAAAAAGGAGGTAAAAAAAGAGAGCAAAGAAGAGAAAAATAATATTTATCCTATTTTTGGGAAAAAATACGAAAAAGTCAATATTATAGATTCTTCCCTTTATGGCTGCGTTTATTACTTAATTTCAGGGCATGGGGGACCAGACCCGGGCGCGATTGGAAAACACAAAGGGAATGAACTTTGTGAAGATGAATATGCTTATGACGTTACTCTTCGCTTAGCACGCAATCTTATGCAAATGGCAGCAACAGTTTATATTATTGTTCAAGATGAAAATGATGGTATTCGGGACGAAAGATATTTGAATAATAGTTCAAATGAAAAATTGATTTACTGGAATGAGATTTCTAATCAGCAAACTCCAAGACTAAAACAGCGAACTGATATTATAAATGAATTATACGAAAAAAACAAAGAAACTGCAAAAATTCAGCAAATAGTTGAAATTCATATTGATTCCCGTTCAAACAGCAAACGCATTGATATTTTCTTCTATTATGCAGCAAATAGTTCCGATGGTTACTCACTTGCAAAAACTCTTCACAAAACAATAAATAAAAAATATCAGAAGGCACAGCCCGGAAGGCAATATCACGGAACGGTATCAGCGCGTAATCTATTTACTTTACGAGAAGCGAAGCCAGTTGCCTGCTATATCGAACTGGGAAATATTCGCAATCCACAAGACCAAATCCGCTTTCTCGAAGTAAATAACCGGCAGGCAATAGCAAACTGGCTTTCTGCCGGACTCCTCGAATATTTTCAAAATGAAGCAACACCTTAAAAAGATTAGATGGTTTAGCCTGAATAATTCATCCGATGACTTCCCAGTCATAGTATGAATAGACTCAGTAACGATTTTAGAATTTCAGAATTCCTGATGCCTCGTAGTTTGTTGTTTCGCATTTTTTATTATAAGAAGTTAAATTT
>CAZCLJ010000374.1:0-1605 GCA_964499465.1 uncultured Hyphomicrobiales bacterium
AAATCCGTTGGCAGCGATGTCGTGGCGGTTCGAGTCCGCCCACTGGTACCACCCCATTATTTGAATCAGTTTAAAATAATCCAAAAAGTCCTCTCATCCATTCAAATGTTTAAGTGAAAATTTTGTTGCTCAATCTTATTTATTCGTAGTATAATATGTGAAATATATATTAATTTAGGAATTAAATATGGAAAAAGTCATATTATCTCAAAATAAACATTGGAAAAATAAATATACGAATCTTTACCGCCGCGAGATACTAGACCCCCTCATCAACAATCTTAAAACGAAACATATACAAGTGCTCCAAGGGATACGCCGCAGCGGTAAGTCTACCCTTTTTAAGCTTCTGATTAATCACCTTAGTGACAGTGTAAATCCCAAAGAAATTTTGTACATCAATCTGGACGATCCTTTTTTTATTCAATACGCTCATGAACCGACGAAATTGTACGAGATTGTTCAAACGGCTGAAAAAATCACTCAGGTAAAGATTAAGTATCTCTTTTTTGATGAAGTGCAGGCGATCGAGGGGTGGGAGCATTACATTAAAAGTATTTACGATAGCGGCGAATACACAAAAATAATGATTACCGGCTCAAACTCCACGCTTCTAAACGGAAAGCTTGCGACTCTTTTGAGTGGACGGTATCTTTCCTCTTTGGTTACCCCTCTGAGTTATACGGAGTTGTTAGCGATTGAAGGTATCCATGACTATATGGAACTGCTAGAAAAGCTCCCGAAAGTGCTGAATATAGTCGATAGCATGATGAAATACGGCTCTTTTGTCGAAATCTATACCATTGATGAAGAGCTAAAACGCCCCCTCATCTCAACCTATTACGATACGATTATTTTAAAAGATTGTGTGGCGACTCATGGCATCCGTGATTTTAAAAGCTTCAAAGAACTTAGTTTTTATCTCATCAGCAATCCCGCAACGCTCTATTCCTACTCATCATTGGGCAAAGTGATCGGTATGCATGATAAAAGTGCCAAAGAGTACGTTTCGTATCTGGAGGAGAGTTATCTCATC
This sequence comes from uncultured Hyphomicrobiales bacterium, assembly GCA_964499465.1. Lineage (GTDB taxonomy): Bacteria > Bacteroidota > Ignavibacteria > Kapaibacteriales > UBA2268 > JAAYJM01. Next base: position 1,037 of record CAZCLJ010000374.1, read on the forward strand.
CAAGAGATGAAAATGTTTTCGTATTCGCTCAAAGAACAACAAAACAATAAAAAGAAAGCTTACTTTATCGATAACGGATTTTTTGCTTTGAATTTCAGTTTTTCGTCGAATTTAGGGACACTATTGGAAAATCTTGTATTTACGGAGTTGGTTAAATCAGGTCATGAAATCTATTTTTACAAAAACGATTTTGAGTGTGATTTTGTCGTCAAAACTCGTGAGGGATTAGAGGGGATACAGGTGTGTTATGAACTGAATGATCAAAACCGCAAGCGTGAGTTCGGAGGGCTTAAAAAACTCTCAAAACAATTCAGCCTGACAAAGCAAACGATCATTACCTACAATCAAGAAGAGACAAATGATGTGATAAGTGTCATACCGTTTTGGAAATATTTTTACAAAAATTGAGAAGTGATCATTTTATGTTTAATAATGCGATGACACTCTATAAACTTTTATAGCCGATAAAAAAGTAGCCTGTCCCCTTTTTGTTTTTGTCCTGTCCCCTTTTTGTCTTTTTGTCTTTTTGTCTTTTTGTCTTTTTGTCTTTTTGTCTTTTTGTCTTTTTG
>CAZCLJ010000374.1:1705-4097 GCA_964499465.1 uncultured Hyphomicrobiales bacterium
TCTTTTTCCCTGTCCCCTTTTTCTCTTTTTCTCTTTTTCTTCAAATATTGGGGTTTTACCCATAGTGCAGCAGGCAATGGCGTTTTACGATAAAAACTTTAAAAATGAGGATTTTTGGGAAAAAATGAGGAGTGAAGATTAACTTCAAGAAGTTAGTTAATATTGTATTTTTCAGATAAAAGCATTCAAAAAGTTGTTAAAACTTTGAACATGCCCATCTTGTATACATCGATTTTTTACTCGATCGAAAAACGTATCATTCAACAAAGCTTCAGGTCTCCTTTTTGTGTATGTTAGATTCCTATATTTTTCTTGTAACGATTTACGTAAGTAAAGTTCTGCTGAATGTGCGCGATTTAAATGGCTTGCCAAAGGAGGTAGTAATTCAGGATCCTGAATTGAAACATTCCAGATTGACTGATATGTTTTTAGATTAGTATCTTGAGGATTGCGTACATATATATTTTTATTTCCTAAAGCCCATGTCTCTAGACAAAAATGTTGAATTATAATTCTGTATTCAATTGAAGTTCCAAGCGACTGTATATAATGATCTATTTCCGTGTATTTAGCAGTAAAATCTATGTCTTCTGAATCAACTGCAACGACTAACCGGTTAAATTGTGGGTCGTTTGTGACATCATCAATGGCGTTTCTAATAGTACTAAAATAATTGGGATAACCATTGCCGGATATGATATAAAAGTTATTCGTAGTAACTTCAGTAATATAATCTATGGGTGTTAAAACAGGATTTACGAGAGGAATCCAGTGCTGATAGACTTTCTTTTCTCCAACCTCTCCTTCAACAACAACATAAATATTCATATTGCTCCCATTGTATAGCGAGGATCATTGACTAATTTTATAAAGGAATCTTGTCTTGAGTTACCATATGATTCAGACAGTGTTTTCCCAGGAATAGCAGTAACTTTACTTCCATGCCTATTAATTAATAACCAGTTTGCAATCGGAATTTTATTGATCAAATATGGATGATGAGTAGTAATTAAAATTTGTCTATCATTAGCATATTCATTAAGCAATGACGGTAAAAAATCAATCGCATTTACTCCTAGTGAGTTCTCATATTCATCAACTAAATAAATAATGTCTTTGGGAAGTGCAATTAAATCCGTCAGTATCATTAAGACTTTTTGCATACCAGAAGACATTTCTTGAGAAAAAATTTGCCGATCAACATTTTTTTCTTTTATCCAAAACGAAACCATTGGTTCACTATTTGGGATATTTATCATAAGTTCTTGACTAAAATCTACACCACACTCTAAAATATTTTCAAAAATATCTTTAAAAGAATTAATAATTGCATTATATTTCTGTTCGTCATGTTGTTTCAGAAGGTATAAAATGCCATTAATTGTTGTGTTTTTCGTTAAAAGAGTATAGACATTTTTAGTTTCTGAAAATTCTTTTTCAATAGGTGCAGGAATATTTTGATATGCCATTCCTTCACTTAAGGAATTATCGAAAAAATTTCTCTTTACTATGTGTTTGAATAACAAAAAAACAGGTTTAATTTGTTCTTCTTCGCGTAATATATAAATTAGAGAGGAATATAAATCGAGTTTTGGTAGTATCGTACCACTGAATTCATTTTTATCTTCATTTCGAAAGATAAGTATGAGCTTTTCACCAGAATCATTGTCAGTTTTTGATAATCTTTCTTTAACGACGTTGCATAAATCTGCTGTTTCTTCTTTTTTTTGAGTTTTTATTTCCCACTCATAAGTAAAAAGATCATCTCCGAATATAATTTTACATTCTAATGGCACTTTGAGTAATATGTTAGAAGCAATAAATCTGGCTAAATTAAAAATACTATTCATAGTTCTACTTTTCCCAGCACCAGAACCACCTACTAACAAATTCAAATCTTGGAAAGAAATAGGGCCAATTTCCCAGCCATTTGGAAGAAGTTCTTTAAATACCAAAGATTTTAATTTCATTTTCATGCCTTTTTTTTCTTCTTGATAGAATATCATAAAGAACATGTGTGAAAAGATAATAAATATGATGAATTGATTAACTAGGATACATTCTTACAAAGCTGATGTGCCCAAACTGTGTCAGAGCAGGGCACATTTTGACGACTGTTAAGATTGAAAAAGTCCTAAAATAGCCTATGATTAGCTATGAAAATTCCATTCGAGTCCGCCCACTGTACCACTCATTTTAAAAAATCCATAACAAACTATTGATAGAATGCCATTATTGTAAGAATGCGTTTGCCGAATTCGGAAAAACTATATTTTACTCTCCTGCAACTTTTGCGTTTTTCGGCCAATCACAGATAAGGTTTATGAATTGAGTATTTATGCGTTGCAATCCCCGGCGGGCGGCTTTTTGGATGAAGATTTAAAGCAGTTCA
>CAZCLJ010000375.1:0-4083 GCA_964499465.1 uncultured Hyphomicrobiales bacterium
CTTGCTTCTTATTTAGTTCATTTCCTTAAAAGTAAACGTCTTCGTTTATATTCGCCTCAGAATGACAAGAAGTTATAACCAACTTCTAACTTCTCAATGAATTATTACACTTGGGAATGAGTAATAAAAAACTTTAAAAAATGTCCTAAAATCTAAATTTTTTCTTTTTTGGTTCAACAACTTCTTCTTTCTTTTCTTCTTCTTCAACTCTAATTGATTTGAGAGCGTTGATAGCGTTTCTACTCAAAGGTGGAAGAGTTTCACCTTTAATAATCAAATCAAGTTCTTCGCCATCAAGCACTTCTTTTTCTAATAAAACTTTCGATAAATTATGAAGTAAATCAATGTTTTTATTTAAAATGTCTTCAGCTTTAGATTGAGCATTTATTAAAATATTTCTTATTTCAGCATCAATAGTTTGAGCAGTCAATTCACTATGGTCGCGTGGCTGAGAAATTTCCCTGCCAAGAAAAACCTCTTCCTGATGATGAGCAAAGCGAACAGGTCCGATTACATCGCTCATTCCCCATTCGCATACCATTTTTCTTGCCAATTGAGTAGCTCTTTCCAAATCGTTCGATGCACCTGTTGTTAGCTGGTTAAATACTAAGCGTTCAGCTGTTCTTCCTGAAAGCAGCATAACGATTTGAGCTTCTATATAATCTCTTGAAAATGAATGGAAATCTTCAGTAGGCAAATAAGATGTAGCACCTAACGCTCTGCCACGTGGAATAATAGTAACTTTATGCACTGGGTCTGCATTCGGTAGCATTTTCCCGACGAGAGCATGTCCCATCTCGTGGTATGCAGTCATTTCCTTTTCTTTGTCTGAAATAACCATACTCTTGCGTTCAATTCCCATCATTACCTTATCTTTAGCGTTGTCGAAATCGAACATCGTAACGTATTGACTGTCTCTTCTTGCAGCGAGCAATGCAGCTTCATTTACAATATTTGCAATATCGGCACCGGAAAAGCCGGGAGTTCCTTTTGCAAGCACTTCTAAATCAACATCATCGCCAACGGGGATTTTCTTAATGTGAACTTTAAAAATTCCTTCGCGTCCTTTCATATCCGGACGGTCAACAACAACCTGACGGTCAAATCTACCCGGACGAAGAAGAGCAGGGTCCAGAACATCGGGACGGTTTGTTGCAGCAATAATAATCACGCCGCTGTTCTGTTCGAAGCCATCCATTTCAACAAGCAGTTGGTTAAGTGTTTGTTCTCTTTCGTCATGTCCGCCTCCAAGACCAGCGCCTCTATGGCGACCAACTGCATCAATTTCATCAATAAATACAATGCAGGGATTGTTTTTCTTTGCCTGTTCAAATAAATCACGAACACGGCTAGCGCCAACACCAACAAACATTTCAACGAAATCTGCACCGGAAATCGAATAAAACGGAACATTTGCTTCGCCGGCAACTGCTCTTGCGAGTAAGGTTTTTCCAGTTCCCGGAGGTCCAAGAAGCAAAACACCTCTTGGAATTTTACCACCTAATTTTTGGAACCTTGCCGGGTCTTTTAAAAATTCTATTATTTCTTCAAGTTCGTATTTAGCTTCGTCTGCACCTGCAACATCTTCAAAAGTTACTTTACCATTTGCATTATCAAGTAGCTTCGCTTTGGATTTTCCAAATGAAAAAATTCCTTTTGAACCGCCCATTTGCATTCGTCTCAAAAAGAAAATATAAATTCCAATAAGCAGAATCCAGGGTAATATTGAAAGCAATGCGCCCCACCAGGGATTATCACCGTCTTTATATGTCCAGGTTATTCCTTTGGATTCCCATAGCTTTTCGGTTTCACTATCAAGAACGCCAAGTTTCGTAACGAAATGCCTGATATCTCTTAGCTGTCCTTCAGACCTGATTTTTGAAATTTGTTTGAGTTCGCCGTGAAATTCATAATCATTTAGCTGCGTTTTAGTAATTGTTGCCGTTTTAATTTGGTCAGCGCTAAGCAATTCCATATATTGAGTATAAGTAATAGGCCATTCCGGCTTCTTATCCTCATTCATAAACATATAAAGCAAGATAATAGACGAAAGAAAAATTATCCAAATGAAAACATTGCGCATCATTTTGATTTGTTGTTCATTCTGAGATGAAGGTTTGTTCATATCTGAGAAAGGCGAGTTCTTCTTATCTTTATTCTCTTTTTTGTCTTCGGTTTCTTTTTTATTCATTTTTTCCATTATTAATTTTAACATCAATTATACTTTTGTCATAAAAATTATAGACGAATATCACTTTAAAAAAGTTTCTAAATAAAAAAAGATTTATTCATCTCTATCTATAATCGTTGATAAGTTATTTCCGAGTAATAGGAAATCCAGTTCCAGATTAGTTTATGGATACTCGTTTACTCCAGTGCTGATATGTTCTCTTATAGCCATACGATCAACAAGTTGATAGTATGGCTATAAGTTCTATGTATTTAATTTTTAAAGGAATAAATATATAAAATTCAATTAATAGAATGATTGATTAAGTAAAAATATTTTACTTATAACATCAAAATTTAAATTATTTTCTAAAAAGTATGAAGATATTGCCAAAAGCCATACTATCAACTTGTTGATCGTATGGCTGGAAAGTTTTTTTTTAGAAGTATCAGCTCTGAATTTTCAAGGGTATGACAGTAATTAGAACAAACTTATTATTCATCTGAAAGAATGTAGATGTCAGGTAAGTTTCTTCCTATTTCAGCATAATCAAAACCGTAACCAATAACAAAAAGGTTTGGAACTTCAATTCCAACATATTTTAAAGGAAGAGAGTATTTCATATTATCTGGTTTGGTTAGGAAAGTTACTACTTCTAAAGATGCGGGGTTTAATTTCTGCATTTTGGGAAGCAGTTTGCTCATCGTTGTGCCAGAATCAATAAGGTCTTCGATTAGTATAACGTCTCTGTTTTCTAAGCTAAATTTCGGTTTAGATATTTCTACATTTCCTGTAGTTTCCATCTGATTTAGATAGCTTTTTGCACTTATGTAATCAATTTGACAATCAACGGAGATTTTACGAAGCAAATCGCTTGCAAAAAACATTGCCCCTTTCATAACCACAATAAAAAGAACGCTTTTCCCAGCATAATCCTTATTTATTCTTTCGGCAAGCTCTGTATTAATTTCATTAATTTGTTCTTTTGAAATAAATTGAACGAATTTCTTGTCCTTTGCTAAAACTGATTTCTTTTCCATAGATTTTTTTGAAATTTATAAAATTACTTTTTCCAATACTTTAATTTCACACAAAAATATAAAAATTTGAGAAATAAATTTATAATAATTAAAAGGGAAGTCAGAATGAAAGAAAATAGAAATTCTATGTTTGAGAAAATATGGAATATCTTTCTTGTCTTTCTACAATTAAAATTAGGAAGAATGAAATAGCAACGTAGTTGCGAAATCGTAATAGAAACCAAAACGAATAAAATATTAAAATCTCGTAGAGATGATATCGCTCCTACGGAGTTCATTCTTTTTTTGATTTTATTTGCTATTAATATAACACATCTACGATGTTTTTCTTTAATCTTCCTTCCAAATTGCAGCTTTTCCAGTCAAACGAGCAGCAAGCTTTTCGTTTGACTTCTTCTTGTCATACCATCAACTTGTTGATAGTATGACTAAAAAATAGCAAAGTAGTTGCAAGCTATTTGTAAAGAAGATGTCCAACATCTCGGAGATGTTGGACATCTGCCTTTCATACTTTCGCAAAGTGAGAAGAATACAATATTCTTTATCCCGCCAGGGATTGAATATTTGTAGAAGCGGATTTCCCTTTTCTTTTGTTATCCCGCCAGGGATTAAATTATTTTTGTCTTTGAACCTTGATTAAACTGATTTAATGATTTCTTGATTTCAAGTATCTATTTCTTATTAATCAAAAAATCCTATAATCCTTCTAATCAAGGTTCTGACAAAAAATAATCATCTTCATAATAAAAATCACAGTTCAAAGACAAACAAATAATATAATCCCTGCGGGTGGGGTGAAATAAATCGAATTATTTAAGAAAAAATATTCGTTCCAAATATGAATAGTGGTGGGTTGTTCTGTATTTTATCATT
>CAZCLJ010000376.1:0-4078 GCA_964499465.1 uncultured Hyphomicrobiales bacterium
AAATAATTAAATTAAATAATTGAAAAAAAAATTTAATGAAAGGAAAAACTATTTATATATAGTGAAATAAAATAAATTTGTAAGCGTGGTCTTTGTCTGAACCTTGATTTGCTTGATTTAAAGATTACTTGAATATTTCTTTCTTAATCAAGTAATCCTATAATCCTTACAATCAAGGTTCAAGACAAAAATAAATTTGCTTTGAAATAAAAAAATAATTAAATTAAATAATTGAAAAAAAAATTTAATGAAAGGAAAAACTATTTAAATATAGTGAAATAAAATAAATATGTAAGCGTAGTCTTACTTGCAATATAATAATTTAAAACAAATCAAATCTACAAATGAAGGAATCTTTTAAAAACAGAGCTATTGAGAATTTGGAAGCAGCAGAATTACTATTTGAAAATGGTAAATACAATGCTTCAGCAAACCGTGCTTATTATGCAGCATTCCACTCAGCAATTGCAGCTGTGTATAGTGCTGGTATTAACCCTACTATTGACCACAAATCTATTCATACTTTATTTTCAGATTATTACTTCAATAGACGTAAGATTATCAATTCAAAATATAAAGGATTTCTAAGTGATTTACAGGATAAAAGAAATCATGCCGATTACAGACTTGGAGTTAGTAAGAAAGTATCCAAGCAACAACTATTTAATGCTAGAGAATTTGTAAATTTAGTTTTAAAGGTGATAGAATGAAAATCAATTATAAACAAAAACAATTAATAGATGAACTTTTTAATAATGTAAAGAGTAAATATTCTGAAATTAAATTTAAGCATTTGGAATTTTCTCCTGATGACCCAGAACACATTTGGATTATTATAGAAGCAGATATGGACGAAGAAAGAGAAATTGAAATGACTCATTTTGCAGCTGAACTTCAAAATGATATTTTAATGGATTATGGTTATGCTATTTCAATAATGGCAGAAAATCCAAATTCAGTTTATGCCTGATTTTGAATTGTGATTTTTGATTATATGAAGAATAAAGAAAAATCACAACTCAAAACAAAAGAAGTTTAGTTGAAAGATATTCCATATTTTCTTAAATATGGAATATCTAAAGAAATAAAAAATATATTTGCTTTGAATTAAAAATATTATTAATTTGAAATATTGAAAAAAACAAATATTTGAAAGGATAAACTATTTAAATATAGTGAAATAAACAATAAAAAATATTTTGAATTTAAATAAATTAACTTTATATTTGTATTAGCTAAAAGTATTTTAAAGTAAATAAAATGAAAACAAAAAACGCATATAAAGAAGCAATGCGTTACATAGAAAACGCAAGAGAAACATTGAAACTTGCAGGAAAGGACGGCAAGTTCTATGCTGATGAAAAGTATGTTAGAACTGCATCTGGCACTGCATATTCCGGAACGCTTATTGCACTTGATTGCTTATTTGATGTAAAAAATATGCCTAAAAGAAGAGGAAGAAAATCCATTGATTATTATCAGGATAATTTAGGTAAGATTGATAAAAAACTATTAAAACATTTAAATACTGCATATAGAGTTTTGCATCTTGAAGGATACTACGAAGGAGAAACTAGTATTTCAGTTATTAATAGTGGTTTTGAACATGCCATTTCAATTATTGATTCTATTAAGCAATATTGTAAAAATGGGAATGGAATAAGCGAATAAAAATAAATTTGCTTTGCAATAAAAAATAATTAATTTGAAAAGTTGAAAAACAATATTTTGAAAGGAAAGCTATTTAAATATAGTGAAATAAAATAATAAAAATATTTTGAATTTAAATAAATTAACTTTATATTTGTATTAGCTAAAAGTATTTTAAAGTAAATAAAATGAAGACAAAAAACGCATATAAAGAAGCAATGCGTTACATAGAGAACGCAAGAGAAACGTTGAAACTTGCCGGGAAAGATGGCAAGTTCTATGCTGATGAAAAGTATGTTAAGACTGCATCTGGCACAGCATATTCAGGAACGCTTGTTGCACTTGATTGCTTATTTGATGTAAAAAATATGCCTAAAAGAAGAGGAAGAAAATCCATTGATTATTATCAGGATAATTTAGGTAAGATTGATAAAAAACTATTAAAACATTTAAATACTGCATATAGAGTTTTGCATCTTGAAGGATACTACGAAGGAGAAACAAAAATACAAACTATTGATTCTGGTTTTGATAGTGCCATTGATATTATTGATTCAATTAAGCAGTATTGTAAAAATGGGAATGGAGTAAGCGAATAAAAATATATTTGCTTTGCATTAAAAAAATAATTAATTTGAAACATTGAAAAAAACAAAATTTTGAAAGGAAAAGCTATTTAAATATAGTGAAATAAACAATAAAAATTATTTTGAATTTAAATAAATTAACTTTATATTTGTATTAGCTAAAAGTATTTTAAAGTAAATAAAATGAAAACAAAAAACGCATATAAAGAAGCAATGCGTTACATAGAAAACGCAAGAGAAACATTGAAACTTGCAGGAAAGGACGGCAAGTTCTATGCTGATGAAAAGTATGTTAGAACTGCATCTGGCACTGCTTATTCAGGAGCACTTATTGCACTTGATTGCTTATTTGATGTTAAAAATGTACCTAAAAGAAGAGGGAGAAAGTCAATTGAATATTACAAGGAACATCTTGGTAAAATTGATAAGAAATTATTAAAAGAACTTAATAGCACTTATAATATACTTCATTTAAATGGATATTACGAAGGAGAAACTAATATAAAGAGTATTGAAGCTGGTTTTGATAATGCCATTGATATAATTGATTCTATTAAGCAATACTGCAAAAATGGAAATGGAATAAGCGAATAATATAAATTTGCTTTGTAATAAAAAAATAATTAAATTAAATTATTGAAAAACAAAATTAAATGAAAGGAAAAGCTATTTAAATATAGTGAAATAAAATACATAAGTAAGCGTGGTCTTACTTCTGTTCTTTAGTGAAAATCGACCAATTTTTAGTATTGAGAACGGCAGTAAAGGCAACGCCCCGCTTGGGGCGTTTTCCTTTTTGCTCTCAATACGGGTTTCTTGGTCGATACCTCTGATTAGGGCATAATGTGAAAATGCCCTTTTTTTTATGTTTAATTTATCTTTAGGAGATTTTTATGAAAGAAACAAGCATTAATGAAAATTGGTTCGGAGAAATATTGAATATGTTTGTCCCCAATGATTATAATATTGATGGAAAAAATATTAAACAAATAATTAATTCTGCAACTACAAAAGCTTTTTCTATTAGTTTTGCTGCTGCAATTCACCCGGGTTTGTTCGGTTGGGCTACTTTATTGCCGGAATTAATTATGATTACAAAAGTTCAAATCAATTTGATTTATTCTGTTGCTAAATATCACAATCAGCAGAAAAGGTTAACACCTTTGCTTATTGCGATGATTTTTGGAACCGGGCTTGGTATTGAACTTGGAAAAGGAATATTAAAAAAAGCAGGGGCTAAAATTGTTATTTCAAAAGTAAGCCAAGAGTTAATAGAACCAATTATGAAAAAAATATCGGTTAAATTATTATCACGTATTATGACTAAAATTCCAAGCCGTTGGATTCCTTTTATAACTGCACCAATATTTGGTTCTTGGAGTGCTACAAATACAAAAGCGATTGGATATGCTGCAGATAAAATATTTTCACAAACAATTGAATATGAAAACTAAATTTTCACAAGAATTTTAATTAATTAATATCAAATTTAAGAGGTTCAAAATGAAACAATTTCTTTTAGTATTTGCAATAGCTATTTTGCTTAGCAGCGCTTTTGCTCAATCTCAGAATTTTGTAAATAAAACTGTGATTATTCAAAGAGGTGATTCAATAGTTCAGCAGTTTAATGATTTTACTCAAGAAGTAATGAATGCAACTCAAGATGGTGATAAAATATATCTATCAGCTGGGACTTTTACTTGTTCTTTTTGCATAAATAAGAAAATTTCAATTTATGGATCAGGCTATTTTCCTAATTCTTCACCTGTTATACCAAATAAAACAACAATAATTAATCTCTAACTCTCCCAATTTTACGTAATATTATTTAATATATTTTC
>CAZCLJ010000377.1:0-4048 GCA_964499465.1 uncultured Hyphomicrobiales bacterium
TACTATTAAAAGATGTTGTTTATTTTTTTGGAGTGAAGTTTTTTTTGATAAATACAAGATTTATTTCACCCCACCCATAGGGATTAAATTAGTGATTAATGATTAATGATAAGTGATAATAAACTAATGACTAATGACCAATAACAAATGACTAAATTACACCATTAACCATTAACTATAAACCATTAACCATTAACCATTAACTATAAACCATTAACCATAAACTATAAACTATTAACTATAACCATTAACCATAAAAACAAAAAACTGACAACTAAAAGCTAAATTATGAAACAACTATACTTCGGAGATTGTCTTGATGTTTTAAAAGAACTTTCTTTAAAGCATCCAGAGGGTTTTATTGATTTGATTTATATAGACCCGCCATTTAACTCAAAAAGAAATTATAATGTTCTTTTTGAAGACATAGATATGAGCGATACAAAGGCGCAAAAAGAAGCATTTTCAGATACTTGGAGCAATGTCAAATATATTGATTCTATGAATGAGCTTTTAGAACATAAGCAATTAGACTTATACAATTTTTTAAAACTCGTTGAAAGTACAGACCATAGCGCAGCAGCATATTTAACTACTATGGCTCATAGAGTTTATTATATGAAATCGTTGCTTAAGGATACTGGAAGTTTTTATTTGCATTGCGACCCGACAATGAGCCATTATTTGAAGCTAGTTTGCGATTATCTGTTTGGAAAAAAGAATTTTAGGAATGAAATTGTGTGGCATTATGACATAGGTAATGCTCCACGTAAAGATTTCAAAAGAAAGCACGATACAATTTTTAGATATTCAAAAACATCCAATTACCTATACAATACTCAAAAGCTCCCAGCTCTTAATCCAAAAAGATATAATAAAATTGATGAAGATGGAAGGAATTATTTTATTCGTGGAGATAGTGGAAAGAAATGCTATTTAGACGAAGGGCAGCCGTTTGATGATGTTTTTACTTTTACGAGAGATGATAGTTTAAGAACATTAAATTCAATGGCAAAAGAAAGAATGCATTATCAAACTCAGAAGCCAGAATCGCTTCTTGAACGACTTATTAAAGCAAGCACCAATGAAGATGATGTCGTAGCTGATTTCTTCTGTGGTTGCGGAACCACTATTGCGGTTGCCGAAAAGCTTAATCGAAACTGGCTCGGTGTGGACATTTCACACCTTGCAATAAAACTTATTTTAGATAGATTAACTAATCCACTTGACGAAAACAGTAAGAAAACATTATTGACTGAAATAGAAATCAATGGCTATCCAAAAGATATTGCTTCAGCATACCAACTTGCCCAATCAACCAAGAAAGGTCGTTTTAAATTTCAGGATTGGGTTATTGAAGTTCTTATCGGTGGTGTTTCTAACGAAAAAAAGACGGCAGATAGTGGTTTCGATGGTTATTTCACTTTTAATAAAAATGATAAGGAAAAAGGAATTGGAATTATTGAAGTTAAAAGCGGAAATGTAAAAATCAGTGATATTGCTTATATAATTGAAGCAGCAGCAAGAAAAAATGCTGATTTAGCTGTCTTTGTTTGCTTTGAAGAATTTTTAACTGATGGTATGCTTCAGAAAGCCAAGCAGCAGGGATATTTCATTGGATATAAAATAGATAAAATTCAAATCTTAACAATAGAACAATTATTACAGGGAAAAAACGTTCATTTACCCGGCGGTGTAAGCAATACTACATTCAAAAAAGCAGTAAATGGAAGAAAATATGAAAACGTTGAGTTGCTGATAAAATAATGATTAATGATTAATGATAATAAACTAATGGCTAATGACTAATGACCAATAACAAATGACTAAATTACAATATAAACCATAAACCATAAACCATAAACCATAAACAAAAATGCTGAAAGCCGACTGCTGACAACTAAAAGCTAAATTATGAAACAACTATACTTCGGAGATTGCCTTGATGTTTTAAAAGAACTTTCTTTAAAGCATCCAGAGGGTTTTATTGATTTGATTTATATAGACCCGCCATTTAACTCAAAAAGAAATTATAATGTTCTTTTTGAAGACATAGATATGAGCGATACAAAGGCGCAAAAAGAAGCATTTTCAGATACTTGGAGCAATGTCAAATATATTGATTCTATGAATGAGCTTTTAGAACATAAGCAATTAGACTTATACAATTTTTTAAAACTCGTTGAAAGTACAGACCATAGTGCAGCAGCTTATTTAACTACTATGGCTCATAGAATTTATTATATGAAAGCATTGCTAAAGGATACCGGAAGTTTCTATTTGCATTGCGACCCAACAATGAGCCATTACTTGAAGCTAGTTTGCGATTATCTGTTTGGAAAAAAGAATTTTAGGAATGAAATCGTGTGGTGGTATAAAGGAAATTCAATTCCTAAAAAAGTATTTCCAAGAAAACATGATATAATTTTTTCTTATTCTAAATCTGAAAATTCAAAATTATTTCCAGATAGAATAATTTTACCTTATTCAGATTTAACATTAAAAAGATATAATCATACTGACAATGATGGGAAAAAATTTAAAATTTCTGCTTTAAAGAATGGAAAACAGGAAGTTGTCTATATGAAAGAAGGAAAGTATGCTGATGATGTTTGGGAAATACCTGTTGTAAGAGGGAAAGTGGCTCTCGGTTATCCTACTCAGAAGCCAGAATCGCTTCTTGAACGAATTATCAAAGCAAGCACCAATGAAGGTGATGTCGTCGCTGATTTCTTCTGTGGTTGCGGAACCACTATTGCAGTTGCCGAAAAGCTCAATCGGAACTGGCTCGGAGTGGATATTTCACATCTTGCAATAAAACTTATTTTAGATAGATTAACTAATCCACTTGACGAAAACAGTAAGAAAACATTATTGACTGAAATAGAAATCAATGGCTATCCAAAAGATATTGCTTCAGCATACCAACTTGCCCAATCAACCAAGAAAGGTCGTTTTAAATTTCAGGATTGGGTTATTGAAGTTCTTATCGGTGGTGTTTCTAACGAAAAAAAGACGGCAGATAGTGGTTTCGATGGTTATTTCACTTTTAATAAAAATGATAAGGAAAAAGGAATTGGAATTATTGAAGTTAAAAGCGGAAATGTAAAAATCAGTGATATTGCTTATATAATTGAAGCAGCAGCAAGAAAAAATGCTGATTTAGCTGTCTTTGTTTGCTTTGAAGAATTTTTAACTGATGGTATGCTTCAGAAAGCCAAGCAGCAGGGATATTTCATTGGATATAAAATAGATAAAATTCAAATCTTAACAATAGAACAATTATTACAGGGAAAAAACGTTCATTTACCCGGCGGTGTAAGCAATACTACATTCAAAAAAGCAGTAAATGGAAGAAAATATGAAAACGTTGAGTTGCTGATAAAATAATGATTAATGATTAGTGATTAGTGATTAATTGTAAGTATAATGGAATATGGTTTTATGAATGAGAATAAAAGTAATATAAAAGATAAGAGTTTACAATTTGCTATTAGAATTGTAAATTTATATAAATATTTGATAAATGATTAGTTAATTAATGATTAGTTAATTGTTAATGATTAGTTAATTGTTAATGATTAGTAATTAATGATTAGTGAGTTTGGTTTCTATGAAAGAGAATAAAGGAAATATAAAAGATAAGAGTTTACAATTTGCTATTAGAATTGTAAATTTATATAAATATTTAATAAACGAAAAAAATGAATTTATTATCAGTAAACAGATTTTAAGAAGTGGAACAAGTATAGGAGCAAATTGCAGAGAAGGTGATTATGCTGAATCAAAAATTGATTTTATTCATAAATTTGCAATTGCTCAAAAAGAATGTAATGAGACAATTTATTGGTTAGAACTACTTTTCTCAACTAATTATATATCAGAAAAAGAATTTAAAAGTATAAATAATGATGCAATTGAAATTATGAAATTACTTACATCAATAATTATTTCAGCAAAAAAATCAATAACAAAAAAAGAATAATAAATCACTAATCACTAATCATTAATCATTAATCACTAATCATTAATCATTAATCACTAATCA
>CAZCLJ010000378.1:0-4041 GCA_964499465.1 uncultured Hyphomicrobiales bacterium
CGTTTCGAAATGACACAATATAATAAGTCTTTTAACGAATTACAACACTAGTTCTTCTTACTTTACGAAAGTTGAGAAACCTTCGCAAAGTGAAAGAAAAAGCAACGTAGTTGCTTCCTGTTTGTAGAAAAAGTATTTTGAGTTTGCAAAACTCCGTAGGAGTGTTCTGTTTGTGGTAAAGATTGGTCGCAACTAGTGTAATAATTTATTGAAAACCTAATAAACATTTCTTGTCATTTCGAAACGAAGTGAGAAATCTCAAATTCTGTGGTAGCAATGACTTGAGAGATTTCTCGCTACGCTTCGAAATGACACAATATAATAAGTCTTTTAACGAATAACAACACTAGTTCTTCTTACTTTACGAAAGTTGAGAAACCTTCGCAAAGTGAAAGAAAAAGCAACGTAGTTGCTTCCTGTTTGTAGAAAAAGTATTTTGAGTTTGCAAAACTCCGTAGGAGTGTTCTGTTTGTGGTAAAGATTGGTCGCAACTACGATGCTTTTCTTTTTTTCATCATTATTTCTATAAACCGGACACTCCTACGGAGTTGAAATAAACAAATCTCTTTCTACAGCAGGGTTAATACGTTCTTTGAAATATACTATTAAAGCCATACTATCAACTTGTTGATAGTATGGCTTAATTATCAAAAAATAATAGATATTCCATATCTTTAAGATATGGAATATCTATTAAATAAATAATTTATACTTTTTCCGGTCGCAATAGCGGAAAGATGATTACATCTCTTATAGATTTTTGATTGGTAAGCAGCATAACCAAACGGTCAATTCCAATACCAAGCCCAGCAGTTGGAGGCATACCAATTTCAATTGCATTTAAGAAATCCTCGTCTAATGTCATTGCTTCATCATCTCCTGCTGCACGTATTCTTGATTGCTCTTCGAGACGTTGCCTTTGGTCGCGTGGGTCGTTAAGTTCAGAGAAAGCATTTGTGAGTTCAAAGCCGGCAACGAACATTTCAAAACGTTCAACCAATCCATTTTCACTGCGGTGTGATTTTGCAAGAGGAGACATTTCAAGCGGATAATCAATTACGAAAGTTGGCTGAATCAAGTTCGGCTGCACTACAGCACCGAATAGCTCATCAAGGATTTTCATTCTGCTTGCATTTGCCGGAAGTTCAACCTCATTTTTCTCACATATTTTTACCAACTCGGCATCAGAAAAATTCCTAATATTTTCACCGAGATAATGCTCAAACAAATCGAACATTTTAGCACGTCTGAAAGGAGGAGTGAAATCAATCTCCAAATCACCGAATTGCGTTACAAAGGAGCCATTTACTTTTTTGCAGACAGCAGAAATAAGATTTTCTGTAGTATCCATCATCCAGTTGTAGTCTTTGTAGGCAACGTATAGTTCTAAACTTGTATATTCAGGGTTGTGCATTCTGTCCATACCTTCGTTGCGGAAGTTTTTGCTTATTTCATAAACTGCTTCAAAACCACCAACGATTAGCTTTTTCAAATAAAGTTCATCTGCAATGCGAAGGTATAAATCGAAATCAAGCGCATTGTGGTGCGTAATGAACGGACGTGCAGTTGCACCGCCATAGATTGGCTGCAATACTGGAGTTTCGACTTCAAGCCAGCCCTTTTCATTGAAAATATTTCTGATTTCGTTGATTATAGCAGCTCGTTTTTTGAAAACTTCTTTAATATCCGGATTTACAATTAAATCAATATATCTTTTTCTATATCTTAGTTCTTTATCGGCAAATTCATCGAAAACAACTTTATTTCCTTGTTCATCAACAACTTCTTTAGCAATAGGCAAAATTTTTGTGGATTTACAAAGCAATACAACATTTTTAGAATGGACGGAAATTTCGCCCATTTTAGTTCGGAAAACGTAGCCATTTACTCCGATAAAATCACCAATATCAAGCAATTTTAAATTTTCATAGAAATCTGGAATTTCATCTTTTTTAAAATAAATCTGGAGTTTTTTCTCTTCGTCTTGAATGTGGCAAAAAGTAGCTTTGCCCATACGACGTAAACTCATAATTCTACCTGCAACCGCAACATCAGCAAGAGGAGTTGGGTCGTCGTCGTAAAAGTTTTCTAAAATGAAGCTGTTGCTGTGAGTTTTTTCAAAACTACAAGGATAAGCATTTACACCAGCTTCTTCAAGAAGATTTAGTTCTTCAATTCTTCTTAATTCCTGGTCGTTTTTTGATAGTTCTTGCATCTTTTTTCAGAATAATGTTAAAATATTATGCAAATTACGAAAAACTTGCTGTTTAGTAAATATATTTTTTTATTTAAATAATTTAAGTTATTTTTGTAATCTTATAAAGTAAGGTTTTATAAAATTAATAAGGAGAATAATTGAAATTAATGAGTTTTGAAGAAAGGTCGGCAGCAGCCCTAGCTCTTAGACAAAGAGAGAAACAAAGAAAACATCGAATAAATAATGAAATCAGCGCAAAAGAAATTCGCGTTGTAGATGAAGAAGGTAAAATGCTCGGCGTAATGTCAAAATTTAATGCTTTAAAAATTGCAGAGGAAAGGGAGCTTGATTTAGTAGAAATAGCACCTCAGGCAACTCCACCTGTTTGCAAAATAATTAATTATGGTAAATTTCAATTTGAACTCCATAAGAAAGAAAAGCATCAACGCAAGCAGCAACAACAAATGCAAATGAAGGAAATTCGCTTTAAATGGCGAACCGATTTGCATGATTTTAATTTTAAAACAAGGCACGCTCGTAATTTCCTTGAAGATGGTTTTAAAGTAAAAGCGTCTATTATGTTTAGAGGACGCGAAATTACTCATCAGGAAATTGGTAAAGAACTATTAGAACGTTTTGTCGCTGCTCTCGAAGATATTGCTAAAGTTGACCAGCCAATCAAATTTGAAGGTAGAAATATGATTGTCGTTCTTTCACCAGAGAAAATAAAGAAAAAATAAATTTTAGAGGATTAGAAATGCCAAAGATGAAGACAAAAGCTTCCGCTAAAAAACGCTTTAAGCTAACTGCAAGCGGAAAATTTAAAAGAGAAAAGGCATATAAAAGCCATATTCTTACAAAAAAATCAAGAAAAACCAAACGCAATCTTAGACAATCTACTTTAGTCCATCCAACTGACGAAAGAAGAGTAAAAGCAATGCTTGCTTTGGGTTAAGAAGTATTTCTTTTAATACCAGGTTGCATTCAAAGATACAATTAAAGTGTCATTCTGAACGAAGTGAAGAATCTCACAAGTCATTTTGACCAAAGAGTTTGAGATTCTTCACTTCGTTCAGAATGACAGACAAACATATTTTATTATTAAAAGCAACTTGGTATAAGGAACATTTTTTAAAGAAATATTAATTCTGGTTATACAGAAATACAAAATTTTTTAAACTGCAAAAGGGGAAGAAGCTCCCCCTCAGCTTATTTTAAACAGGAGATTTAAAATGCCAAGAGCAAAAAACAAAGTAGCTTCGCACAGACGTAAAAGAAAATTTATTAAACTCGCGAAAGGATACTGGGGCGAGAGGAAAAATGTCTGGACGATAGCAAAACATCACATTGAAAAAGGTCTTCAACACGCTTACGTTGGAAGAAAATTAAAGAAACGTTCATTCCGCAGCTTGTGGATTATTAGAATTAACGCTGCTGCCCGTGCGCTCGGAACTACTTATTCGCGACTTATGTTTGCTTTAAAGCAAAATAATATAGAAATGAACCGCAAAATACTTGCCGATTTAGCTATGAACCAACCGGAAGTATTTGCTGCGATTGTAAAAAAAGCAATGAATCAATGAGCATATAGCATTTTGATGTTATGAAATTACAGGAATGTTTTTCTATTGAGAAACATTCCTTTTTTTTGAAGTAAATGCTTTGTAAAAATGGAGATGAGATAAAGGTTTAGAATGATTAGATGGTTTAGATAGTTTAGCTTGGATAATTCATCCGATGACTTCCCAGTCATCGGATGAATAGACTCAGTAACGATTTTAGAATTTAATAAAAATAAGAGAAAAAACTTAGTTTTTTTACAGAATATTAAGCAAACCATTTAT
>CAZCLJ010000379.1:0-4038 GCA_964499465.1 uncultured Hyphomicrobiales bacterium
AAATTTTCAAGACACTGTTCCTTTTTTACTCCCTTTTTATTCAAGAACTAATATTGTGTATAATCGTTAGCATAATAAGGAGGGTCAGGGCTGATACGTTCTCTTATAGCCATACTATCAACAAGTTGATAGTATGGCTGTAAGAGAGTATTTCAAAGAACGTATCAGCTCTGGGGCAGGGGAGGTGTTAAAAGGTTCTATTAATAAATGAAGTATTTACTAAGGAAAAAACATATTATCATATTTATAAGGCACTACTACTCTATATTTACTTCATTTTATCTATTAGGAAAGTTGAGTTTAAATTTTTTATAAACTACTTATTCGTTTAAAAGTGCTTCGATGTCTTTTTCTATACTCTTGGGTTCAGTTTGGGGTGCAAAACGTTTGACTGGTTCACCTTGCTTATTGATTATAAATTTAGTAAAATTCCATTTAATCGAATCACCGAGCATCCCGGATACTTGCTTAGTTAAGAATTTATATAAAGGATGTGCCTTTTCGCCGTTTACATCAATTTTATCAAATAAATTGAAGCTAACGCCATAGTTTAAGGAGCAGAACTCCTTGATTTCAGAATTAGTTCCGGGCTCCTGATTTTTGAATTGATTGCAGGGGAAACCAAGAATAGCAAAACCTTTTTCAGAATATTTTTTGTATAATTCTTCCAAGCCCGAATACTGCTTAGTAAAACCGCATTTACTTGCCACATTTACAATAAGAAGAACCTTGCCTTTGTATTCAGACAAAGATACCTTCTTTCCATCTATGTTTATGACTTCAAAGTCATAGATACTTTCTTTATTCATTTCATCTCCTTGATTTATTGCTTGAGAAGCGAAAATTATTGTTACAAATGTAACTATTGTTATTATTATTTGTCTCATATATATTAATAGTATTATTGAATAAATATTTATTAATTTTGTCAAAAAAAATTAAGAGAAATATGAAAAAATTTAACACTTTATTGCTTTTGCTCCTAATTTCTATTCCTTTATTAGCAAATGATGAAATTCCTACTAAAAGAATAATCTTGAAATTTCATCAGAACAGTAAATATTTAAATTTACTAAGTGAAATTAACGTAAATCAATTAGAAGAATTTTATATTTTTTTTAAAAATCATAAAATCAAACCACTGATTTCGGAAAATACAATGACATCTCTGCATAAAAAAGCTAAAGAAAGGAATAAAAATAATAATTATGCACAAGCATCTCAAAATCAACTATATTCTCTATTATCTTCAATTTCCAGAATTTTCCTAATAGAATATAGCTCAGGTGCTGAAGAAAATATTATCATTGGGAAATTGAATAATAATCCGGAAATTGAATATGCAGAAGTTCTACCAGAGCGAAACTTATTTTTCACTCCAAATGATGTTGATATTGATAAGCAGTATTATTTAAATTTAACTCAATGCTTTGGCGCTTGGGACTTAGTAAACAATGAATCAACTCCACTTGTTGCAATTGTTGATACCGGAGTCGATTACTATCATGAAGATTTAGCATCAAATATTTTTACGAACTTGGGTGAAACAGGAATTGACAATAATGGTGTAGATAAACGGGTGAACGGGATTGATGACGATGGAAATGGATACATTGACGATTATCGGGGATGGGATTTTGTTAGCAACTACGATGAAAACGGTGATAATGACCCTAAACCGGGCAATCCGCATGGAACTCATGTTGCCGGTATTGTAGGAGGTATTGTAAATAATGCAATAGGAATCGCAGGAACTGCATTCAACGTTCAGCTTTTGCCTGTAAAAATCGGCTCTGACAACTCTGTTTCTACTAGCACTGATAAAAGCTATGAAGGAATCCTTTATGCTGCTTCAATGGGAGCAGACGTAATTAATTGTTCTTGGGGCGGTCCCATTCGTTCTAATGCTGAAAATGAAATAATACAAACTGCTACTGCACTCGGCTCTCTGGTAGTTGCTGCTGCTGGTAACGACAATTCTGATATATATTACTATCCTGCTTCATATTATGGAGTTATTTCTGTTGCTTATACTGATGAAGGTGATACCCGGTCCATCTCTTCTAATTATAATTATTCTGTTGATGTTTCTGCACCCGGAGTTAGTATTTACTCTACTTTACCTAATAATTCATATGGTTATATGGAAGGTACTTCAATGGCTGCTCCGGTTGTTTCAGGTATTGCGGCTATGGTTCGCAATAAATATCCGGAACTTGCACCAGTTCAGGTAATTGAGCATATAAAAAACAATACAGATAATATTGATGAAAAGAATCCATTTTATATAGGAGTATTGGGAACCGGTCGGGTGAATGCTTTCAAATCACTTAGTAATGATATTAAAAAGTCTATTATTATAAAAGATTATTATGCTGTTGATGTCAATAACGATAGCTTGCTTTTACCCGGTGAAGAAGTAAATGTTTATTTTAATTTTCTTAATGTCTTAAAAGCTGTTGGAAATGCAAAGGTTGAGGCAACAGCAATTTCATTTTATGATGTTGAATTTACTAATCCAAATCTTGAACTTGGAACTTTAATGAGTATGGAAGAGAAAAGTGTTTCTACTCCTATTTCCTTTATTGTTCCTACCGAAGTTGATTTTAACTATGTTATTTATTTAAAATTAAAGATTTACGATTACGACCAGTTAATAAATACAGAATATATACCAATCAATGTAAATCCAAACTACAAAACGATGAGCGGGAATAATATCAGTGTTACTTTCAACAGCATAGGCAATCTTGCTTACAACGATTATCCCGCAAACAATCAGGGCGATGGATTTAACTATAAAAGTAGTATGGATTTACTCTATGAAGGCAGTTTGCTTGTTGCCCGTTCAGAAAAACGAATTTCCAATGTAGCCCGTGGTGCTAATCAGAATTTTAAAGATGAATCCTTTAAAACTTATGAGAGATTTGATATAAAAAATCCCGGCGATATAGCTGCTTTTGAAGGATATTCATCTTTTAAGGATAAAAAAACAACAGAAGATGCAGGAGTTGATGTTATCCAGAAAGTTTATCAATTCAATGATTCTGGGCTGGAAGATTTTATTATTTTAAGCTACGATATAATCAATAGTTCAGAAAGCAATACTGATTCTATTTATGTTGGATTATTTTTCGATTGGGATATTGGACCAAGCGGACTTTATAATTTCGTAAATTTTGATTTTAATTATGGATTTGCTTATATAAGAAATGTAAGAGATGCTTCTTTTCCTTGGATTGGAGTTAATATGCTTGCTTCGAATAACATAAACTTTTTTGCAATTGATAACGATGGGTGGGAGCCCGGCAATCCGGGTATTTATGATGGCTTCTCTAATTTTTGGAAATGGTATATGATGACTGATGGAATATCAAGAAAGAAATCCAACGTTACAGATGTTTCTATGCTTATAAGTGCCGGACCAATTAAATTAAATATTGGTGATACTGCAAATGTTGCTTTTAGTATTTTTTGTGGAAATAATTTAAATGAACTACGAAATATAGATACAATAATCAGAAGAACAGCTATTGAAAATAAAATCGCTGATGGCGCATTTGAGCCACTACCCAGAAAACTGATTATTTCTTCTGTAACTCCAAATCCTGTTAAGGATGGAAGCATTACAATAAAATACGAAATTAATGATAATGCCTATATTAATCTTGACATATACGATTCTTTCGGAAATTTGGTTGAAAACATTTTTTCATGGGATTATCAGAGAATCGGAAGATATGAATATCAGTTTAATACCGATTATTTAAGTCAAGGTGCTTATTTAATTGTTCTAAGAAATGCTTTTACAAGCACATCATATTTCTTTGTCAAATGCAGATAAAAGAAGTAATAAAAATTCAGAACTCTAGATGCCTCGTAGTTTGCTATTTCGTAGTCTTGTCATTCTGAACGAAGTGAAGAATCTCAAGTATCGTGTTAGCAATGACTTGTGAGATTCTTCACTTCGTTTAGAATGAACCACTTTGGCTTTTATAGCACGTAAATATATGTATAGCTAATACTTATACAAGTCAT
>CAZCLJ010000380.1:0-4022 GCA_964499465.1 uncultured Hyphomicrobiales bacterium
TTAGTTCATTTTCTCAAAAGTAAACGTCTTCGTTTATATTCGCCTCAGAATGACATACTTTTTGTTATAATTTGCGCAATTGTTCTTTACGGGACAAATCTCCTAACTCCTTTATTTTCGTTATTGGGTCTTGAGTTCTGAAATTAATAACTCACCTTACTCAATTCTATTTTAATACCAAACCGCTAACTAATAGTGCAAAATTATAATGTCATTTCGAACCCCAAGATAAAAGAAGACTTTTATTTTAAATGGAGATGACATTATTTAACACAGTCATTCTGAACGAAGTGAAGAATCCAGAAAAATTTTTTAACCACTACTCTCTGGATTCTTCACTTCGTTCAGAATGACCGACAAAGGAGCTATGTCATTGGTAAACGAAGTGAGAAATCTCAATGCCTGTAGTAACAAGGAGTTGTGAGATTTCTCACTTCGTTGCCAATGACATCTTTACGTTTGTCTGTCATTCTGAAGCGCAGCGAAGAATCTCAAACTCTGTGGTAGCAATGACTTGTGAGATTCTTCACTGCGCTTCAGAATGACAGGGTAAATTAATGCCATCTCCATTAAAATGAAGCACTTGCTTTATTAGGGGGTTCGAAATGACATCTTTAAATGTATCTTTGAATGTAACTTGCTATGAGAGGGGAATGCGTAAGGTGAGTTAATAATAAAAATTATTTCTAAATATTTTAGAAAACGTTTCATTGCTATATAATGCAAACACTTATATTTTTGCTATTGTTTTTAAATACAAAAGGAAAAAATATGTGGTTCGAAGTTTTTAAAACAGGTGAGCATACAGATTCATCTGGCAACAAAGCAAGCTATAGCGAAGCAGAACTTGACAAAATAGCAACTCTATACAATTCCCGCTTAAAGGAAAGTGATTCATTCCAAGCCCCGGTAGTCAAAGGGCATCCCAAAACTGATGACCCTGCATTCGGTTGGGTAGAAATGCTCAAGCGGAAAGGAAGCGTTCTATTTGCAAAAATCAAGCAACTTGCTCCCGAAATTATTGACGAAATAAAGCAGGGACGCTTCAAAAATATATCAATAGCTCTTTATCCCGATATGCTGCTTCGCCATATCGGCTTGCTTGGTGCGATTCCACCGGCAGTCAAAGGTTTGAAACCAGTTTCTTTCTGCGAAAATGATATTTTCAGCACTTTCAATTTAGAATACGACAAAATCAATTGTTTCGATGACACAAACAGTGAAGAAATCCTGAAAGAATATGTCACAGTGCTTGAAAAGAACAGTTCTTTAATTAAAGAAAATGAAAGTTTAAAAGCAAAATTGCTTTCTTTTGAAAGTGAAAAAAGGATTAACAGTTACAGAGAATTTGCCTCTACACTTCTGAAAAACAAAACCAACCAATCTGGCAATCAAACATTTATTAGCAATCTTGTTGATATTTTGGAAATGGCTTATAACCAAGACAGAAACAAGACAAAGGAGTTTTCAACAGAATCGGAAGAAAGCGTAAACAAAGTTAAAGAATTTGCACTTTCATTTGTTGAAAATCCTCTTACAAAAGAATTTGCTGTCCAAAATGAAAACCAATCTTTCATTTCCAATTTTGATTTTTCCAAAAGAAAAGTTGACCCAGAAAAATTGGAATTGCACAACAAAGCAATAGAGTTGCAAATGACAAATTCTGGAATGTCATATCAAGAGGCATTGAAGATGCTGGGTTGTTGATTTCATTGAAGTCAGAAAAATTTTTAGATTGAAAATAGTTAACTTAGTGCAATCTTAGTGTTCTTTGTGGTTTTCTTTTAAACACAAAGTTCACCAAGGATTTCACTAAGAACACTATAATTTTCACCATAAAATTTTATTTTGAGTGTGCATTTCGACTATGCTCAATAACTAATGATTAATGATTAATGATTAATGATTAATTGTTAATTGTTAATTGTTAATTGATTTTTTACTAATGAACAATAACCCAATAACTTAATAAACTAATAGCCCAATAACCCAATAACCAATAACCAATAACCCAATAACTTAATAACTTAATAACTTAATAAACTAATAGCCCAATAACTTAATAACCTAATAACTTAATAACCTAATAACTTAATAACTTAATAACCTAATAACCTAATAACCAATAACCTAATAACTTAATAACTTAATAACCCAATAACCAATAACCAAATAACTCAACGCTAAAGGGAGAATAAAATGCCAACAACAAGAATTGATGATTTACGAATGCTCGACCCGGTGCTTACTACAATTGCACAGGGCTATTCAAATGCTGCTATGGTAGCAGAACATCTTTTCCCAACAATTGAAGTATCTAAATTGAAAGGGAAAATTCCAGTCTTTGAAAGGAATGCTTTCATTATAAGGGATACTCATCGTGCTATTCGTGCAAATTCCAACAGGATTCCGCCATCAGACATTAACTTTATTGAATTTGAAACGAAAGAAAAGGACATTGAAATTGCAATTGATTACATTGAAGAAGAGGAATCGCTTGAAGGTAGCTTACTCGAACATCGCATAGCAAAGGAATTACGTGATATTCTTTTGCTCGGGAAAGAAAAAGAAGCGGCTGATTTAGTTCAAAATCCAAGCAATTTCATTGACGATTTGAAATTAGTGTTAACAGAAGAAACCTGCTTTAACGATTACTATAATAGCACCAACCCATTATTAGTTATTAAAGATGCTATGACAAGCATTAAGGAACGTATAGCTCATTATCCCAATACAATGATAATTGGCAATCAGTGCTATCAGACTATCATTCAACATCCAAAAATTAGTGAAAAAGTTATGTATTCCGGCTTAACAAAGGTTTCAAAAAAAGTATTATCCGAATTGCTTGACATACAAAATATTCATATTGGTCTTTCTGTTTATTCAGAAGATGGTGAAAGTTTCCAGGATGTTTGGCAAGACAATATAATTCTTGCTTATGTTGACCCGAGCAATCAGAACAGAAGCGAATTTAATCCAAGTTTTGGTTATACACTACAAAGAACTGGTATGCCGGAAATAGATTCTTACTACGAAAATGGTGGAAAAACTAAAATTATCCGTGCAACCGACAATTATACAATTAAGGTAACCGCAAGCGATGCCTGCTATCTAATTTACAACACAAATCATCCATTAGATTAAAAGGAAAAATTATGTCAAAACCAGATAAAACATATCAACCGATTCAAGCAGTTACCGTGAAAGCTTTAGAAGATTTGCCCGCTTTCCGCTTCGTTTCACATCTTGGTTCAGTTTGTGCTGAAAATCAAAAAGCTCTCGGAGTTTCCGATGTAAACTGGCTTAAAGATGAATACTCTTCTGTAATTACTCTAGGAACCATTGCTATTGAAACCACAACAACCGTTAACATTGGCTCAGCAGTATCAACTTCTACAGACGGAAAAGCAAAGCCCGCTACAGGTGGCACAGAAATTAACGGAAGAGCATTGGATTCCTGCAATGGCGCCGGCTTCATTAAAATCAGCATTGTCCCGTAGTATCTTTTGCATAATGGAAAAAGTCATACTATCAACAAGTTGATAGCATTACTGGATAATATTACAAGTTCTCCTTCCCAAGTTGAACTTGGGAAGGAGGAAATATTGAGCATTTCGACTACGTTCAATAAATAGTGATTAATGATTAACTCAACTTTCCTAGTTGATAAAATTAAGTAAATATAGAGTAGTAGTGCATTACAAATAAGATAATATGCTTTAATTCTTAAAAAATACTAAATTTATTAATAGAACCTTTTAACACCTCCCCTGCCCCTCCTTATTAGGAGGGGAACAAGAGCTGTTCTGTGTTTTAGCTTTCCCCTCCTAACAAGGAGGGGCTAGGGGAGGTGTATTTTTGTCCTTTTAAACACTTAAATAGATTTTTATATTATTCTTATATTACATATACTTACTACAACTAGGAAAGTTGAGTGATTAATAACCCAATAACTTAATAACCCAATAACTTAATAACCTAATAACCCAATAACTTAATAACTCAATAACCAATAACCC
>CAZCLJ010000381.1:0-4004 GCA_964499465.1 uncultured Hyphomicrobiales bacterium
GGATTTCTTAGTGCTGTTCTGTATTTCATTGGTTTTATAAAAAAGATGTCATTGGCAACTAATGACTAATGACAAATAAGATAATATTTGCTAACTGCGAAATTATTCTTTACGAGGCAAATCTCCTAACTCCTTTATTTTCGTTATGTGGTCTGGAGTTCTGAAATTATGGAGTTACTCTAATTTTTAGAATAACTCCATAATTTATTTAGGAGTTATATGTTTGCAATTTTATGAAATTACATTTTTTTAACTTCAGTACTATATTAATTGCGAAATATCAAACTACGAGGCACCAAGAGTTCTGAAATTTATCTGGGAGTTATATGTTTGCAATTTTATGAAATTACATTTTTTTAACTTCAGTACTATATTAATTGCGAAATATCAAACTACGAGGCACCAAGAGTTCTGAAACAACGAATAAAGATGTCCTACTCGTCTCGGAGACGAGTAGGACATCTATTTTTTAAAACCTTCTAATCTTTCTAAACTTTGCCATTTCAAAGAATCGTTGATTTTATTGATATAAATATTTTACTTTTTGTCGATAATTAATTTTTCTCTGATAACTGAATTTCCAAAATATATTTCTACAAAATAAAATCCAGTTGAAAAATCACTTAAATTCAAAGTAAATTCATTGCTTGCCTGATTTATCTCATTTGAATATACTTCTATTCCATTCGAATTATAAATACGGATTTTGCTAATCAAATCATTATTTCTTATATGAAGCACATCTTGAGCTGGATTTGGATAAATAGATAAAGCGGCATTATTTTCAGAATTTTCAACACTTGACTCATCATCATTTTTAAAAGAAATATTATCAACATTAATACTGCCTCCTAAAGCTGATTTATAGCTGAAATTAAAAACTGCTTTGTCTAAATTTTTGTAATTGCTTAAATCAATTTTTTCTGTTCGCCACTGGTCTTCTGTTGGAACAAAGATGCACTGTGCTATTTCCAATGGATTTGTTATTGGCTCGGTGGCAGTTGCTAAATCTGCTCCACCTTTTTTATATAAAAGCGAATAAGTTTCTCCACAATCTTCAGAAATAAAGACACTTAAAGTATCTGCAAAAACAACGTTTCCAGTGAAATAGGGAGGAGTATATAAATGATAATTATAAGCAACATCGAAAGTAAGAACCGGCTTTTCAACCGTTGTTAAGTCTAATACCGGGCTTAGCAATTCTTCACTGTAGTTGTAATTATTGAAAAGTAGAATTGTATTGAACATAAACATTGAACCAGTTCCTTCATCTTTTGAATTTGAGTCATACATCCAGGGAAAAACGCTTCCTGATTCTTTTAAAATCCATTTTTGAGGAGGAAAAACTTCTAATTGAAATTGAAAAATTTCAATTAATGGCAACGTGTCCCCTTTTTCTATGATTTCAAATGTTGTTTCGTATTGCTCGGTTTCGCTCCATAAGATTTTTATTGTGTGAGTACCGTAATTCAAGGAAAACATATCTAATCTTAAAGGAATAGTTATTATTTCAAATGGAATGAAATTACTTGTTATACGCACATTTCCACCAACGCCATCAATTTCGTACTCTAAATAAATTTGAGAATGAGTTTCGGAACCCAAACTTCTTACTTTGCAGTATGCTTCTATATCTTTTGAGAATGTGCGACTAGGGACTTCAATTTCTAAAAATTCAAATTCTTTCTGATTTGGAGTTGGATTTTTTATAAAATTTACTGCTGGCTCCATTGTTGTTCTACCCGGAATAATATGGGGCATCCCCTGCACTAAATAATGCCTGGCAATACCATTTCTTTCAAGAAGTTTTTTGTATAACAACCAATCAATATTAAGATATAATACATCTTCAGAACCATGAATAATAGATATTGGAATTTTTGAAGCGTTTTCATATTCGTATCCTAAAGTCATTCCTTCATCATTGTTTAAATCTGCTATACCCTGAACTGCCGGAGTATTAAGCAACAGCCCCTGGAACATTTCAGTATTCTCTAATCCAAATTTCAATGCACTTCGCCCTCCCAGAGAAAAGCCCTGCAAAATCATTGTTGTAGTATCAATTTTGTAATTTGCTTTTGCATCATTAATGGATTCAATAATGAGCATTTCATCGCCTTCCGGACTATAAAAGTCTTTATTTGGGTCAGAGCCACCGTCCGGACAGACAAATATAGTATTTGTGACGAATTGATTCCAAGCTAATGAAGCAATTAAATAATCTCGATAATTTGAGGAAGTATCTCCTAAACCATGCAGACAAACCATTAAATTGTAATTTTGTGTTGAATCATAGTCGCTTGGCACAAAATATGATAATACTCTGTTTTCACCATTAAAGGTGATTACTTTATCAAAACTGCCAACTTGCTGGGAGTTTAATTGAGAAGTTAAAAAAAATAAACCGATAATTACGATTAGTTTGAGTAGAAAATTCGTTTTCATAATTAGTTTAATCACATTAGTGAAACATAGAATAATGCAATATAATAAATTTTATATTAACGAAAGAAAAAAACTAATGAAATCAATAACTTGTCTTGAAATATTGGCAGTGAAAATTCTTCTGAAGTTCTTTACCAAATAAATAATAAATATTTACTCTTTTCGTCGGAACAACGTGATAAAGGAATACCTTTCAGAACTCCTAACCCCATAAAGAAAATAAAGGAGTTAGGAGGGTTGCCTCGTAAAGAATGATTGCGCATTTAGCAAATAAGTTATTGGTTATTGGTCATTGGTCATTAGTCATTAGTCATTAGTTTGCAACTACTAATACCAAACCGTTAACAATAATGGTAATATAATCTGTCATTCTGAAGCGCAGCGAAGATTCTCACAACTCTTTGCTACCACAGACTTTGAGATTTCTCATACCAAACCGCTAACAATAATGGTAATATAATCTGTCATTCTGAAGCGCAGCGAAGAATCTCACAACTCTTTGCTACCACATACTTTGAGATTTTTCACTTCGTTTCGAAATGAAATTATGATTTTGCACTATTAGTTAGCGGTTTGGTATAAGAAGGAAGTCATACTATCAACAATTTGCTCGTATGGCTTGCTTCTCTACAAATGGAAGTCATCGGATAACTGGCAGTCATCCGATGACTAAAAAGTTCATTTCCCTACAAGTAATCGTTTTCGTTCATACTATATATTTGTAGCTTCGCCCCAAGCGGCTGCTGATGCTTCCATAATCGCCTCATTCAGCGTTGGATGCGGATGAATAGTTTTGAAAATTGTTTTTGCTGTTGCCTCAAGAGAGCGTGCAAGAGTAGCTTCGCCAATCATTTCGGTAACTTCGGGACCAATTAAATGGGCACCAAGAAGTTCGCCATGCTTTGCATCGAATACCATTTTAGCAAAACCTACTGCCTCGCCAATTGCGTGTGCTTTTCCGCTTGCTGTGAATGGGAATTTGCCTACTTTTACTTCGTAGCCGGCTTCTTTTGCTTTTTGCTCGGTTAAACCAACGCTTGCAACTTGTGGCTGGCAGTAGGTGCAGCCGGGAATATTTTTGTAATCAACCGGCTGAACTTTATGCCCTGCAATAAATTCTGCTGCCAGCACTCCTTCTGCTGATGCTTTGTGGGCAAGCCAAGGTGGTCCAGCTATATCGCCAATCGCAAAAATATTATCTACGCTTGTTCTCATAAACTTATCAACTTTAATAAAGTTTCTTTCAGTAGCAATACCGAGATTTTCCAATCCGAGATTTTCTAAATTTGCCTGAATACCAATAGCGTTCAAAGCATACTCGGCTTTAATTTCTTCTTTAGTTCCGTCTTTCTTCTGTATTTTTAGAACTACTTCTTCGCCAACAGCTTTTGCACTTAATACTCTTGTTGAAGTAAGTAGTGAAATGCCGGCTTTTTTATAATGGCGTGAAAGTTCCAGAGAAATGTCTGCATCTTCAATTGGTAAAATTCTGTCTAACATCTCTATAATTGTAACTTTAGCACCATAAGCATTAAAGAAATAAGCAAATTCAACTCCAA
>CAZCLJ010000382.1:0-3987 GCA_964499465.1 uncultured Hyphomicrobiales bacterium
CTTCGTTTCGAAATGACACAATATAATAAGTCTTTTAACGAATTACAACACTAATTTATATGAGATTATATTAATTAGTTATGATGTTGATTTTAATAAAACACCTGAAGGAAGAATTACCCCAGATTTAATAATAAATTCAAAGAAAGAATGATACCAGATTTTCAAACTTTAATGCTTCCGATTTTAGAAATTTTCTAAGTCGGTAAAGAATATAATAACATTGAAAAAGCTACAAACAAAATTAATAACTCCAGATGCCTCTTAACTTGATATTTCGCAATTAAGAAAGTTCTGATATAAAAAAAATGTAATTTCACAAAATACCATACTAATAACTCCCAAATAAATTTGGGAGTTATTCTAATAATTAGATTAACTCCATAATTTATTATGGAGATTAAAATCGCAATTATTCGGTGCGTGGCAATTCTATTAACTCTTTATTTTCGTTAATGAGTTCTGAAATTATTCTAAAAATTTTGCTAAAAAAACAAAGTTTTGGGGAGTAATAGTATAAGGTTTAGAAAGATTTGATAGTCTAAAATCAGTTAAAAGCATTTGAACTTACCGTAGAAAGAGATTTGTTTTCTTTCAACTCCGTAGGAGTGTCCAGTTTGTAGAAATAATGATGAAAAAAAAGAAGAGCAACGTAGTTGCGACCTGTCTTTACTACAAACAGAACACTCCTATGGAGTTTTGCAAACTCAATGTACTTTTTCTACAAACAGGAAGCAACTACGTTGCATTTTCTTGCACTTTGTTAAAGTTTCTTTTAACTTTCGTAAAATTTTGTGGGATAAAAGTAGCGATGTCATCGGCAAACGAAGTGAGGAATCTCAAGTTCTGTGGTAGCAAAGAATTGTGAGATTTCTCACTTCGTTTCGAAATGACACAATATAATAAGTCTTTTAACAAATTACAACACTAATTTATATGAGATTATATTAATTAGTTATGATGCTGATTTTAATAAAACACCTGAAGGAAGAATTACCCCAGATTTAATAATAAATTCAAAGAAAGAATGATACCAGATTTTCAAACTTTAATGCTTCCGATTTTAGAAATTTTCTAAGTCGGAAAAGAATTTAATAACATTGAAAAAGCTACAAACAAAATTAATAACTCCAGACTCCATAACGAAAATAAAGGAGTTAAGAGATTTGCTTCGTAAAGAACAATTGCGCAGTTAGCAATTAATATTTTATTAGTTACTCAACTTTCCTAGTAGAAAAAATGAAGTAAATATAGAGTAGTAGTGCTTTATAAATAAAATAATATGTTTTTATCCTTAAAAAATACTTCATTAATTAATAAAACCTTTTAACACCTCCCCTGCCCCTCCTTATTAGGAGGGGAATAAGAACTGTTCTATGTTTTAGCGTTCCCCTCCTAACAAGGAGGGGTAAGGGGAGGTGTATTTATAGTCTTTTTTACCACTTTTGTTCTTTTCTATATTATTTATATATTACAAACACTTATGTCAACTAGGAAAGTTGAGTTTTTAATATATAATCCCTACGGGATAAGCACAGTCAAGGGTTATTCTTGTTACAAATTTATAATTCCTACGGAATAAATTTCAAAGACACTAACCTTTTTTTACTTAGCTTTAAACAAGAACTAATATTTGTGTATAATCGTTAGCATTATTAGGAGGGGAAAGCTAAAACACAGAACAGCTCTTGTTCCCATTCTAATAAGGAGGGGCAGGGGAGGTGTTAAAAGGTTCTATTAATAAATTTAGTATTTTTTAAGAATTAAAGCATATTATCTTATTTGTAATGCACTACTACTCTATATTTACTTAATTTTATCAACTAGTGTAATAATTTATCATACATTATCACGGTAAATTACCATACGTTATTATGAATATGATGCTCCTTCAAAAATAACTTTTTTGTTGCCTAACCAATTATATTTGTAGTCTTCATATTTTTTTATTGTTTCTAATAATAAAGGTAAATTTCGTTTCTTCTTATATTTGACTATTATTTTGTTCTTCTCAACATATATATCTGCACTATTTTGTAGAAATTTTTCATAAATTGACCGGTCACATATTTTCTCATGTCTTACCAATTCCTTTGATATTAAACGATATAGATTGTGTGTCAATATTGAAATGGTTAAATCAAAATCTACTTTTATGACCATCGAAGAGGATGCGTTATTGAGATGGAAAAAGCTTATTTGTTCTGATATTTCTTTTTCAATTAACCAACGTTTTGCGTATTTCCTGACAATTGAATCTGCTGGCAAATCAAAATCATTTGTGATAATTATAGCCGGTTTGATTTTTCCATTTCCTGTGATGCATACCTGTCGTATCTTTCCGTCATAACCCTTCAATTCTATTTCTTCTTCGTGAACCTGAAGAGTTCGTTTCTTGTTGCCAGAAGCTTCTACTCTCATCGTTTTCCACGAAGACTTCGGCAGATTATCTAACTTTTCTACAATATTTTTCCCACGCCTCCGAATTGTTAAAAACTTTATTCCTTGCTTATCCAATTTACTCAAATTTTCATAATTTGTAAATTTGCTGTCAAATACCAAATATTTTAAATCGCTTTTTTTAGTTCCAGATGCCTTATAAAAATCAAGAAACTCCAGAACTACAGCACTTTCGTCTTTATGTAAAACATTTACATCTCCATAATCAAGAATTCCGCTATCTGGGTCTTGGGCTAAAACTGCAAGCATACTCGAAAGTGCTTTTCCTCTTTTGCCAGACCAGTTGTTCTCCAAATGCTCACCATTGCCCCAATAAGGAATCGTCGTAAAATCAAGATTTCTTGTATCACCGAGCAGTTTTTCGTCAGACCATTTTTTGCTTAACTTGGATAGAAATTTTATATTCATCTCTGTCGTTACTCTGCTCGAATACGAAGTAAACCAAGCCGCTTTCGGCAGAACGTTCAGTCCTGCAAACAGCCCTGTTCCCATATCCATACACCACTGGTTATCCGCACTGTATCTTCTTGCATTTGTTGCTTTTAATGCTACAAACGATAGTATAGAAGTCAGTTTACTGATTTGACTTGTTTCCGGATAATCGCTTTCTTCAATGATTTTTCTTATGCCATATTTTTCCAAATAAGGCAGCAAACACAACACCCCAGCAGCTTCGCTTTTGAATTCATCTGGCTTTTTAAAATCCAATGCTTTACTTTTTTCAGCAGCTATTTGTGGAGTTTTTAATTCTGTTTTTTCTTTTTTGGTTCTTCGGGGCAATTTTGGAAAGCCCTCTTCTTTTAAGATGTTATTAATAGTTTTCTCGCACATTTTAATAGCTTTGCTGTCTAAAATAGTTTTGATTTCAGCCACTGAATGGTTGTTTTTCCTCAGATTAATAATAAGATCACGTGAATTTTCAATATGTTCAGGTCTTTTTCTGCCTACCTGAGGAGTTGCAAAGAACATATCGGCTGTTTCTCCATTTTTTAATTTTTTAAGGAAATCAGTAACAATAGTAGTGAAGCCACGATAAGTATAACCGAATTTTTTAGCGACTTCTTTAGCAGTAGCACCATCATGAAAATACATTCTGAGTGCCTCATATTGCTTTTGTTTAACATTACTTGTTATATTGAAGAAATCAACTGGATTCATAAAACACTTTCAAAATACGTATAATTATTACCGTTACAAAATTACTAAATAATTATTAAATATGCAAGAAAAAAAATAAAAAAATTTAATAAAATGGAATTGTAGCGGTTTTCAAGGATATTGAAATAAAAACATCAAAGAAAAAATAAGAAATAACAAATGCGAAAAAAGAGCAATAAATAATAAATATACGTATTTTTATAAAGTGTTAAAAAATATTATAAAATGTAAGAATATGAAATATAGAGAATTATAAAATTTCAGAAAACAGAATTATTTAAAAAGAAATTTTAATTATTACCGTGATAATCTGTGTTTATTGAAAACCTAATAAACATTTCTTGTCATTCCGAAACGAAGTGAGGAATC
>CAZCLJ010000383.1:0-3960 GCA_964499465.1 uncultured Hyphomicrobiales bacterium
TACGAGGCAATTCTCCTAACTCCTTTATTTTCGTTATGGGGTCAGGAGTTCTGAATTTCAGAACTCCTGATGCCTCGTAGTTTGATATTTAAATCATTGCTCTGATTAAAAGTGAGGAATCGCCATAACTTAAAAAACGGTAATCATTTTCTAATGCTTCGTCATATACTTTTTTCCAGAAATCTTTTCCTAAAAATGCAGCCACTAATAGAACCAAAGTCGTTTTGGGAAGATGATAATTCGTAATAAGAGTATCTACAATTCTGAATTTAAATCCGGGAATAATAAATAAAGAAGTATCTGTGGAAATACTGCTTAAATTATGAATTTTAAGGAAATCAATTATTATTTCCATTGCCTTTTCAGTCGAAGGAATTAAATTTTCATTTTCATATAAATAACTATCCCACTGAGCAACGGCTAAATCAATACCTTTAATAATTTTAACAGCGATAACAGGAAGAGATTCCAAAACTCTGAGCGAGGTTGTGCCAGTCGCAATTATTCTTTTTCCATTTTTCTTAGCTTCAAGAAGTTCTTCAACAGAGCTGAGCGAAATAGAAAAACTTTCCTTATGCATTGAATGTTCAAAAACGTTATCTGATTGTATTGGTTTAAAAGTCCCAAGTCCTATATTCAAATTTAATTTAGCAATTTTTATATCATTTTGACTAAGCTTATTCAAAAGAGCGTCAGTAAAATGTAAGCCAGCAGTGGGCGAGGCAACTGAGCCAAACTTTTTAGCATAAACCGTTTGATAACGTATTGCATCTTCTTCGTCAGCATTCCTTTTAATATAAGGCGGAAGAGGGACCTCACCGTAAGCACTCAAAATTTCATTGAAATTCAAATAATATTTATTCCAGGAAAACTGAACTACAGCTTCTGCCCTGTCTTTCTTGAGTATTTTTGCATTTAAAACAATATCTTCACCATTCATAGCAAAATTTACTGTAAATTCATCGTTTACTCTTACTCTTTTTCCTCCAATAAGGCAGTTCCACACAGTAGATTTTGAAAGATTAGCTTTAGAACTTTCTTCAAGACTATTTTCATTATAAACATTTTGAATTTCATTTTTTGAAGATATATCATTAAAATCATTATTCAAAGAAGTAACCAAAACATTCATTTTTGGCTCAAGGCAAAAAATTTCAACTTTTCCGCCATTTTTTTTGTTAAAATGCAAGCGTGCTGAAATAACCTTTGTTTCATTTATAAAAAGCAATGCAGGTTTTGGTATTAATTTAGGAATATCAAAAAAGTGATGATGCTCAATAGTATGATTTGAGCAATTAGCAAGCAGCAATTTGCTTAATTGCCTGTTTTCCAATGGCTTTTGAGCAATTCTATCTGGAGGCAAATCAAAATAAAATTCTGCTAAATTTATACTCTCAATAATATTTTCTAAACTTGCTTTATAATCAATTTCCATCTTTTAGCTTAGTATTAGGTATTTCTTTATATTCAATTCTTTGGTGGCTCATTCCAGTAAGATTCCTGAGACAGGTTTGTTTAATAATTTGCAGTTCTTTAAAAGTAAGGTCGCTTTCATCGAATTGCCCATCAAGAAGTTTATCCTGAATAGACTTATCCAAGGCATTAACAAATTTGTCTCTGTCGTTTGAGGCAAGACGTGAAATAGCTTCAGCAGAATCACAAATCATTACTATTGCAGTTTCTTTTGAATTTGGTTTTGGTCCGGGATAGCGGTAATCGCTCTCTTTAATTTCAGTTTCCGGGTTATCTTCAATTGCTTTAGCATAAAAATGCTTAATTAAAGATGTTCCGTGGTGCATAGGAATAAAATCAATAATGCGTTGAGGCAGTTTATATTCTTTTGCAAGTTTAACGCCATCGCTAATATGCTGTTTAATTGAATCAGTGCTTTTCCTTGGCGTCAGCAAATTATGCTTGTTATCGCCATCAATTTGATTTTCAATAAAATACTCTGGTTTAATAATTTTCCCTATATCGTGATAGTAAGCACCAACGCGGGTAAGAAGATTGTTCGCACCAATAGCAATAGCGCAGCGTTCTGCAACAACTGCCATAGCCATTGTATGCTGATAGCTACCCGGTGCAATTTCGTTCATTTTTGCAAGTAATGGATGATTAGTATTATTGTATTCAGATAACTTTAAATCGGTTGTTATTGAAGTCAGTCGTTCTAAAATGAAAAGCAAACCGAATGTAATAAATGGTGAAAGTGCAGAATTTACCGCTGTTATTCCAAGCCGGTATCCAATAGTAACCAAATCTGCTGAACGTTCAAATCCAAAAGAAAGCACTGGAATTAGAAAGCCGAGAAAGATATACAAAAAGGATTGAAAAATCTGTGTTCTGCTTTGTATATCTCTTACGGTATAAGCCGCTAAAGTACCTGCAAAAAGCATTGCTGTTCCGGTATCGTAGTCATTACCACGAATTCCGGCGACCATTAGAGCCATTGTAACTGTAATGTAAAAGGCAGTGCGGGAATCGAATACTATGGCGCAAAGCATTGAAAGAGCTGGTAAGAAAATTATGTATTCAACCGGGAAATTTGCCGGGATTTCCATTGATAGCCAGGAAAGAAAAGAAGCAATTACCAATACAATGCAAATTATTGCCATTTGCAAATTATCATAGAAAATTCTTTTTCTTATATAAAATAAATAAATTACTAAAATTGACAACAGAAGCAATACGTGCCCAAATCTTCCGATATATGTCCAGGGTGAATATGTTAATTCATTGAGCATATAACGGGAACGATTATGGGAATTTATTTTTTTTTTGATTTCCTTTGTAATCGTTTCGCCTTTTCTTACGATAATATCGCCTTTCTTTACAATACCTTCTGTTAATGGCACCGAAAAAATCGCAATTTCTTCATACTGTTTTGTCAGCTCTGGCGACCATTTCAAATTTGGAAGCAATGCTTTCGATAAAAACTCAAATGCAACATTTTGGTATCCTTCCTGAAGATTTTGTTGGAAATGTTTTTCTGCCTTATCAACTATATTTATTGAATCTGTTAAACTATGGGTAGGTAAAATAAATTCTTCTTTATTGGACACACGAACAACTATTTCATTCTTCTTAATATTTTCAGTATGAATATCAACGTAACCGGATTTGTATATTTTATCAAAAAAACTTTGAAGTGCTTTTTGAATTTTCTTTAATTCACGTTTTTTTACTTCAATTTTATTGGTCTCAGTTAGCTTCGTATTTTTTGTATCAAGCAACTCAAAAATTGAATCGTTTATTATACCAGATTTTTCAAGATACTCTTCTATTGCTATATTTATTTGGTTCGATGCTTTCAAAGGTGCAGTTTCATCAAAAGAGAAAACAGGAAGTGCTTTCATAACAGCTTTGTCTATGTCGTGCTGAAGCTCATCTTTAGTTTTATAAATTGGAAATGTGAAATCTGCTTCCAAAGTTTGATTTGTCCAGCCCATTCCAACATCTAACCCCATCTCACTAATTTCATACGCCTTCTTATTTATATGAATTGAGAAAAAGAAAGTGCAAATTATTATTGTAACTAAGAGAATAAAAAACTTAATCCTAATGTTATGTCTGTTGCCCTTATATTCGGAATAAGAGTTTGCTAATGCTTCATTCCTTAACTTGCTAAATAATGTTTCCTTAGTTTTACTCATTCTTAAGATTTTATAAAATATTTATAAATAATCAATTACAAATATAATAAAATATAAGGATATTAATGATTATTTAATCATACAAATTTCTAATAAAAATTAATATCAGTTAGATTTGAAATATCAGAACTTCTGACCCCAAAAAGAAAATAAAAGAGTTAGGAGATTTGCCTCGTAAAGAACAATTGCGCAAATTATACAGAAAAGGTGTCATTCCGAACCCCCTGATAAAGTAAGACCTTTATTTAAATAGAGATGACATAAGTAAAAGTGTCATTCTGACGGATGTCAGAATCCATCTTAAAAA
>CAZCLJ010000384.1:0-3905 GCA_964499465.1 uncultured Hyphomicrobiales bacterium
AATTTATTATTTTCTCCTACCTTTTTGCCTCAAATATTTGTGTATAATCGTTAGCTTTGTTAGGAGGGGAACGCTAAAATATAGAACAGTTCTTATTCCCCTCCTAATAAGGAGGGGCAGGGGAGGTGTTAAAAGGTTCTATTAATTAATGAAGTATTTTTTAAGGATAAAAACATATTATTTTATTTA
This sequence comes from uncultured Hyphomicrobiales bacterium, assembly GCA_964499465.1. Classification (GTDB taxonomy): domain Bacteria; phylum Bacteroidota; class Ignavibacteria; order Kapaibacteriales; family UBA2268; genus JAAYJM01. The sequence continues at coordinate 190 of CAZCLJ010000384.1, forward strand.
TAAAGCACTACTACTCTATATTTACTTCATTTTAACTACTAGGAAAGTTGAGTATTATATGTAATTATAATGATAAATATAAAAGCGTAATACCAAACCGCTAACTAATAGTGCAAAATCATCAAGTCATTTCGAAACGAAGTGAGAAATCTCACAAGTCATTACTACCAAAGAGTTTGAGATTCCTCGCTTCGTTTCGGAATGACACCTTTTCTGTATAATTTGCGCAATTGTTCAGTGCGAGGCAAATTTCCTAACTCTTTTATTTTCGTTATGTGGTCTGGTGTTCTGAATTTCAGAACTCCAGCCCCCTCGTAGTTTGCTATTTCGCAGTTTTGTCATTTCGAAACGAAGTGAGAAATCTCACAAGTCATTGCTACCAAAGAGTTTGAGATTCCTCGCTTCGTTTCGGAATGACACCTTTTCTGTATAATTTGCGCAATTGTTCAGTGCGAGGCAAATTTCCTAACTCTTTTATTTTCGTTATGTGGCCTGGAGTTCTGAATTTACAACACTTGGAATCTCGCAAGCTGTTGTTAGCACTGGATTTGTATTCAAAAAAAGAAGTCCTACATCTCGAAGATATAGGACTTCTTGTTTGACTACCTACATTTTAAAATGAACAATTACATTTTAATTGATACATTCCAGTTATATTTATCTTCAATTTCGCCGTATTGAATACCAGTAATGGTATCATAGAATTTTTGGGCATAAGGACCGATTTTCATATCATTAATAATTATATTTTCATTATTGTATGAAAGTAGTCCAACTGGCGAAATAACAGCAGCAGTGCCGGTTCCGAAAATTTCCTGAAGCTTTCCATTTTTGTAAGATTCATAAATTTCATCAACAGTAATTGGTCTTTCTTCTATTTTCATATTCATATCTTGAGCGAGTTTAAGCACTGCATCGCGGGTTACACCTTCCAATATTGTTCCGGAAGTAAGTGGAGGTGTAATTAGAACATCATCAATAACGAACATAATGTTCATAGCACCAACTTCATCAATAAACTGGCGGGAAACAGCATCAAGCCATAGAACCTGAGAATAGCCGGCATCTTTGGCTTCCTGTGCAGCGAGAAGTGAAGCAGCATAATTTGCCGCTGTTTTTGCAGCACCAAGTCCGCCGCGGACTGCACGGGCATAATGACTGGAAATGAGTATTTTTACCGGTGCTAAGCCCTCGGGATAGTATGAAGCGACAGGCGAACATATCACAATTAATTTATAATCAGTTGAAGAATGAACGCCGAGAAAATTGCTTGAACCAAATACCACCGGTCGAATGTAAAGCGATTGACCGCGTTCCTTGGGAATCCAGTTATATTCTAATTTTACAAGTTCTTTAATTGCTTCTACTAATTTATTTTCGTCATAAGCAGGAATGCAAACGCGGGCACCAGACTTGTTTAATCGGCGGGCGTTATTGTATGGTCTGAAAATATTTATACCATCTTTTGTTCTGAATGCTTTTAGACCTTCAAAAATAGTTTGTCCATAATGAAGTGTGCAAAGAGTAGGTTCAAATTCCATTGGTCCATAGGGTATGATTTTCCCTTCGTCCCAAGCTCCGTTAGTGTAATCTGAAACGAAAATATGGTCGGAAAAGTAAACTCCGAAACCGAGTTTATTCCAATTTACATTGTTAATTCGTGTATTTTGATTTTTTATTATTGGGAAATTTGACATAAATCACCTTTTTAAATTTTAAAAAAGACTAATATTCATATTCAGTATCTAAATCGCGTGGAATGTCTTTAAGCAAATCAATTTCTGCTTTTAATTCGTCGCTCATTACTGCATACTGAGATAGAATTTGTCCAGCTTGCTCATAATCGCCGTTTGCTTGGACTGTTAAAACTAAATTAGCTAATTCTTTTACCTTTTCAAAGAATAATTTTTCATCGAAAGTGAATTTTCCATTCGGAAGTTTAGTAATTGCACCTTTACTGCGAAGGAAATTAAGTTGAATCAAGTTTGCCTTGCCGTGTGCAGATTCGCTTCCGAATCGGATTGAACGATAAAGTCCTGCAATATACGTTGCCATTGCTCTTTTAATATATTCATCGTCATATATTTTTTTATCGCGTAAAAAGAAATGATTATACATACTTAAAATGTCGGCTTTGGTTTCTTCAAGTGGAGTATAACGCTCCTGAAGTGCCTTGCGGATTGCTAAGTCTTCTTTTCCCAGAACGTATTCCCTGCCTAATGTGTGCGATACTTCGTGAAGTGTAACAAAACTTAAGAAGCACTTGCTATCAGTCATATTTGCAATAGATGGGTCAAGAAGAATATTCGCAATAGGAACAACAATTTTTTCAAATTTTGCAGTCATCATATTGATATACATTGAATTTTTTCCACCTTTTGCCTCGCGGACTTTGGGGTCGTTTGGAAGTGATGCTGCTATGGTTTTTGTTCCTTTTTGGCAGTCGCCACCGAAAAATGCAACGTTTACTAAATTGATTTGGCTACCTTCAGACTTTACTCCACCAGTTGGAATCAATTCTTTCTCTACAGGTAAGTTCTTTTGAAATTCCGGGATTAAGGATAAAAACTTTTCAAATTGCTTTGTTGCTTCAATATCTTTAATCATAATAACTGCTTCGTGAGCAGCTTTATAGTTGAATAATGCATCTTCATAATTTTCAATAGGACCAATGACGAAATCAATATTGCTATTTCTGATGTCCATCCAAGCCATATCGCTTTCGAAGTAATTATCTGTTCTCAAGGCGTTTGCTCTTAATTTTAAATAATTTTTGAAAGTGGGCTCGTCTGCGAGTTCGGCAGCTTCGTCAAGTAATTTTGCCATTTCGAGCTGCTCGGGATATGCTTCGTGATATGGGATTGTTTTTAGTTTGTCGCCATCGCGGACAACGATTGTGTATTGGCTTTCCAAGGATTCTTTTTGGTCCGGGTGAGCAGCAATATATTTTTCAAACTCTTCTTTAGTTAAATCTGCGGGATAGAAAGCACCAACAGGAGGACGCTTTTCTGCACCTGTTCCTACGAAACGGTTATATTCGTCTAACTTGTCGTAAGGTCCGTAATTTACTTTTACGTACTTGTAATAGGTTTGAGAGAATTCGTCAGTAAGTTTTGCAAGAGAATCTCTAACTGCAACTGCATCGGGACAGGATTGCTTCCAGAAAATTGCATCTGCAAGGTGTCCAACTTCTGCTAATTTTTTGATTAATTGCTTTTCTCTATCGGTTAAATGGCTAATATCTGCTGTGATTTTTGTTGGAGAATATGAATTCAAATGCCCTTTGATTTTTTCATAATTTTCGGGTGTGGCTGCTGCTTCTTTCACTTCTTCTTTTTTGCTGCAAGCACTAAAGAGCATTACTGTTGAGACTAAGATTAAAAAGATTATTCCTTTCATTATTTTTCCTTTCATTTTGTAACATAAAAAATATAAAGATAACAAGTATTTAGTTATTAAACAAAAGAATAATTAAATTTTTAAAAATATTTTTGATTTGCGGTTTTATGTCGAATAAATTTATTTTTATCTTATAAAATCTAGTGTAGTAATTCGTTAAAAGACTTATTATATTGTGTCATTTCGCCCCCCCCTTATATAGCAAGTGCTTTATTTAAATGGAGATGACATTAATTAATAAGGACTTATGAAAATAGAATTGCAAGAAATCCCCCCTACCCCCCTTTTTCAAAGGGGGGAGAAGAATTTTCTTTGTA
>CAZCLJ010000385.1:0-3898 GCA_964499465.1 uncultured Hyphomicrobiales bacterium
ACTTGTGAGATTTCTCACTTCGTTTCGAAATGACACAATATAATAAGTCTTTTATTCTCAAAAAAGAATCTGTTCAAGCATTTTTACCTTTTAAAGAACCAGAAATTTCAGAGTTAAACACAATAAATAAAAGAAAAAATATAGAAAATTCTTTAGATTTTCTTTCAAATAAAAATGTGGAAGAATTTAAATCAGCAGATTTTTCTCTTCTTGAACAATTAGAAATTGATTTGATTAATATTAAAAAATACGAACTATCTTGTAAATTTATTGACCCTAAACTTGCTGATTTAAAAAATAGAATTGAGAAACTAATAGAGAAAGCAGATACAAAACCTGCTCCTATGCAGTATAATCATAATCTATTTATTGAACTATTCTTTGATAGAATTAGCTATTTAAAAACAAGAAATAAACAAAATATTTTAAAATTAATTGAAGAAATAACAGGTAAAGTTTCAAAGAAAGATTATAAAGAAATTGAACCTACAATCACTGACAAAGCAATTTTTAAGAAAAAAGAAGAAAAAGTTTTTCGATTAACTTCTAATATCTTTGAATTTAAATTGCTAACAAAGGAAGAAAGACAATATCTGCTTTATTTTTCTATTCTTCCACCAGTTGAAATCAAATTTAGTGAACTAATTAGATATTTTGATATTAGCAACGATAGTATTGAAGAATTTAAAAATATTTTAAATAAACTTGCTGCTAATAGCTGGCTTCAAAAAAATAATGATATTTATAAAATCAATCCATTTTTGCAATCATTTTTAAGATATAAATTAAAACCAAATGCGAAAAATTGCAAAACTGTAATAATTAATTTTTCAAAATTACTTCATTGCGAACCATCTGAAAACCCAATTTCAAAAAAAAGTTTCATTCCTTTTGCAGAGAGCATTTTAAATTATATTGATGAAGTTGATAATGAAGTTGCTGTTTTATCTCATAATTTAGGTATAGTGTGTTATCATTTAAATACTTTTAAACTGGCAGAAAAATATTTCGATAAAACAATTACTATATTGATTAATAATCCCTTAAGCAAAAAAGAACATTTAGCAATATCTTATAGCAATATAGCACTTATACATAGTGAATTAAGAAATTTTGAAAAAGCTTTAGAATACGAATTTATAGCAAAAGAAATAATAGAAAATAATTTTGGAAAAAATGATATATTGATGGCAGGTTTTTATAATAATATTGCTCTAATATATAGAGATTTAAAAGATTATCAAAAAGCTTTAGATTTTATATTATTATCAAAAAAAATTGCAGAAAATTTTTATAATAGTCCACACCCTAATTTAGCTGCATGTTATAATAGTATTGCACTAATTTACAATGATTTAAAAGATTATAACAAATCATTAGAGTATAATTTAAAAGCTATTAATATTGTAAGAAGCGTATTTGATAAAAATCATCCTTATTTAGCAACATCTTACAATAATCTTTCAATGGTTTATATTGATTTGGGAGACTATCAAAAAGCATTAGAATATTCTTTTAAAGCTAAAAATATTGTTCAGACAATATATAACGCAGATAACCCTTTTATTGCAACAATATATGATAGTATTGCTGCATCTTATTTCTATTTAAAGAATTATAGCGATGCCCAACAATATATTAATAAATCAATTGATATTCTTAAACTATTTTTACCAAATGATATTGAACGTTATAACGTCAGCATAGCTTGGAAAGAAAAAATAGACCAAGCTTTAAAGAATGGGCAAAAAAGCAAATAGCCATACATTCAACTTGTTGTTCGTATGGCTATAAGATATTATATCAGTCCTAATTGGTTATGGACATTAGTCATTCTTTTTTATCAATAACCCAATAACCAATTCAATTCTTTGAGAACAACCTTCAATCAGATAAATTATTACACAAAAGAATCAACTTCTAAAAAATGCCGTGAATTAAATATGCCAAATGAAAGCATATAGCTGCTGTCAAAGCAGAAAATGGGATTGTAACCACCCAGGCAATGACAATTCTTGAAGCAGTATCCCATTTAATCCCGGCTAAATTTGTAGTTGCACCAACACCAACTATTGACCCTGCTATCGTATGAGTAGTAGAAATGGGAATACCGAGATGAGTTGCAAAAAAGATAGTGAAAGCACCGGCGGTTTCAGCGCAGAAGCCGTGAACTGGCTTGAGCTTAGTCAATTTCATACCCATAGTCCTAACAATCCTCCAACCACCTAAAGCAGTTCCGATAGCCATAGCAAGGTGGCAGGAAAGAATAATCCATAAAGTATCCCAAGAAGTGATAGATAGTTGCTTATTTGGGTCAAATAGTCCAGCAGCGACCAGCAAAGCAATGATAATTCCCATAGTTTTTTGGGCATCATTTCCTCCGTGTCCTAAAGAGTAAAGCGCAGCAGAAACAAGTTGCCCTTTTCTAAATACTTGGTCAACTTTTGATGGTTTCCACCTCCTGAAAATCCAATAGACCAAAACCATAACTGCAAACCCAAGAACAGCACCAATAAGGGGTGCAAGTGGAATAAAAGCCATAGTTTCGCCAACAATATTCCAGCGGATAATGTCAATTCCTTTGTATGCAATTCCAGCTCCGGCAAATCCTCCTATCAAAGCATGGGAGGAACTAACAGGTAATCCCCAGAACCAGGTCATTAAATCCCAGATTATTGCTCCAAAAAGTCCGGAAAGCACTACATATACAAAAGCTGGGTCTGATGCATTTATTACTACAATTTTTGAGACAGAATCAGCTACCTTTGGGGCAAAAACAAACATAGCAACAAAATTGAAGAATGCTGCCCAAATTACAGCAAACCGGGGTGAAAGGACGCGGGTTGAAACTACAGTTGCAATCGAATTTGCAGCGTCGTGAAAGCCGTTGATAACATCAAATATTAATGCAACTGCTACTGTAACAATAACAATTATCGTAACTTCGTTCATTTATTTTCCCCTTAAGCGTTATCAATCAATACGCTTTCAATCACATTTGCAACAGATTCGCATCTATCAACTGCTTTTTCAAAACGCTCAAATATTTCTTTCCATTTAATTATATTTATTGCATCTTTTTCTTTAAACAAGCGGGTTATAGCTCTTTGAAAAATTCGGTCGCCTTCGTTTTCCAATTCTCTGACTTCTTCGCAATGCTTCTTGATTTTTTCCTGATTGTGCTTAATGTTTCTTAATCCAATAATTGCAGATTCGAGTAAATTAATAGATTTGCTTAATACTTCTGCTATTTCTAATGTTTCGCTACGCATATCTGCAATCTCGTAAAGATTCATACGTAAAACAGCACTATCAATGAAGTCTGTTAAATCATCAAGACGTTTGATTAAAAGGAAAATGTCAGTTCGTTCAATTGGAGTGATAAAGGTTAGATGTAGTTTTTCAGTGCATTGATGTGTTATATCATCTGCCTGATTTTCTATTGAATGAATTATTTTAGAACATTCAGGGAGTTTGATTTTTTCGCTTGCAAGCAATAACAATTGCTCTGATACCTGTTTAGTTAACGCTATATGTTTCTCAAAATAAGAGAAAAATTCATATTCTTTTGGTAATATACTTTTAAACATAATTTCCTTCTAATTACTTTTTCATAATACAAAATTATGAAATTGTTAAGGAAATTTAACATTTTTTTAACAATATTTTAATTTTTCGGTTCTGATGATATGTGAAACTAATACCAGAGGATTATTAGGTTATTAGGTTATTAGGTTATTAGGTTATTAGGTTATTAGGTTATTAGGTTATTGGGTTATTAGGTTATTAGTTTATTGGGTTATTAGGTTATTGGGTTATTAGGTTATTAGTAAATCTTTTATAACTCACTCAACTTTCCTAGTAGATAAAATGAAGTAAATATAGAGTAGTAGTGCTT
>CAZCLJ010000386.1:0-3884 GCA_964499465.1 uncultured Hyphomicrobiales bacterium
TGGATTCTTCACTTCGTTCAGAATGACCGAAAAAAGTAAAGATGTCATTGGTAACGAAGTGAGGAATCTCACAACTCATTGTTTCCACATAACTTGAGATTTCTCACTTCGTTTCGAAATGACACCTTTTCTATGTAATTTGCGCAATCATTCTTTACAAGGCAACCTTTCTAACTCCTTTATTTTCGTTATAGGGTAAGTAAGGGTAGTGAAAAATAAAAAATACTGCCTTTGCCTTCCTGGCTTTCTGCCCAAATTTTACCACTATGCTTTTCTATGAATTCCTTACAAAGAATAAGCCCTAATCCGGTTCCTGTTTCGTCATTAGTTCCGGTTTGCTTAATTACTTTATCAATTTTAAAAAGATTGTTTAATATATCAGGAGACATTCCTATACCATCATCAGAAATTGAGATAATAATTATTTTGTCATCTTTAATTACATTAGAACTAATCTCAATTTTACCCCCTTCATAAGTGAATTTTATAGCATTAGATATTAAATTCCTTAGAACCGTTAGAACCATATTTATATCAATAAAGCAATTTGTGTTATCTGGGATATTGTTCTTTATTTTGATTTTTTTGCTTTCAGCATTAATAGATAGGATGTCAATAACATTATTGGTTAAATAGTGTAAATCAGAATGAACTGGCTCAAACTCAATTCTATTGGTTTGTGAGCGAGTCCATGTTAACAAATTCTCAAGTAAAGTATACAATCTTTTTGATGAACTGCTTAATAGTTCGATAAAGCTTTGTTGTTCGTTAATATCTAAATTAATATAGCTGCTTGAAAGTAGTTCAGTTAAATTTTTAAAAGAACCAATTGGATTTTTTAAATCATGGGCAATAATAGAAAAGAATTTGTCTTTAGTAGAATTTAATATTTTTAATTCATTATTTAAATCCGAAATTTCCTGATTCTTCAGCATTAACATTTTATTCGTTTTTGTTTTTAATCGATAAAAAGCAAAAAGAATAATAGCAATAATAAAAATCAATATTAAGGATATTATAGCAGTCTTAGCAATTAGTTGATTTTTATATATTTCTTTATCTTGTATATCTTTTATTGATTTTATTCTTTTTTCATAAATATATTGAGCATCTTTCAAAGTAAATTCTTTTAAAACATTATCGTTATGCATAGAAAGAGCAAGTTCATAATATAAAGAAGAATACTTAAAAGCATTTTTATAATCATTTAAACCTTTATATGCTTTATAAATACTTTCTACAGCTTCTAATTGCATAAATGAATTTTTAATTTGTAGTCCTAAGTTATAACCTTTAAGTGCAATTTCTATTGCTTCTTTATTAAGGTTCTGTTTAAGGTAGTAATAAGCAAATTGATTATAAGCCATTGCAATGCTATTTACTATATGTAGTTTTTCAAATATCTCTAAACTTTTATTTAAATAAAAAATTGCATAGTTAAAATGTCCTAAATTAGAATAACATTTTCCAATAAAGCAATAATTTAATCCAATGAATTGAGTATCTTTAGCAATTTTAGCATATTTAAGACTTAAATAATGATAATTCAATGATTTTAAAATGCTATCTTCTTCAAAAAAGATTAAAGCTAAATTATGCAATGCTTTTGACAAATCTAGATTATTATCATATTTAATTTGTATAGAAATGCTCTTAAATAAAAAAGATTTAGCTTTATCTAACAGGTTACGTGCAAAATAAATAAGTCCCAAATTATTATAACACTTTGACAGATGTTCTTCATCTTTTAATTTTTCGTAAATGCTTATTGCCTGAAAATGATTTTCTAAAGCTGCATCATAAATGCCCATTCTCCAGAAATTTACTCCTATTGCTTCATAAGCATTTGCCAGACCTTTAGTATAATTCAGTTCCAATGATAATTCTAAACCTTTTTTTCCGAATTCTAAACCTTTTTCTGTGTCAAATTCATTTAATTCTTTTGATACTTTATAGTATAGATTACATTTTAGTGTATCATCTGGCATTGTTACTAATTTTAATGTATCTGACTCTATATTGGATAATGTAGTATTATATGTAGTTAGAAGAATTATTAAATAAATAACATATTTCATCTTTATTCCCTTTTTTTCTTATGCAAATTACAAAATTATCTAAAAACAATAAGTATATCAATTCTTGGATTTGAACCTTTATTAATTTCTTAATAAATGTGGAATATTCAATTCTAACCTGAATAATTCATCCGATGACTTCCCAGTCATCGGATGAATATCCTAAGTAACGATTTTAGAATTTACTAAAAATTAGAGAAAAAACTTAGTTTTTTTTACAGAATATTAAGCAAACCATTTATTATCAATAACTACTGAATATTTTTTTTAAATTTATGAATAATATAGACTAATAAATTTAAGAAATTAATAATAAAAAATTTATTTTAAAATATTTTAAACTTTATATATATTTGTAAAAATTTAATAAATGATTATTATAAAAGGAATATTATGGAAAAAGGTCAATTTATTCAATCATTTTTAAAGCAAAAGAAAATTGCTATTGCAGGCGTTTCCCGTGATAAAAAAAAGTTCGGGCGATATGTTTTTAATGAATTAACTAAAAATGGCTATAGTATTGCACCAATTAACAGAAATACAACTGAAATTGATGGTATCAGATGTTTTAACAGTTTTAATGATTTAAAAGAAAAATATGAATCAGCTTTAATTACTGTAAAGCCGACTGAAACACTTTCTGCAGTGGAATCCGCAGTTAATGCCGGAATAAAAAATATTTGGATACAGCAAGGTAGCGAAAGCGATGAAGCAATTAAGTTTTGCAAAGAAAAAGATATTCCATTTATTTCAAATGAATGTATTATGATGTATGCTGAACCAGTAAAATCAATGCACTCATTCCATCGCTTTATCTGGAAACTTATTGGGAAATATCATAAGTAATTGAAGCAATTTCTATTATTTTGTTTTACCAAAGTCATTTATTTTTTTTAATATACTTTTTATATTAAACTGTAATTTTTTACTTAAAAAGGATTTTTTATGAAATTAATTTATAGCATTGTTCTTATTGCTTTATTATTAGCTGCTTGCGGAGATAGTTCAACAAACAATAATAATTCTAATCAACCAGAAAAAGAAGCTAACTCTGTAATTGTTTATAATACTGTATTGGACAAAAACCAAACGGATTGCCTTGTTAGTTTTGGTTATGAAATCAAATTAACTGAAGATATTTACAACGGTATAGATATCGGACTTGCTCCTAATCCAACTTGTAATGTTTCTATTATTCATTTTAAAATTAAACAGGCAGGAAATTATTCAATCGAATTAGTCAACCAGGTATCTTTTTCAAAATATGTTCTTAAAGAAAATTTTTTTGATTCTTTAGGACAATATAAAATAGCTGCTGATTTGCGTGCAAACCCAAAGATTGAAGATGGTTTTTATTCTGTTCTGTTGAAAAAAGAGGATATTGCAATTGATTCTGTTACTCTATTTTACGATAAAGAAATTGGTATTTTTTCTTATTTCGATTCAAATTTAAATTGTTATACCTATATAACATATCAAAATAAAACCGACTTAAATGGAAAAATATATTTTGAACCAAACAAATTTAACTGGTTTAACAAATCATTTACAAAAACCCTTGATAATGGACAGAAAGTTGGTTCATGGAAAGTAACAGAAAATATAATTTTGAGTGTATATGATTCTACACACACGAAAATACTTCATAGAAGAACTATTCCATTTGAAATATTAAAGGAAGGATATATTTTTAACATAAATTAGTGCTTCTCCAAATAAATTAAGAACTCCTGGTGCCTCGTAGTTTGGTGTTGCGCAGTCTTGTCATTCTGAGGCGAATATAAACGAAGACGTTTACTTTTGAGA
>CAZCLJ010000387.1:0-3881 GCA_964499465.1 uncultured Hyphomicrobiales bacterium
GATACTAACACATATAACTGTGCATCTTTTTGATCGCGCACATAATTAATAAATGAAATTTCGTTCTTAACAAAATTCATATCGCAATACGGACAATTAAAATAAACATTTATCATTTTATTGCAAAGTGAATTATTTTGGGTGTTGATATTATTCTGAGAATAAATATTTTCTGTTAAAAAAAACAAAAAATAAATTATTAGAAGAAAAGATGTTTTATTCATAAATAATATTAAGATTAAATAATAACTAACATAAAACTAAATTATTATCTGAAACAAAAAATATTTTAATGTTAATAGAACTAATTTCCAATTGACAGCCGTATTTTTAATTTAATTTTTTTTCAAAGGAAGTAATTATTTTAATTGGGAAAAGCTTTTTTTTATGGATGTACTGTTTTTGTTTACGAATGGTATGTTTTTGTTTATAGATGACGAATGAGACTGTGTTAAAAATAATGGTATAGAATTTTTAATGTTTCAGAATTTAAATAGTTTTTAAGAATTTATATTAATTTTGAATAGTCGCAATCGGAAAACTAAAGAAGATATTGGCACTATACGGCAATACAAAAGTTATGGTTAATCCTCCTTAGTTCTCGAACAAAATTAATTTTTTAAGCTAACAAAAGAGACCGAACTTTGGAATTGGCTCTTTGAAAAAGAAAATTATAATTAGTTGCTCGAATCCAAAAAAAAATTCTAAATTTGAATTCAAAGCTAATGAACTTAGTTTTGTAATTAATTATGAAGAATAAAAATAAACGTTATAGAATTTATAAAGAAGTATTTTTTTTTGAAACAGAAATAAAATTAACAAAAGGTACGGTTATACACCCAAAATTGGATGAGTATGATTACTTTTGGAGATTTGAGGTTGGGTTATAAGACGTTGGCAGTAATAAATGTATAACCAATGAAATACTTAATCGCGTTATTGTTTTTTTTTGTTTTCATTGACAACGAACCTAACTATTCTGGAAAGTATTGTTGTGAAAATAATTGTGGAAATATTATTTTTATAAAACCTGACAAAATATGTATTCATGAATTAATTGGTGGACATGTCCTTGCTTACGGTTTTGGAAACTATAAATTTATTGACAAGCTTATTATTGTTGAATATAGACATGCTCGAAAAGACTCTGTTTATCTAATAAAAAAACAAATTAATTCTGACTCTTTGACCATTATCATAAAAGACTATTGGACTAAAGAAGTACTCCCTGGTGCAAATGTTGAATTACCTAATCAATATATTTCAAAGTTGACTGACCTAAATGGAAAGGTAATTTTTCCAAAGCTCCATGATAATATTGTTGTTAAATTCTCAGCATCAGTTTTTAATTATCAAGAAGAAATAAACAATATTGAATGTTCTGAATTGGAAATATTTCTTGATACTCGTTACTATATTGATAGAAAAATAGACACAATCTCAACAGTTATGATAAATGATAGTGTGATAGTAATGAAGAATGGATTAAAGTATAGAAAAAGTTATTGTGACGAGAAGACAAAATCAATGTATTAGACATTTACTACTGCCAACAGCGGCTCATATTGCAAGCGGGGTGAAATCGTATTTTGACAAATTTTGCTATCTTTAACTTTTTAACGGCTGAAAGTGAAACGGAACCAAAACCCGCTCACAATATAGCCGCGTACCGTTGGCAGCAAGGCAAAGAATCCACACATATTGAAAACAAGTAGAAATATTTTAATGACAGATTCCTTTAAATTAAAAGCAAGAAACAACGACTTAGGAATTGGTAAAGAATTTCCGATAAGAGTAAATTGTAATGTTGGTATAAACAATCCTAGAGGCTATACAAAGGAAATTAAAAAAATTGATGAGATTTTTAAGCAAAAGGAATCATCCCCAGATTTGATGATGGATTTGTCAACTGTAGATACAAACATTTCGCTTTATAAATATATTATTGAAAAATATAAAATACCAGTAGGTACACTTCCTGTTTACCTTTCCTACTCAAACAAAACAGGAATAAAAAAGGAATCACTATTAGAAAATATTGAAAAACAGGCTAAACAAGGTGTTTCATTTTTTACATTTCATTTTACAGCAGATTTAGAGCTATATAAAATTGCCCAAAATAGCAGACTTATACCAATAACAAGCCGTGGAGGAGGAATGGTTTTACATGATTCTGTCATAAATAATAGACAAGGTAATATCCTTCTTGAATGTTTTGAAGAAATTATTTCTATAGTAAAGAAATATAATGTTGCAATTAGTCTAGGAACAACCTTTCGACCAGCAGGTATCATTGATGCCTTAGATGAAGTTCATTTATTAGAAACTCAAAAACAAATTGAATTAAGTCAACTACTAAGGAATAATGATATTAATGTAATAATTGAGAACGTTGGGCATATTGACCTTTCAAGCATTGAAAAACATTCGCAATTATTGATAGAGTCCAACTGTCCTATTATGCCTTTAGGTCCATTACCTACAGATAATGCAGAGGGGGTTGACCATATTTCTTCAGCAATCGGAGCTGCATTTTCTGGCTATTTCAACTGTGCTAACATTATAAATAGCATATCACCAAATGAACACTTAAAATCAGAGATATCAGTAAAAGATGCAATTGATGGTATAATTGCCGCGAAAATTGCAGCTCACTCGGTAAACATTTTAAGATTTAATGATATCCGAGAAATAGATAATGCCATTTATAAAAGCAGAGCAAAAGAAAAATCTTGTCTTAGTGAAGCTTCCAATAATTGTGATAGATGTAATGATTTTTGTCCACTGAAAATAATGCCTATATGAAAAAGAAATTTTATTTACCTGGTTTAAACTCAAAATCAAGAAAAGACATAGGGAATGATGCAAACATAGAAAGCATTATCTCCTCAATCGATATAGGTTTGTATCCTTTAATATATAAGTTTACACGAGAAATAAATAAATTTTATCAAGAGGAGTTTAATGAACTTGACTTAGTAAAATTACGAGAGAAAAGATTATTAGATTTTGAAACACCCAATCGTGCAAAGATTGTACATGAACTTGATATAGAATTACCAAGCAACTTTAATTATACTAAGTTCTATTATCTATTTAATCCGTTTAATAGGTTAAGTTGGTTAAAAATTACACAAGAAAATAAAAGACTAATTGTAGCGGATAATAAAAAAGCAAAATCCTATGTATACGATGTAATTTCAAATGAACTAAGTAGCTTAGCAAGCAGCAATAATATTTCTGCTAATGATTTATTCGATTATCTGTGGGAGCATAAGCTTGGCTACCCTTGTTTTATAAAAATCGAAGATGTAAAATGTAAAAGTTTCATATTGAAAGCTGAATATTTTGATTCTATCAAATCAGATGGTTCAAATAATAATTTATCAGCAAGTTTATTTTTCCCTATTGAAGAAAGAACAATAAATTATGAGTATTTCCCACTAAAAGAAAGAAGTTCTTGGCTGTATTTAAAAGCTCCTAAGAACTTTAATATTTCAATAGATAATATAGATTACCAAAAAGAGATTAATTCCGTTGATGAATATAGCTCAAGAGAAAATAACTCAGACCCTGATATAAATTCATTGACTATTGTTAATTCAGGTGTAATGCAAGATGTAGATATTAATGTACGCTTTGATATTAATATTACAGTCCCGGAATCACTAAAGATTTGGTATTTGGCTATTTATTATTCATCGTTGACATTATTAATGATGTTATCTTTTCATCTAATAAACAGCATGTATTTTTCTTTAGACTTTCCTGTTTTGATTGAATTTAATCCTCTTGAAAGAATATTAGAAAATGGCAATTTTAATGGGGTAATTCTAACAGTTATTGCAGGGATAATAGCAACAAGAGGGTGGCTTATTTCA
>CAZCLJ010000388.1:0-3846 GCA_964499465.1 uncultured Hyphomicrobiales bacterium
CTGGCGTTAGTTCGTCTAATACAGCCTGAAAATCAATAGGCGTTCCGGCATCTGTGATAGTTTCAGTTAGATTATTGGGATCTATACCGTAATTAAATCCTTCTGCTGTTATGGCTGAACTTCCTGAATCAAGAATATGACCACTTATTATTACTTCATTTATTAAATTTTGTATTAAGACAGAATCTACTATTGGTTCAAAAGCGAAAGTAAATCCTTCTGGTAAAAACTTAAACACCGTTGTATTGGTATTAGTCCAGTTATTAGCATGAAATTTGCCATCTGATCCTAAAGTACATTCATTAACCGGAATATCAAGAAATGCGGCTCCATTGAGTGTAAATCTCAAGCGTGCAACGGATGCGCCACCAACAGGAAAATTGTCTCCCCAATTTTCAATTTGAGATGTATCAATAATGTATGCCTCATTTTTATTGTTTTTCTGAACAAGCATATAATCACCTAAATATTGAACACCAAAACAAGCCCTTAGTGTTTCATTAGTACCATAATCAGAAGATGTTAATGCTTTTAAATACTTAATAGAAAGATTACTTTTTTTTATAGCAAATAACCCCCAATCTTCACCCATTGCCACTACACTTGAATTATATTCAAGTTCTGGCGCAAGAAAAATATATTCTTCATTTTGCGTCATATCATCGGTTGTCTTTGGAATAGGAATATCGCCAACCGTTACCATGGTATGTTTGTTGATTTTTTGTAGGTGAGTTACCTGTACGCCTAAATAAACGCCATTTGGAGCTGCCGTTGAAGTACAAGCTATATAAATATACGTTGCATCTGTAATGATTGAATGTACTTTTGGTTTATTGGGTAGGTTCAGAAAAATAATAGGGCATTGTGCTAAAGATAGATTTGCTGGCAAGGCAATAGGCACTCCACCTTGTTCATAACTATACTCCACTAATGTTCCTAATGGTGGAGATATTTTTCTAACATAATCTTGGCAGGAAGCATATAAATATGTCCCATCTGTTCCAATTGGTTCCGATAACGCTTGGTCAGCATTATTTTCAGAAAGTTTGAATACAATATACTCCAATGTAGTAGGATTGACTCTTACCAATAGATCATAGATACCAGCCTTTGTTGACTGCATCCATAAAAAACCCTGACATGATACAATTTGCTCTAAACGCAATAAATCAAATAATCCGGTTGCAGTTATTGTAAGATATGTAACATCAGAATAATCATCACACTTTAGCTTAAAGAAATTAGCACCATCCATTTCCCTGGTAGCACCAAATAAATACCCATTTACAAGAGCAGTACCATGAACATAATTTACACTTGGGGATGACATAGTAATATAATTGCCAACAGGAATATCAATGGTTGTGATGGGTAGGTCTTCAATAGTAAAATGATATGCTGAACCTGTTATATAATGATTACCATAAACAACTTTTACATAAAATTCCCCATCTCCTAACGCCTTGGTTGAATTATATCTTGTTGCTGTTTCAAAATTACGTGTCCCTGCATTTTCGGATAATTCAATATTGTTTAATGAACTTCCAAAATAGCAAGTCCATTCATCGGGTATCAGAACGCATTTAAAATAAATCGTTGTTATTGCCGAAACTAAATCAAGGTTTGTAACTGTAATTCTATCAAATGGACTGATAAAGTGAGGGGTTGGATCGTAAATTACATCTCGTAACTTAGGTGTTTCACCTTGATTTATTTGCCAAACTGTATTAAAGTCGAAATTTGTAAAATTAACACTATCCTTGGTTTGGGCTGTTGTTAAACCTGTGTAGTTAGTTGTAGGTATTTTTGTTAAATCACATGTTTGGTTATTAATAAAACAATCTGTTCCATTTTCACCTAAAAATGTAGATTTATTACCAGCTCCATTTATTACTTCACATTCATTAAATATTCTTGTATATGTGTTTGTTTGGCTGCCACTTGATCTTGTAAAAACAACTATTGGATAATATGATGGTGCGTCTAAAACTTCAATTTTAAATGCCAAATGACAATCTGTTGCATTAAAATACTTTGGGTGTCCAATATAAATGTATGTAAAACTGATTTTTAATCTACCACCAAAATAACATTTAGTACAGTTTCCAACCATTGATAATGTTAAAATTTCAGTGGTTGCATTATTATTGTAATTGCCATTCCAATAAGCTATGAATGAACACCGTAAATATGTGGGTATATTTGCTGCATCTGTTATTTGGGCTGTGTTTAAATAAGGTGTTGGAGCAAAAAACAAACAATGCGTAAAGGTTGTTGTGTGTACTGTTTTTGTCCTTATCGTATAAACATTTGAAACAGTTGTGCTTCTTTCGGTTGGGCGTGAGATAAACTTACAATCAGTAAATGTTGAGCCTTGTAATACCCCTGTCGTTCCATAACCAATATTAATTGCACCAAATGCATGAATATAAACATTTGTGAAAGTGCAATTATTAATAATAGTTCCCAGTGTAACAATAGGACTTGAACCAGTACAAACTAATGATATATTTGTCAACTGGCAACCAGCCATGTTTCCGCAAAATTTAATGGCACCTAAAGAAGTAATGTTTATATCCTCAAAAATTGAATTTTGCGTTGCTGTGGCATCTGTATTATCGCCAAAAATAGAATCCGGGCTATTTGTAACAATTAATGATACTTTTTTGAATATTCCTTCATTTAAAGGAAATAATACCGGATAACTGCCATTATCAAATATTGCTGAAATGGTTTTATTATCACCATCAAAAACTCCTGAAAAAGCACCACAAGCACCAAAATCGCCACTTGCAGTTATATCATTCATCAACTTGAAGTGTGATGATAAATTGGCTGCTATTTCCTTAAACTGCGCCCATGTCGTAATCTGGTAAGGATCACCTAATATTCCTGCACCCAATCCTGTAAATGCCATGTTAGTTGAGTATTAATTGTTAATATTCTTAATCCAATGATAACTATGTGTGCCAAAGTTGATAAATGAACCATCTGGGTTTCTTGCTCCGGTTGATATGCCACTAAAGCCTACTTCATCCGTAGCCCCTGTATTTGGTGCGTTAAATCCAGCAACGGCTTTCATCTTTCCCCCGGCAACTGCACCACCCCCGAGATAAGCCAATAAATCAGCCCATTCTTCTTCAGAGGCAACAATAAATCCGGTTGGCGCTAACCCCCTTACATCGGTTATTGCCATCCAGTTATATAATTTTCCTGCGTTGTCAGGTAACACAATGTCAGATTCAAAATTTGCCGTAAGGATAGCATCTTGCGTAGCGACAAATGAATATTCAGCACTTGTCGAAACTTCAACTGCATCTATGGTCCAGTTTACAAAATGATACCCTTCGCTTGCAGTTGCATTTACGGTTACGGTTGCGCCCGGATTATAAGATCCATCCCCTGAAGTAGTGCCAAGTCCTACAGTATTTACGCTTGTTACAATGTCAACTATATCAGCATATTCAGCTTCAATAGTTCTATTGTCGTTTACTATTACATCCGTAGTTGCATCCGTACTAAATGTTTGTCCTGACTCTTTCCACCTAATAAATAAATAGCCTTCAGCCGGAGTAGCCGTTATCGTAACTACTGTTTGTTCCTGGTAAGTTCCACCACCTGTTACGGTTCCCCCTTCTGCAATGTTCTCAGTCAAAGTCAACGTGAACTGATCGTAAACCGTTTCAAATATTGCCTTATTCTCGCCTGTCACCCTGATTATATCCTGCAGCATCCGCTTAGGTACCTCAGAACCAAAATTAAACGGTCTTGTTTGAAAGAAAG
Organism: uncultured Hyphomicrobiales bacterium; assembly: GCA_964499465.1. Classification (GTDB taxonomy): domain Bacteria; phylum Bacteroidota; class Ignavibacteria; order Kapaibacteriales; family UBA2268; genus JAAYJM01. Next base: position 3,784 of record CAZCLJ010000388.1, read on the forward strand.
TCCATGGTTTGTCCATTACCCCTGATTCAACGTTAAGGATGAAAAAGTCGCTTGTATTGACTG
>CAZCLJ010000389.1:0-3828 GCA_964499465.1 uncultured Hyphomicrobiales bacterium
GCACTTGGGAAGGATGATTTCTTTGAAAGTTGCACTTTACATTTTTTAGAATGAATTATAAAAGCAAAGCTTTTGTGAAAGTTGCTTTCCCAAGTGCAACTTGGGAAAGAGTTAAATGATAAATGGGTTATTGGTGGTTAAAGAAATAATATCCCGATAGGGATTTGATATTTGTAACAAGCATAATCCTTGACTGCGTTTATCCCGTAGGGATTAAATTAATGATTAGTGATTAATGATTAGTGATAAGTGGGTATTTTTTGGGGAGTACTAAAATTGTCATTCTGACGGATGTCAGAATCCATCTTAAAAATAGTTTTTAAAGGTCATTAGTCATTAGTTATTAGTCATTAGTATTTTTACTAACAACTAATGACCAATGACCAATGACTAAAAAAATTCTTTGTTTTTTCTGATTTGGGAAAACCAAGATGGATTCTTGCATACTCCAGCATTACAAATACATTGATAAAAGCAAAACTAATTGTATTGTTTGAAATTAAACGAAATTTTATAAAGCTTTAGATTTCTATCATAATTAAAAAAAGGAATAACATTATGAGTAAGATTTTTTTATTTGTTATAGCATTTTTTATTTGTGTATCTTTTTCAGCAGTAGCCCAGTTTGGAGGAGAATTGCAGAAAATAAAAGGACCTCAAGGCGGGAAAGTAACAGCAGTAGCTTGTAAAGGTGATACAATTTATGCAGGAATTGCAGATAAGCAAGTCAGCGGTAGCATAACAACTGGCTTATATCGAACTACTGATAATGGAAAAAACTGGAAAATTCTTAGTAGTTCAGATGTAAATGCTATTGCATTAATTAATGATAATGTAATAATCGCTTATTATGACTATGGGATTGATGTTAGAACAAATGGAGGTGAGAAATGGATTTCTTCATTTGATAAAGATATATCATGTTTAATTGTCAAAGACAGTATAGTTTTTGCTGGCTCTGAAAGAGGTGGAATTTATAAAAGTACTGACTATGGATTAAATTGGATTGAAACTGATTTTCCTTCAGAAGCTAGAACTCTTGCAGTTTCAGATAGTACTATTTTTGCAGGTACATACGGCGGAGTTTATAAATCTACAAACAACGGTGAAAGCTGGGAACTTAATGTGATTGACCAGGGTGTATTGTCTTTGGTTGCTAAAAATAATTTAATTTTTGCAGGTACTTATTATGGATTATATAAATCAACTGATAATGGAGGAACTTGGGCTTTAGCTGATTTTGAATATGAGAATGTCAGTATGTTAGCAACAGACGGCATCAATTTTTATGCAGGGGTTGAAGATGATTTATATATTTCAAAAAACAATGGAAATAGCTGGACTAAAACTGAACTAAATGATATAGTTATTTCTTCTTGTTTTTACAAAGATAATATTATTGTCGGCACCTCTGAAAATGGAATTTATACTTCGAACAATGAATATTCTTCTTGGGAACAGATTGGCTTTAGTATTTCTTTTATAAATGTTATTGAAAAAAAGGGAAACAATCTTTATGCAGGAACAGGAGGTAATGGTCTATTTATCTCTAAAGATGAAGGTAAATCTTGGAAAAAAATTGGTTTATCCAACTTATCAGTAAGAACTATTGAAGTAGTTGAAGATAACATATTTGTTGGAACTTTTATCTCTAAAGGCATTTATTTATCAACAAATAATGGTATAGACTGGTCTAATATAGGTTTATCTGATTATTATGTAAATTCTATATTTTCCATTTATAATAAATTATATGTTAGTGCTCATAATGAAGAAAATGAATATAAGTGTTTTTTTTCAACCGATTTAGGTGAAAACTGGACTGATATTTCTGAACAGTTCAATTCAGGAGCAGTTTTTAAAGACTTTGTTATTTATGAAAATAATAGTATACTGGCTACTAGTTCTGGTATATTTTTATCTTCAGACAAAGGTGATAGTTGGCAAAGGGTAGCTTCAGAATTTGATTATATTTATACAATTGATGCTTTTGATAATTATATGCTTGCAGGCACCACTGATTATGGTTTATATAAATCAAATAACGGTGGAATTTTATGGTATGAGTTTAATTCTAACATGGGCCACACTAGTATTTCTTCGATTGTTCATAATGAAAAGTATATAATTGCACTTAGTGATTTTGATGAAATCTTTATATCAACAGATAATGGCTATAATTGGACTCAAATTGTTGATGTTGGGAATTTTACCGAAAATATGATATTATTAAATAATACTTTATTTTTAGCAACTGATGAGGGTATTTTTAAACTTGAATTAGAATCTTCTTCTGTCCCTTCTACTTTTCCATTACCAGAAAACTCTTTCTCTATCTTTCCAAATCCAGTTGATAACATCGCAAATTTAAAATGTGAACTTAATAATACGTCTAATATGAAAGTTACTTTAACAAACTCTTATGGATTGCAAGTAAAAGAAATGTTTTTTGAAAATATAGAAAATGAAATAAATTTCGATATATCAGATTTACCAATCGGTTTGTATGTCGTTACGCTTACTTCAAAAGATTTTTCAGCGAGCCAGAAAATGGTGATAATGAGATAATTATTAATTATTAATTATTAATTATTAATTGTTATAGGGTTATTAGGTTATTAGGTTTAGTAGGTTATTGAGTTAATAGGTTATTAGGTTTAGTGGGTTATTAAGTTATTAGGTTATTAAGTTGAACTCCTTCCCAAGTTGCACTTGGGAAGGATGATTTCATTTAAAGTTGCACTTTACATTTTTTAGAATGAATTATAAAAGCAAAGCTTTTGTGAAAGTTGCTTTCCCAAGTGCAACTTGGGAAAGAGTAAAAATTAATAAGAACAGTTAGTTTCAATGAAAATAAATGGTATTATTTGGTTAGAAGATATAGTTGATAAACTTTATTACAAACACAATGTTCAACAATTTGAAGTTATTGAATTATTGGATAATAATCCAAAATTTAAATTTGTAGAGAACGGTTTTACAAAAGGAGAAAATGTTTATTCTGCATTAGGTCAAACTTATAGCGGAAGATACTTAATCATTTTTTTTATTTATAAAAAAAACAATAAAATTCTTATTATTTCGGCAAGAGATATGACACTAAAAGAAAGAAGAATGTATGAAAGAAAATAATATAACATCATTATCAAAAAGTGCTTCATTAAACGAGTTAAGTGATTTTTGGGATAATCACGATTTATCTGAGTTTAATGAGTTTACTGAAGATATTGATTTTGAAGTAAATATAGATGATGAAAGTCATTATTTTTTACTTTATAAAAATCTTTCCGATAGAGTAATTTCATTATCTAAACAATTTAATCAACCCGCAAATGTACTTTTGAATAAATGGGTAGAAGAAAAAGTAGATGCTTTATCTGTATAATTTAAGAACTCCAAGATAAAGCAAGTGCTTTATTTAAATGGATATGACAAAAGGTTTAGATAGTTTAGATAGTTTAAATAGTTTAACTTTTGCAAAGTTAAGAAACTTTACAAAAGTATTGATATTATTACTTTGCGAAAGTTTCTTAACTTTCGTAAAGTTTGGGCAGTTTGAAAAAAAGTTGTCATTTTTAACGAAGTGAAGAATCTCAAACTCTGTGGTAGTAATGACTTGTGAGATTCTTCACTTCGTTCAGAATGACAGGGTAAAATTATGTCATCTCCATTTAAATAAAGGTCTTCCTTTATTGTGGGGTTCGGAACGACAGGCATGCGAAAAAAAATTACGAAGTTTAGAGAGTTCTGAATTTATTAAAAAAATAATTAATTGTCTTGTACTGAAATACGTTTACCTAAATTAATCATTTTTAAATTATTTTTTTG
>CAZCLJ010000390.1:0-3818 GCA_964499465.1 uncultured Hyphomicrobiales bacterium
TAGCAATGACTTGTGAGATTTCTCACTTCGTTTCGAAATGACACAATATAATAACTCTTTTAACGAATTACAACACTAGGAAATATGTAGGTGTACAAGCATAGACCCAAAAAAATTCAAAATAAAATATTTATTATTTTAAGTCGTTTATTCACAAATAATAACAAAGGATATATTATGGAAGAAATAAAATTTATTGTAGAAAAAGATGTTAATGGAGGATTCTTTGCTAAAGCTATGAATTATAGCATTTTTACTCAAGGTGATACTATTGAAGAACTTAAATTAAATATAAAAGATTCAATATTATGCCACTTCGATGATATACAAATGCCAAAAAAAGCAAGATTGAGTTTTATTAGTGAAGAAGAGTTAGCATTAGTATGAAAACCCCAAGAAATATAAGTGGTATAGAATTATCTAAACTATTAAGATTATACGGATACAAAGTAATACGTCAAACTGGAAGCCATATAAGATTGTCAACAAATGAAAACGGTGAACATAACATTACAATACCTTCTCATAATCCTTTAAAAATAGGCACTTTAAATTCAATAGTTAAAGATATATCTGAACATTTCAACATAACCAAACAAGAAGTATCTAAAGAATTATTCGAATAAAAGATTTTATTTATTGAGTAAATAAAGAAAGCAACTACACTAACCACGGCGTCCGAAAGTATGATGATGAAATAGGAAGGTTTACAAGTATAGACCCGCTGTGTGTTCAAAGAAGATGTCCAACATCTTCGAGATGTTGGACATCTATGTTTCAGTGTAGGAAACAGGCATACCTGTTTCTTACATAATCGAATTTCACCTTATTCCCTATTTCAAATAGGAAAGAGTTTGAATTAAAATTATTTTATAGTCTTGCTCTTAATTTTTCAATCATATCTTGAGTCATAGTTTCCATATCGAATTGTGGCTTCCAGCCCCACTCTTGGCGAGCAGCGGAATCATCAATAGTATGAGGCCAGGACTCTGCAATCGCCTGACGGTAATCGGGATTATACTCAATTGTGAAATCCGGAATGAATTTTTTGATGCATTCGGCTAATTCTTTTGGAGTAAAGCTAAATGCAGCTAAATTGAAATCACCATGATGTTTTAGTTTTTTTATATCTGCTTCAGCAAGGGAAATTGTAGCATTTAAGCAGTCTGGCATATACATCATAGGCAGCATTGTATCTTCTTTTAGGAAGCAATTATAATGCTTTGTTTTAACAGCATCGTAGTAGATTTCGACAGCGTAGTCAGTAGTTCCGCCACCAGGCAAAGTTTCTGAAGAAATGATACCGGGATAGCGTAAACCGCGGCAATCTAATCCAAATTTGTTGAAATAGTAGTCACAAAGCAATTCGCCGGCTACTTTTGTAATACCATACATAGTAGTTGGTTTCAAAACGCTTTCCTGTGGAGTATTTTCTTGAGTAACACCAGCACCCCAAACTGCCATAGAGCTTGGCAAAATAACTTTTTCAATTTTATTTTGAACTGCGAGTTGAAGCACATTCATCGTTCCACCCATATTAGTATTCCAGCAAAACTCGGGTCTTTTCTCCCCTACTGCTGAAAGAATGGCGGCTAAATGAAAAATTGTATCAATGTTATATTCTTTAATTATGCATTGTAAAGTTTCTGGTTTTGTTACATCTGCTATATGAAAAGGACCGGTTTTCTCGAATGCTTCATCTGGTTTATGGATATCAGAAGCAATAACATTTTCGTTTCCATATCGTCTGCGTAGTTCTATCGTTAACTCAGAGCCAATCTGCCCTAAGGCGCCTGTTACAAGTATTCTCTTCATAAAATCCTTTTTTTTTTGATTATTTTTTTTTAAATTACATTTACAAATTTTAAAAACAACAAATTAATATATTTTAAGTAAATATGAAAATACAAAATGCAGAATTTATTGCGGGAGCAAATGAAATTTCAAATATTCCAAAATACAATTACAATGAAGTTGCTTTTACTGGAAGAAGCAACGTAGGAAAATCTTCGTTAATAAATACAATAGTTCACAGAAAAAATTTAGCCAAAGTAAGTGCGAATCCGGGAAAAACGAAGCAAATCAATCTTTTCCTTGTGGATAGCACTTTCATACTTGCAGATTTGCCTGGCTTCGGCTATGCTGCTGTTTCCAAAACTGAGCGGCAAAGCTGGAAAGATATGATTTATGATTATTTTACCAAAAGAGATAAGTTAAAACTGATTTGTTGTTTGGTCGATAGCCGCCACGAACCACTTGATACCGACCTTGCCCTTATCGAATGGCTTGAAAATAATAATAAAAATTACATTATTATATTGACAAAAACAGATAAAATATCAAAAAAGCAGGTTTCGGAAAGAAAAGACCAATTCGAAAATTTCGTTCAGTATTGCACGCATTGTCTTGAAGTGCTTCCCTTTTCTTCTGTAACGGGAGACGGCAGAAAGGAATTGCTTGCAATAATTAAAAGAGAAGTAGGATGAGAAAATTTTTATATTTTTTTTTAAATTTTAGTATTTTCTACTTTTGTAGAGTTCGAAAAATTGTCGCTCTGAGGCGAATATAAACGAAGACGTTTACTTTTATGATAATGAACGAATTAAGAAGAAAGTCATACTATCAGCAAGCTGATAGCATGACTAAAATATACTTTCTGACTTCAAAGAGTAGATATTCCATATCTGGTAGATATAGAATATCTACTTGCTAAATATAATTATCTGCTATACATATAGTTACGTGCTAAAAAAGCCAAAGTGGTTCATTAGGAACGAAGTGAAGAAACCAGAAAAATTTCTTTTAACCACTATCCTCTGGATTCTTCACTTTGTTCAGAATGACCGCCAAAATGTGATGTCATTGGCAAAGCAAGTGCTTCATTTTAATGGAGATGACATATATTAACACAGTCATTAGGAACGAAGTGAAGAAACCAGAAAAATTTCTTTTAACCACTATCCTCTGGATTCTTCACTTTGTTCAGAATGACCGCCAAAATGTGATGTCATTGGCAAAGCAAGTGCTTCATTTTAATGGAAATGACATAAGGTTTAGAAGTTTAGAAAGTTTAGAAAGTTTAGATTTTTAACTTTCGCAAAGTTAAGAAACTCGTGCGAAAGTTAAATTTTTCTTACTTTGCGAAAATTTAAAATCAGTTAAAAGTATTTGAACTTGCTGTGGAAAGAGTTTTGTTTTTTTAAACTCCGTAGGAGTGTCAGGTTTGTAGAAATAATAATAAAAAAAAGAAAAGCAACGTAGTTGCGACCTATCTTTACTACAAACAGACCACTCCTACGGAGTTTTGCAAACTCAAAATACTTTTTCTATAAACAGGAAGCAACTACGTTGCTTTTTCTTACACTTTGCGAAAGTTTCTTAACTTTCGTAAAGTTTTGGTTGTAAAAAGTAGAGATGTCATTGGCAACCCCAATGATAAAGGAAGACCTTTATTTTAAATGAGAATGACATTAATTAATAAGGACTTATTAAAATAGAATTCCAAAATCCCCCTACCCACCTTTTTCAAAGGGGGGTAGGGGGGATTTCTTGGTGCTGTTCTGTATTTCATTGATTTCCCAAAAAAGATGTCATTGGCAACGAAGTGAGAAATCTCAATGTCTGTGGAGTCAAGAAGTTGTGAGATTCTTCGCTGCGCTTCAGAATGACAGATCATATTACCATTATTGTTAGCTGTTTGGTATAAGTCATACGCTCAACAAGTTTATAGTATGACTGTATTAAATTCTTGGTTTCTCCTTCCAAAGTGCAACTTGGGAAGGAGGATTTGTAACTAAAAAAAATTCTAAGCCATACTA
>CAZCLJ010000391.1:0-3804 GCA_964499465.1 uncultured Hyphomicrobiales bacterium
ACAAAATGCTTTATTGATTAATGTCATTCCCATTTAAATGAAGCACTTGCTTTATCAGGGGGGTCGAAATGACAAGACTACGAATTAGCAAACTACGAGGCATCTTGAGTTCTGAATTTTGCAGTTAATCTCCATAATAAATTATGGAGTTACTTGAATTATTAGAATAACTCCTAAATTTATTTAGGAGTTATATGTTTGCTATTTTGTGAAATTACATTTTTTTAATATCAGAACTATATTAATTGCGAAATACCAAACTACGAGACATCAGGAGTTCTGGAATTACTACACTAATATCTAAAAATCATTAATCATTAATCATTATTTTATTATACTTACTTTTTTTGTAAGAAACTGATTTTGATTTTTTACTGAAATTATATAAACAGCTGAATTTAAATTCAAATCTTTTATATTAACTGAAATATGAGCAACTCCTTCTTGCAAACTTCCTTTCCATAATTTTGCAACCTTAAATCCATTCAAATCATAAAGCAATATTTCTGTTTCGCCATTTTTTCCATAAAAGCTAATATTAAATGATTCAAAAGCCGGATTGGGTGTTACTTCAATAAAATTACTATACTCTTCATTGTCTTCTATGCCTAATATAACAATAGAAGTTGCTTTTGAATAAACAGTGTCGCCACACTTAGTTGAAATCATTAAAGAATATTTAGAACTAATATCTTCTTCAGAGATTTCAGCAACAAAAAGGGATAAGCTATTACTTCCAGAGTATTTTGTTCCGTCATTTAAAGGAATACTATCTTTTAGCCATTGAAAAGAATAATTCGTATTAATATCAATATCCGAAGTATCAATCTCAACTTGAATTTCAATATTATTTCCCAAAGTAGCTTTAATTTGATTTGGAATATCAATTAACTCTGGTGGGTTTATTAAATTAACTCTGATTAATTTTGATTCGGCTGTAAGATTGTTTTCTGGAGAATAAACCTTACAATAGTAATCCCCATCATTATTTTCATTAAAAGATGAAATATTGAGTATTGAATCTGTTGCACTGGGAATAATTTCATAGTTAAAATACCACTCGTATTTGCTGATATTTCCAATAACAGAAATATATAAGCTAACAGAGTCGTATTTACAAACATCAATTGAATTTGATTGGGAAGCAACGATTAAATCGTTTGCTTTGGTAGTAAATTTGCAAACTGATGATTCGGATTGGTATCCAGTAATTGTTGTGGATTTTATTTTACAATAATAAGTAGTATTTGTTTGTAATAGCTTTGAAATTTTATATGTTGAATCCAAAATAAAATTCTTTTTAAAATAAATGTTCTCAAAATCTTTATCTTCAGCTATAATAATCTGATAAACATTATTATTTGGAATAGCTTTCCAGATAAAAGCAGGTAGAATTGTGATGTCTTCGCTATTATTAGCCGGAAACAGAATTTCTGTATTATTTGGATGAGTAGAAAAAGAACAAATTTCAGACCAGTCGCTTGTTATGTTTTGGTTTTTCCACCTTACTCTAACGAAATAATCAGAAGAGTAATCAAGATTATCATAGAAAGAATATAAAGTATCATTTACTGTATTATCAAGCAAAATATCATTAAAATCAGCATCGGAAGATAACTGAATCTGATAATTATTAGCTTCAACTGATGCTCTCCATCTTATTACCGGCATTAAAGGCAAATCGAAACTGTTGTTAATCGGGTAAACTATAACAGTTCTAACAGTATAACCAATCTTAAATGAAATAATTTCACCACAATCAGAAATATCATAAATTTCTATACCAGCATTTGAACCATCGGCAAAAAACAAACTGGGATTTGTTAAATCGCTTATAGATGTCCTTTCAACTTCGCTGCATAAGTTTGCTTCGTTAAGATTACCCTGTATATTAGTAAATCCGTCCTTTCTAAAAAGATAAATTTCATCTGGTGGTCCGCCAGCGTTTCCTTCCATCCACATTGTATTATCAACTCTGTAAACTAAAAGTCCGGAACCGGGCAAATTATTATCATATTTTCCTTCTTTTTTCCTATATTCTAAAACAAAGAATTCATTGGCTGAGTTAGGAGATTTCAATTTGTAAATATTATTTGTAGGAGATGTTGTCGGATATAGAAAATATTCGCCTTCAGAGGTAATTTCAGGGAGCGATTGTACCCAGCCAGTATATTGGTATTTTAATAGATTGCACATAAACTGTGGCGGATTGTTGGTGTTTGCCATCAAATCCCAAGAACCAACTGGAGCAATATCTTCCTCATAATAACGGTATAAATCCGGCGCTCCGAGGGAATGAAAAAATTCATGACAAAATGTACCTAAGCCGTATCTTGAATTGTCAACTATATCAGAAAGTATAAAGTTGTAATCCATAACTTCTTTACCTTTAAATTTGCTTGAACCGCTATACCAGGACCTGTGAGGCCAGAGCAATTCGCTCCACCCCTCAGCTTTTCCTCTGATAATAAAAACTATGTTATCAATACGATTGTCGTCATCGCTATCAAAATCTACATCAACATCAGTGTATTCAATACTCGCTTTGTCAATAACATAATCTAAAAGCTCTCTCTCTCTTTCATATCTGTCTCCATATCTTTTATATCCGTTTGGATTGGTCGTAGCATTATAAGGAGTGAAATAATCACGGCTTTTTTCGTATTTAATTGAAACAATATTATCTTCTGAAATAGGGCAAAAATGCGTTTCTACATCAAATTGATTATATGATGCTAAACGATAATAATTTCGCATAGAAATTGATTCTTCATTATTCATTAATTTATCGTATTTTCCAATGCTATCAACAAATTCCTTTTGGTCGCTAAAAGTTACAAAAATCACCAAATTGTTTACTTTTCCACTCTTGGTGATTTGAGTATAAGGGATTTGGTTCTCTTTCCTTTTAAATGCAATTTCTTTTATTTGGTTATGGTTAGCAAAATTTTCTCGGACAATAGAAATATCTGGTTTGACCCATTTCTGAAGCTTTAAAAGATTAGGATTGTGTTCTTGTATCCGGTAAATTGAAGGAACAATAGCGTCATTAATTTTTTCAGCAAAATAAAAGTAGCCGTCATCAGCTTGTTTAATCACAAATCCATCTTCAGTATGCAGGAAATTATAAAATTCATCGCCACTTGCAAAACATTTAAAAGTGGAGCCATTTGGCTGGATTAGTTCTACTGGGTAATTTTCTAAATATGCACTATAAGAAATATAGCTGCTTAAAAGTAAAAATATTGAGATTAATATATGTTTTTTCATCTTGATTTTCTTTATTTAAAAATACAATTATAAAACATTAAAATTACATAAAGTTACAAACAAATCAAAACTATATTTGATAATCCCGCTGCGATTATGTTTTTTTCATACTGCATCATCTCAATTTAAGATGAGTGAATTTTTTCTCTATTAGCTTAGTAATTAGTGAAAGGACTTATTATCTTTTGTCATTTCGAATCCCCCTGATAAAAGAAGACCTTTATTTAAATGGAGATGACATAAGTTAAAGATGTCCTACATCTTGCAGATGTAGGACATCTGGTTCAAGAAGTTTTGCAGAGTAAAAGTAGCGATGTCATTGGCAACCCCCAGATAAAGCAAGACCTTTATTTAAATGGAGATGACATAAGGATTTATCCCCCGCTGGCGGGGGCAGGGCTGATACGTTCTTTGAAATACTCTATTACAGCCATACTATCAACTTGTTGATCGTATGGCTATAAGAGAACGTATCAGCCCTAGTGTAATAATTTATTGAAAACCTGATAAACATTTCTTGTCATTCCGAAACGA
>CAZCLJ010000392.1:0-3795 GCA_964499465.1 uncultured Hyphomicrobiales bacterium
TAGAGTAACTCCCAAATTTATTTGGGAGATTAACTGCGCAATTATTCTTTACGAGGCAAATCTCCTAACTCCTTTATTTTCGTTATGGGGTCTGGAGTTCTGACTTTCGTAAAGTTTCCCAACTTTGCAAAAGTTTAAGAGCCAGATGTCCAACATCTTCGAGATGTAGCACATCTTTCTTCTCTTTTATTTATTTCTGAAACAATACTTTATTTAATTCGTCAAATTAAAGTTATATTTTTTATATAATATTTGAAATAAATGAAAATAATTAAATATTTGTTTTTTATAAGGATTAGTTGATGAAAAAATACTTTATAATACCAATACTTTTTTTCTGTTTTCTTTTACAAAATCTTGATGCAAAAGAAACACGCTTATTGCGTTATCCGCACATATCAGGCAATTTGATTACCTTTAGCTATGGCGGAGATATTTACACCGTTGAAAAAAGCGGTGGCTTAGCCCGAAGAATTACATCTTCGGAAGGAATAGAAATCTTTCCACGCTTTTCGCCAGATGGAAAATGGATTGCTTTTTCAGGAGAATACGATGGCAATCGTGAGGTTTATACCATTCCAAGCAACGGTGGAGTTCCAAAACGATTAACATATAGTATGGATATGCCCGGTTTGCCTGAAAGAATGGGACCGGACAAAGCGATTATGCAATGGACAAAAGATGGCAAAAAAATACTTTACCGTTCCCGTCAGCAAGCTTGGAACCCCTGGCGCGGTCAATTATACTTTGTTTCAGTTGATGGCGGCTTGCCCGAAACATTTCCTTTCATTCAATCCGGATTTGCTTCTCTTTCCCCAGATGAAACGAAAATTGCTTACAACCGTATTTTCCGCGAATATCGTCCATGGAAAAGATACCGCGGCGGTCAGGCAGAAGACCTCTATATTTTCGATATGAATTCTAAGAAAAATGAAAAAATAACTGACAATCCAGCACAAAATTTTATTCCAATGTGGTATAAAGATAAAATCTATTATTGCTCTGATATCGACAAAACCATTAATATTTTTGTTTATGATACAAAGACCAAACAAAGCAAAAAAGTAACAAAATTCGATTATTACGATGTGAAATTTCCCGCACTCGGCGGCGATTTCATTACATTTGAAAATGGCGGAAATATCTACGTAATGGACTTGGCAACCGAAAAATATGAAAAGGTAAACATTGAAGTTGCAGAAGATTTTCAGTTAGTCAGAGAATCCTTTTTGAATGTTAAAGATAATATTGCTTCGTATAACATTGCTCCTGATGCAAAAAGAGCCGTATTTTCTGCAAGAGGTGATGTTTTCACAGTTCCCGCAGAAAAAGGCAATATAAGAAATTTGACAAAAACACCCGGCGCCCACGATAGAAATGCCACTTGGTCACCCGATGGGAAGTGGATTGCTTTCGTTTCCGACAAATCCGGCGAAGATGAAATCTGGCTCGTTAAACCAGACGGAAGCGATTTGACACAACTTACAAAAAATAGCAAAAACTATAAATGGGAAATACTTTGGTCGCCAGACAGCAAAAAAATCCTTTGCTCCGACAAAACAATGTCGCTTTACTATATTGATGTTGATTCAAAGAAAACAACTGAAATTGTAAAATCGAAAGCATGGGAAATACGCGACTATTCCTGGTCTCCCGATAGCAAATGGGTCGCTTATTCCGATGGTTTGTTAAACGGTAACAGTGCAATTTTCATTTATTCGCTTGACAGCAAAAAAATTGAGCAGGTAACTGACGATTACTTCACAGGCGTAAATCCACGTTTTTCTGATTGTGGTATGTATTTGTTTTTCGTTTCAAACAGAACATTTAATCCAACAATCAACACGTTAGAATGGAATTTCTCATTCAATAATATGTTTAAAATCTATGGAATAACACTTCAGGACACAGTGCAGTCCCCATTTGCATTTGAAAGCGATGAAACCGCTGCCAAAGCCGATGACGAAGCAGCTAAAGAAAAATCCAAGAGCGATAAGCCAAAAGATGAAAAAGCAAAAAATACTGACATCCGCATTGATTTTAAAAATATTGTTAGCAGAATATTTGAATTACCAGTTAAAGCCGGAAATTACTGGAATTTGACAACCACAAAAGGTTCTAAAATCTATTATGTCCGTAACGTTGACGGACAAAAGCCCACATTTTGCTCCTTCGATTTTAGCACTAAAAAGGAAAACGAAGTAGGCGATATTACCGGCTTTGAAATTTCAGCAGATGGCAAGAAAATTCTTTTCAGAAGTGGAAGTAATTACTTTATTACTGATTTAGGAGATAAAGTTAAAACTGACAAAGGCAGATTAGATTTATCAAAGATGGATGTTGAACTGGACCGCAAAGCAGAGTGGAAGCAAATATTTGACGAAAGCTGGCGACAGATGAGAGATTTCTTCTATGACCCTGATATGCACAAAGTTGACTGGAAAGCAATGTATGATAAATATGTGCAGCTTGTGCCTTATGTCGTTCATAGAAGCGATTTGACTTACATTTTAAGCGAAATGATTTCGGAGTTAAATATTGGTCATGCTTATGTTGGTGGTGGCGAAGTCCCTGAAGTAGAAAAAGTTCCAATTGGTTTGCTCGGTGCTATTTTTGAATTAGACAATAAAAGCGGATTTTATAAAATTACAAAAATTTACGAAGGAAGAAACTGGGAAGAAGCTACACGCTCTCCTTTAACAGAACCCGGAATAAACGTCAAGGAAGGTGATTATCTTATTGCTATTGACGGACAGAACTTAACTGCTGAAAACAATCCGTTTAAACTTTTGACAAATAAGGCAAGTCAATATGTTACTTTAAAAATAAGTAGTAGCCCATCGGAAAAAGATGCAAAAGAATATACTGTTAAGACAATAAAAAATGAAAATAAACTTATTTATTACAACTGGGTAGAGCATAATCGCAGATACGTAGAAGAAAAGACTGGCGGAAAAGTCGGCTATATCCACATTCCAGATATGGGAGTTGATAACGGCTTAATCGAATTTGCAAAATATTTTTATCCACAGGCAAGAAAAGAAGCATTGATTGTCGATGACAGATATAATGGTGGTGGAAATGTATCCCCAATGATTATAGAACGCCTTCGCCGTGAGCTTGTTGTTGCTAAAGGTGCACGAAATCAGGAGTATATCTATACGAATCCAGATGCTGTAATCACCGGTCCTATTGTTTGCTTAATCAACGAACTTTCTGCATCTGATGGTGATTTGTTCCCATTCCAGTTTAAAAAGCTTGGCATAGGCAAATTGATTGGAAAGAGAAGCTGGGGTGGCGTAATTGGTATTCGCGGCTCGAATCCTTTCCTTGATGGTGGCTATCTTTATAAGCCGGAATTTGCTAACTTCGGTGCCGACGGCACTTGGATTCTTGAAGGTGTTGGACAAGAACCGGATATTGAAATTGAAAATGACGTTTATCAGGAATACATCGGGAACGACCAGCAATTAAACAAGGCAATCGAAGAAATTCTTAACGAAATGAAAACCGATAAGAAATTAAAAGTTCCAAAAAACACTCCTCCTTTCCCGGACAAGAGATAAATAAGAAAATAATATATACAAATTATTGGCAATAAAAAAGGATTATTGCCAATAATTTGTTTTGACATTTTGATTTTATTAGGGAGATGACATCTTTCTAAACTTTCGCAAAGTTGGGAAACTTTACGAAAGTGAAATTCTTATTACTTTGCGAAAGTTTCTTAACTTTCGTAAAGTTTCAGAACTCCTGATGCCTCGTAGTTTGTTATTGCGCAGTCTTGTCATTCTG
>CAZCLJ010000393.1:0-3794 GCA_964499465.1 uncultured Hyphomicrobiales bacterium
ATTTATTCAATAAATCGTTTAATTTATTATATAAATTTTTTTATTTATTCAATAATTCGTTCAATTTATTATATAAATTTTTTTATTTATTCAATAATTCGTTCAATTTATTATATAAATTTTTTTATTTATTCAATAATTCGTTCAATTTATTTTATAAATATTCTTATTTATTCAATAAATCGTTCAATTTATTATATAAATTTTTTTATTTATTCAATAAATTTCTAATAGAAAATATATGAATAAATTAATAAAATTATTATTTAAATAATAATAATCTTATATTTAATAATAAATATTATAATTATATAAAATTATCTATATAATATTATATATTTATAATTAAATATAAAAATAAAAGTAATAGAAGTAATATTAATTAAGAAAAAATAATATGTATAAAATAGGATATAAATTTATCATATTTTACATAAAATATAAGAAATATCACAAAATATAATATTTATAATATTTTCTGAATAGAAAACTCAAAGAAATACATTGTTACAAGTATTTAAGCCATTGCGAAATCGAACTCCTTCTCAGGTTCAGAACTCCGGACCCCATGATGAAAATAAAGGAGTTAGAAGATTTGCCTCGTAAATATTGATTTCGCTAATTATAGCAAAAGTATGTCATTCTGAACCCCTTATAAAGCAATTGCTATATTTAAATGGAGATGACATAAGTATAAACTTTCGCAAAGTTAAGAAACTTTACAAAAGTACTAATCTTATTACTTTGCGAAAGTTTCTTAACTTTCGTGAAGTTTTTGGAGAAAAAAATAGCGATGTCATTCCGAACCCCAAAATGAAGTAAGTGCTTTATTGAAATGGAGATGACATAAGATAAAGATGTCCTACATCTGCAAGATGTAGGACATCTGGTTCAAGAAGTTTTGCAGAGTAAAAGTAGCGATGTCATTGGTAACGAAGTGAAGAATCTATAGCTCTGTGGTAGAAATGAGTTGTGAGATTCTTCACTTCGTTTCAGAATGACAAGACTGCGAAATACCAAACTAAGAGGCACCAGGAGTTCTGTATTTTTCATTTAAAAGAAAATTTGTAAAAAAAATTATAACATTTTTCATAAATTTGCATATTATTATATTTATTATAAGGAAATAATATGTCAAATTTTACACCCAAAAAGCTATCAACAGTAAATACAAAGCAGCAAATGCTTGATGCCTATAATGAATTACTTCAGGAAATCGAAGAAAAAAAGAAGCAAGAGCTAAAACCAGACGAAATAATCAAAGAAAAAGAAGTAAAGAAAGTAATTGTTGAAGCTGATAATATTGTTGATAAAGGCATTGATAGTTTACTTTCTCAATTAAAGAACGAGTTTAACAAAACTATTTCAAATCTTGAAGAGCAACTTCATTCCTCCCAATCTAAATATGATAACCTTAAAAAAGCAATTGATGCGAAACAAGCAGAACTCAAAGAAGTCTATGATATTGACAAGTCCGCTAATTCTTTAGCTGCACTGATTGAAACATATAACAGGAAAAAAACTGAGTTCGAAAGTGAAATAGAATCTGAAAAAGAAGAATTTGAAAGCGAAATGGCAGCCAAAAAAGAAGCTTGGGAAATTGAGAAAAAAACAAATCAAACTGAGTTAAAAGAAAAAGAAACTGAAGAACAAAAAAGACGACAACGTGAAAAAGAAGAATTTATCTACAATTTCGAAAAAGAAAAAAGAAATAGCTTAGACAAATTAAATGAAGAAAAAAATGCTTTAATTAAAGAAATTGCTGAAATGAAAGAGAAAGCCGAAAAAGAACTTACTTTAAGAGAGCAAGCAATAGTAACAAATGAAGCAGAACTAAAAGAACTAAGAACAAAAGCCGGGTCATTTAATAAAGAACTCGAAAATGCGGTAAATAAATCAGTAAAAGAAGCTACAGAAAAAATTATTCTTGAATCAAAGCATCGCGAAGAAATTTTATTAAAGGAAATTGAAGGAGAACGAAAACTCTATAAAGCTCAAATTGAAGCACTTCAAAAGAGTATTTCTGAGCAAAACGACCAAATCCAAAAGCTATCAGTTCAATTAGAAAAATCTTATTCACAGGTCCAGGATATCGCAATAAGAGCTGTTGAAAGTTCTCCCCGAAAACAAGTGCAATATTCTAATCCAATTGCGAGTGAATAAAATGGAGTTTAGTTATTCGGAATATTCTGATATAGAAAGAACTTTATATAAAAAAGATTACATCATTCTAACTTTCGCAAAGTTGGGAAACTCGTGCGAAAGTATTGAGTACCTTTTACTTTGCAAAAGTTTCTTAACCTTTCGTAAAGTTTTGTGAGGAAAATAAACTATGTCATTTGTAATCGAAGTGATGAATCTCACATTTAAAGATAAAGATGTCCTACATCTGCAAGATGTGACATCTGGTTCAAGAATTTTTGCAGTGTAAAAGTAAAAATGTCATTGGTAACTCATCAAAAAAAAATTGTTAAATTATCTTAGTTTTTAAATGGAAAATTTAAATTATATATCTGATACATTATCAAGCAAAATCAAAGCCGATACAATAAAGAAGCCGGATCTTAGGATTGATGCATTTAAAAGAGAACCATTATATTTTGAATGTCTGACTGGTAATTCAGGTCTTGATAATATTCTGTCTGAAAAGAGTTTATACCGGCCTCAATTAGCTTTAGCCGGTTTTTATGAAAGATTTAGTAAAAACAGTGTTCAGATTCTCGGTAATACTGAAGTTGCCTATTTGAATAGCTTATCTAAGCCAAAGAGAATTAAATCTTTTCTGGCTTTAGTAGAGAATAAAATACCTTGTATAGTACTAACAAACAGCAATACTCTTGATGATTTTATTATCGACATAGCAAAAGAAAATAAAGTTCCAATTTTTAGAACTGAGAAAAATACCAACCATACCTTCATTTTCTTGTCAGAATATTTAGATGATTATTTTGCACCACAGCAAGTTGCCCACGGCACTTTACTTGATGTATTTGGTGTTGGAATTTTATTTCATGGAAGGGCTGCAATTGGCAAAAGTGAGTTGGCTCTTGCACTGATTGAAAAAGGGCATCGTCTGGTTGCTGATGATAGCGTTATTCTATGTAATAAGCGTGAAACAACTATTATGGGGACTTCTTCAAACCTTGCTAAACACTTTATGGAAATCAGAGGAGTAGGAATTATTGATATTAGGCAAATGTTCGGTATGAAAGCTGTCCGTTTCCAAAAAAGAGTTGAGGTATTGGTTGAACTTGAAGATTGGGATCCCAAAGATGAATATACCCGACTTGGTGATAAAGAATCTTATACTGATATTATGGGAATAAATATTCCTACTGTTGTTCTACCTATTAGCACAGGAAAAAACGTTGCAGTTCTTGCAGAAGCTATTGCTCTTAACCATTTGTTAAGAGTATATGGCTACAATCCGGCAACTCAGTTCGGAGAATTGCTCAAGAAAAGGATTAGTTCTAAGAAAATCGACCCAAATTTCAATAACGATATGAGAAGCGTTACCTGGTTCCAAGGAGATGATGAATAAAGTAAAAAGTAATGCTATAAACTTGTTGATAATATAACTGGAAATATAAAAGTCATACTATCAGCAAGCTGATAGCATGACTAGTGTTGTAAATTGAAAAAAACTTATAATATTATATGTCTGAAGCGAAGAATCTCAAATATCTTGGTATCAATGACTTGTGAGATTCCTCAATTCGTTTGCCAATGACATCGCTCCTTTGTCGGTCATTCTGAGGCGAATATAAACGAAGACGTTTACTTTTAGGGAAATG
>CAZCLJ010000394.1:0-3742 GCA_964499465.1 uncultured Hyphomicrobiales bacterium
CGTCTTCGTTTATATTCGCCTCAGAATGACCGCCAAAATGTGATGTCATTGGTAACGAAGTGAGGAATCTCAAGTTTCGTGTTAGCAATGACTTGCGAGATTTCTCACTTCGTTTGCCAATGACATCTTTACGTTTGTCTGTCATTCTGAAGCGTAGCGAAGAATCTCAAACTCTGTGGTAGCAATGACTTGTGAGATTCTTCGCTGCGCTTCAGAATGACAGGGTAAATTAATGTCATTCCCATTTAAATGAAGCACTTACTTTATAAGGGGGTTCGAAATGACATAGAAGCGGAATACAAAAATTTTTTTTAATGAAATTATTCAGTTTTTAGTTTTAATTTGTAAAATAGCAATTTAAATAAAGAAAATATTGAACAGAAATATAAAAAATGAAACAAAAAACACAATACGTTTGTCAAAACTGCGGTGCAATCTACGCAAAATGGCAGGGAAGATGCTCAAGTTGCAACGAATGGGAAACCATTGCTCTCGTAGAAATTTCTAAAGAAACGAAAAAGCACAACGAAATTTCCAGTGGAAGCATAAAACGGCTTTCTGAGATTTCTTCTGACAATGAATATAGAATTGTAACGAAAATCGCAGAGTTCGACAGAGTTCTCGGTGGTGGAATTATCCCCGGCTCTTTGGTGCTTGTTGGTGGCGACCCCGGAATAGGCAAGTCAACTTTGCTTCTTCAAATGTGCAGTGGGGTGCGGGATTTCAAGCCACTTTATATCACCGGTGAAGAATCTTTACAGCAAATCAAATTTCGTTCAAACAGATTGAAAGATATTCCAGACGATTTGATGCTCCTTGCAGAAACTGATATTGAAAAAATCATTCATACAATTCAGACAACCGATTGCGGCATTGTAATTGTAGATTCGATTCAATCGGTCTTTTCAGATAAAATCGAAGCGACCCCGGGTAGTGTGGTTCAGGTGCGTGAATGTGCATCAGGTCTTATGCAGTTGGCAAAGCAAAGTGAAAAGCCAATTTTCATAGTTGGGCATATTACGAAAGAAGGAGTGCTTGCAGGTCCGAAAATTTTAGAGCATCTTGTGGATACCGTTTTGCAATTCGAAGGCGATAAAACTTACGCTTATCGAATTCTGAGAACGCTTAAAAATCGCTTTGGTTCTACAAATGAAATAGGAATATTTGAAATGGTAGAAGATGGTTTGCTCGAAGTAAGCAACCCCTCCGCCCATTTCCTTGCAAACCGCGGCACAGACCACTCTGGTATTGCTATTGTTGCATCTATCGAAGGAACACGCCCAATCCTTATTGAAGTGCAGGCACTCGTTACTCCAACAAATTTCAGTGTTCCGCAAAGGACGGTTACAGGTTGCGATATCAGACGACTGAATATGATTCTCGCAGTCCTTGAAAAGCGGCTCGGAGAAAAGTTCAGTAAATACGATGTATTCGTTAATATCGCTGGCGGGCTTTACCTCAACGACCCTTCTATTGATTTGGGAGTTGCTGCTGCCTTAATTAGTTCGCTTAGAGATGACCCAATTAGTTCCGATACCGTATTAATCGGAGAAATCGGCTTGACAGGTGAAATCCGCCCTATTTCTCTAATTGAGCAGCGGCTTAATGAATCGCAAAAATTAGGTTTCAAGCGGGCAATTATTCCCAAAGGCAAGGAACTTAGCAATAATAAAAACGGAATAAAACTTATTGAAGTGCAGCGTATTTCTTTAGCTCTTGCAGAAATTTTTAAGTAGAAAATGAAAGATGTGAAAAAAGAAAGATGGAAATAAATAATTTGCTATTTTATTTAAAAATAATTATGTTTGCAATATATAAGAAATAATATATTAAATAAAAATAAATAACAATTATGGAGAAATAAATGAGTGTAATTAAAGTAATTGATAATGAATTTGCAAAAGTAAATTATTATTCCGAAGCAGGAATAATTCATCATGAATGGAAAAAATTCTGTTTTGGAGAAGATTTTCGGAAATTAATGTTAATGTCGACAAATTTTTTGAAAGAGCATAAAGGAACTAAATGGCTTTCTGATGACAGAAATTTTTCTGTAATGACCCCAGAAGACAAAAAGTGGGGACAAGACGTTTGGTGGCCTGAAACAAAGAAAGCCGGCTGGAGATTCTGGGCAATTGTTTTACCCGAAAAAGCGATAGGTAAAATGAGTATTAAACAACTAATACAGGAATATTCGGCTGGTGGTATTACTGCACAGGTTTTTGATGACACTGATAAAGCAATGGACTGGCTGGAAATGCAGAGATAATTTTAGAACTCCTTACACCATAACCAAATTAAAGGAGTTAGGAGATTTGCCTTTAAAAGAATAATTTCGCAGTTAGCAAATATCGTTCTATTAGTTATTAGTCATTCGTCATTGGTTATTAGTTTCTAAATACTAATAACTAATGACGAGTAACTAATGACCTATAGGAAATACTCACATTAAAATTCAACTCCTTATTGTAAAATATGCGAAATAGCAAACTACGTGGCATCAGGAGTTCTGAAAGTATATAAAAACATAGCAGTTAACACATAACTCCCAAATAAATTTGGAAGTTATTCTAATAATTAAAGTAACTCCATAATTCATTATGGAGATTAACTACGCAATTGTTCTTTACGAGGCAAATCTCTTAACTCCTTTATTTTCGTTATGGCACCAGGAGTTCTGATATTATAAAATCATTCCATAAAGAGAAATGGTTTCCATTTATCTTCAATTTTGCCAACATTTTGTCTGATAAAGAGAATATGATTAGGTCTTCTTGGCATTTTTATTAGCTTCATATTAGCTTCTTCAGGAGTGCGATTTCCTTTCCTGTTGTTGCAGTGCTTGCAGGCAGTAACAAGATTTTCCCAGGTATCAGTCCCTCCACGGGATTTTGGAATAATATGGTCAATGGTCATCTCAATATCTTTTTTTCCGCAATACTGACAGCGGTTTTCATCTCTGCGAAGTACATTTTTACGGGATAGTTCAATTTTCTTATATGGAACTTTTATGTAATTAGACAGGCGAATTACACTTGGGAAGGGGAAACAGCGTGTTACAGAGCGTATATACTTGTCTTCTCTTTCTTCTACTAATTCTGCTTTAGTCAGAAAAAGAAGTAATACTGCTTTTTTGGTGCTACAAATAGTTACCGGTTCATAACCTTGATTAAGAACTAATACCCTGCTATTTGTTAAAGAACCATTATACTTTCGTATTGTTGGTTTCAACGGGAATACCCGCGCAGTATTTTTTACTCCTAAACTTAAATAACTATTGAATATTATCCTCCTTTGCTTCTATATTTAATTATTATATATTGTAGATTAAATTACAAAATATTTCTATAAAAAACAAGAAAAAAAAATATTTGTTCTATAACATGTTGCTTTTAAAAATATAATATAGTGAGATTAGGAATTGACATTCCTAACCCTAAAATGAAATAAGAACTTAATTTAAAAGGAGATGAAATCAATTTGCCCTGTCATTCTGAGGCGAATATAAACGAAGACGTTTACTTTTGAGGAATGAACTTTTTAGTCATCGGATGACTGCCAGTCATCCGATGACTTCCTCTTGTAAATAAAATCATTATAATTATATGTATTACATATAGTTACGTGCTAAAAAAGCTAAAGTGGTTCATTAGGAGCGAAGCGAAGAATCCAGAAAAATTTTGTTTAAACCACTATTCTCTGGATTCTTCACTTCGTTCCTAATGAACCACTTTGGCTTTTA
>CAZCLJ010000395.1:0-3741 GCA_964499465.1 uncultured Hyphomicrobiales bacterium
AGTATTAGCTATACATATAGTTACGTGCAAAAAAAGCCAAAGTGGTTCATTAGGAGGCGAATATAAACGAAGACGTTTACTTTTAAGAAAATGAACTAAATGAGAAGCAAGCCATACGATCAACAAGTTGATAGTATGGCTAAAGTGATTGTAAAAGTCATACTATAAACTTGTTTATCGTATGACTTGTATTAGTATTTGCAATACATATAGTTACGTGCTAATAAAGCCAAAGTGGTTCATTAGGAACGAAGTGAAGAATCTCAATTTACGTGTTATCAAATAGTTGTGAGATTCTTCGCTGCGCTTCAGAATGACAATTTTTAGAACTCCACCATTAACAAAAAAAATGAAATCTCTAAAAATTCTGCTTCCATATATAAAAAAATACAAATCCATTCTGATTCTGGGATTTATTTTTGTAACAGTATCTAATGTTTGTTCTACCACTCTACCCAAAATAGTTGGAATTGCTATTGACGACATAACTTCTTTAACATTTAGCACAGAAATTATAATAAAAGATATTGCAATAATGCTTTGTTTAACTGCTTTCAGCGGACTTTTTATGTTTTTAACCCGCAGAACGATTATCGTAACATCAAGAAAAATTGAATATGATATGCGTGTTGATTTCTTTAAGTTGATTGCTGATATGCCGATGCAGTTTTTCAATAAAAATTCTACTGGAACAATTATTTCATATTCTACAAACGATATTGCAGCAACCCGCGAATTTCTCGGTCCGGCAATTATGTACACTGCAAACACCGTAACTACATTTATTTTTTCTTTTTACTACCTTCTCACAATCAATGTCAGTTTGACTTTTCTCGCATTGATTCCGTTGCCTATCATATCCATTCTAACATATTTTGTAGGAAGAAAAATTCATTTTGCATTTAAAGATGTGCAACAGCAGTTTTCCGTGCTATCCTCAGTTGCACAGGAAGCATTTTCCGGAATAAGAATAATAAAATCATTCAATAAAGAAGAAGCAGAAGGAAAAGTATTTTTAGAAGAAAGCAAAGTGTATTTCAAGAAGAATTTGCGTTTTGCAAGAATATTTTCAGTTATAATGCCACTTTTTCTCGTCCTTGTTGGTTTATCACAAGTAATTATCCTTGGATATGGAGGTCATCAGGTAATCAAAGGCACTGCCACATTAGGCGAGCTAACGCAATTTTTCATCTATTTAAATCTCCTTATCTGGCCCATAGCTGCTATAGGTTGGATTACAGGAATTATTCAAAGAGCAGCAGCTTCAGCATCGCGTTTGGAATTAGTTTTTAATGAATTGAAAGAAAATAGTTCAAAAGAAGTAGTAAAAGAAGAAATAAGAGGAGATATACAGTTTAAAGATATTTGTTTGAAATATAATTCAGATGAAAAATATGTCCTTAAAAATATTAATTTTAAAATCAGGCAAGGGAAAAGTTTAGGAATTATTGGTAAAGTAGCAAGTGGGAAAAGTTCAATAGTAATGCTGTTGCAAAGATTATACGAAGCAAGCAGTGGCGAAATTCTTATTGACGGGAACAATATATTTGATTATCCATTAAGACAACTTCGTCAATCAATATCATTTGTGCAGCAAGAACCATTTCTTTTTTCTGCGACAATTACTGAAAATTTAAGATTTGCTAAACCAGACGCAAGCGATAAAGATATAAGGAATGTTTGCCAATCGGCACATTTACTTGATGAGATAGAAACTTTTCCTGAGAAGTTTAATACATTGCTTGGCGAAAGAGGAATTTCTTTATCCGGAGGACAAAAGCAACGGTTAGCAATAGCAAGGGCATTGTTAAAAGATGCTCCCATACTTATTATTGACGATGGGCTTTCTGCGGTTGATACTGAAACAGAAAAGAAAATTTTAAATGAATTAAGCAAAGAAATAAAGAAACGCACTACAATAATAATTTCTCATCGCATTTCATCAATTATAAATTGTGATAATATTATATATTTAGAAAATGGTGAAATTTTTGAAATGGGTCCAAATAAAGAATTAATAGAAAATCAAGGTAAATACTTTGAAATTTATGAAAGCCAGCGGATTGAAGAAGAAATAAACAGTATGAGTTAAATAACTAAAGAAATAATAGCAATCAGAATGGATATAATAGCAAAAGACAAGCTAATTTTTACTTTTCTGTTTAAAGAATTAATATCAATTGAATTACTTTTGTGTAACTTTTGAAGTTCGTTTATTCTGCCAACAAGTTCGTTATATTTATCATCTGTAACAGATAGCTTAACTTTTTCTGTTGGCTCAGGTTGATAAATAATAGTTTTTTCTTGTTTTGAAGATTCTCCATCAAAATCTTCTTTTAAAGTTTCAAAAAAATCTTTATTTTCATCAAGAGGATTAAATAATCTAATACTTTGGTCGGCATCAGGAGCACTAATTTCCTTGCTAAAAGTAGTAAAACTATTAGATTTATTTACCAAAAAGTTTTTAATATCATTTTCAATATTATTTAATCTATCTCCAACCGATTTCTTTAAATCACCGTAATCTTTAATAATTAATAATATTTTATTATTAGTATTAAAAACTTCATTAACGAAATTTTTATAATCCCGAGATTGTGCGTCGCTTAATGCCCATATTTTCTGGTCATAATTAAGTAATTTACTTTGGAACTGACGTAGTTTCAAACTAATATTCAATTCGAGCCGTTGAATATTGGATTCAATTTCTTTTTCAATAGTATTTGAAATATTGGAAAGAGCAGTGTTAATTTCAAACTCGGACTTTTCCTTAAAACTCTGAAGAGAAGTCGAGGTTTCAGCTATTTGACGTTTTATTCTGTTATTGGCTTCATAAAGTTCATCACGTAATTCTTTAATAGCATCTAAATTGTCATATACTTTCTGGATTTTCTCGGATTTAAGTTCAACTTCATTGACAAATTCTGCTATAGATTTATTTAAATCTACTGTAGTAGTATTAAAATCATTTCTTATTTGTTCAGCAAATTTTTCTAAATAAGTTTTTAAATGACTTAATTCAGAAATCTGAGTTTCAAGGTAATCAAAAGCTTTGGTGTATTCCTTAGCTTGTTGCTTAACAGTATCAAACAGACCTTTTACTTCTGGACTTAATGCTTTTGATTCTTCCATAATTTAATATACTCCAAGAAGTAACTTAAAGATTCGCATAATTTCTCTAAATGAATAATTTCTATATCAGTAACAGCAATAATCGACTTATGGTATAAAATATCTAACATCTCATTTCTAAATTGAATATCTTTTTCATATTTTTCACTTTGCTGATATTTCAAATAATCCTCAAGAAGCCCCATTTCCGCAAGTTCTTCGTAAAACCTCTTAGGTTTTATTTTCTTTTTAAAACTTGGTAATATATTCATTTGCTTCTTTTCGTTTATTTAAAATACTTCTCTATTATTAAAAACATCAAGCGTAATCCATTTCTTAAAATTACACTAAATATTAATCGGATATTAGCTATAAAACTTAAATAATAGCAATATTAACCAATATTGACTATTTTTTAAGAATAATTGCAATTTCAATGCCAAAATATTTTTTCAATTTAATTGAAATATTATTTACGAGAAATAAGAAATATCAGAACTCCAGACTCAATAACGAAAATAAAGGAGTTAGGAGAGTTGCCTCGTAAAGAATAATTTCGCAGTTAGCAAATATCATTCTATTAGTTATTGGTCATTAGTCATTTGTCATTAGTTTGTAACTACTAATGAC
>CAZCLJ010000396.1:0-3696 GCA_964499465.1 uncultured Hyphomicrobiales bacterium
CTTATTAAATAATGTCATCTCCATTTAAATAAAGGTTTTGCTTTAATGGGGGTTCAGAATGACACTTTAATTGTATCTTTGAATGCAACTTGGTATAAGAGAATTGATTCTTTTTATCATTAATTAATTTATTTTAATAATTAATTAAATTAAAAACTTATTTATGAAATTATCGGAATATTAAATATTTTTGTAAATTAGTAAGTTATATAAATAAATAAGGAAAAAATATGAACTTCAAACAACTCAAATTGTATATTGTAGCAATATTATTACTTGCAATATATACAACAGCATTTGCCCAAGCCAAACTTGATTTTTCCAATCCAAAAGCAAAACTCCCGACAGACCCAAAAGTTAAAATTGGAACTTTAAGCAATGGATTAAAGTATTATATTCGTGAGAATAAGAAACCGGAAAAAAGAATGGAACTTCGCCTCGCAGTCAATGCAGGTGCAATCCTTGAGACAGATGAACAAAATGGCTTAGCTCACTTCTGTGAACATATGTGTTTTAATGGCACAAAGAATTTCCCAAAAAATGAATTAATTCATTATCTTCAATCAATTGGTATGAGATTCGGTGCCGATTTGAACGCATATACAAGCTGGGACCAAACTGTTTATATGCTTCAG
The DNA here is from genome assembly GCA_964499465.1 of uncultured Hyphomicrobiales bacterium. Classification (GTDB taxonomy): domain Bacteria; phylum Bacteroidota; class Ignavibacteria; order Kapaibacteriales; family UBA2268; genus JAAYJM01. Next base: position 636 of record CAZCLJ010000396.1, read on the forward strand.
GTGCCGACAGATGACAAGGAACTAATGAGAAAAGGTTTCTTGGTTCTTGAGGACTGGTCTTCAAGATTGTTATTTGACCACGAAGAAATTGACAAGGAGCGTGGCGTTATTATGGAAGAATGGCGATTAGGCAAAGGTCCTGAAGATAGAATTCAAAAGAAGCAATTTCCAATTCTTTTTCACAATTCTAAATATGCAATTCGTGATGTTATCGGCGATACAAACGTTATAAATTATTTCAAATATGATATAATTAAAAAGTTTTACAAAGATTGGTATCGTCCAAATTTAATGGCTGTAGTAGCCGTTGGTGATTTTGACGTTAATGAAATTGAAAAAATGATTAAAGATGGTTTTGGAACTTTGACAAACCCTCCTAAAGAAAAGAAACGCGAAGAATTTTTAATTCCGGAGCATAAAGAAATATTTGCATCTGTTGATACCGATAAAGAATTAGCAATGCCTTCAGTAGAAGTAATATTTAAGCATAAAGGCAAAGAATCAAGCACTTACGAAAACTTTCGTTACAGTTTGCTTTCGAATATGATGAGTACAATGCTAAATAAAAGATTGACAGAAATTCAGCGTAAACCCAATCCACCTTATATTTATGCTTATGCTTTTGAAACTCAGTATTTAAGCGATTTAAGAGTATTTGGCTTAACAGCAGCTCCTAAAGGTGAAAGTATGCTTGAAGGTTATGAAACAATTTTAACTGAAATATTCAGAGCAAATCAGCACGGGTTCAATACATCTGAACTTGAAAGAGCAAAGAAAGATATGATGAGATTTATTGAAAGTGCCTATGCAGAAAGAGATAAAACAGAATCAGCGGCTTTAGCCCGCGAATATGTTGCTAATTTTACTGATGACGAAGCAATACCCGGAGTAGAAGCAGAATTAGATATTTATAAAAAATATCTCCCAGAAATAAAAATTGATGAAGTTAATAATTTAATTAAAAAATTAATTAGAGAAGAAAATGTTGTCCTTTTTGTTTCTGCTCCTGAAAAAGCAGAGTTTAAAGTTCCTACAAAAGATGAAGTCATTTCAAAATTTAAAGAGTTTAGCAAGAAAAAATTTGAACCATATAAAGATGAGGTTTCCGATAAACCGTTATTCACCAAAAAATTAACACCGGGCAAAGTAGTTACCGAGAAAAAACTTTCAAAAATTGATGCAATCGAATGGACACTTTCCAATGGTGCAAAAGTAGTTATTAAGCCAACAGATTACAAGAATGACGAGATTTTATTTGAAGCATATAGTTTCGGTGGTTCATCTCTTGCAAAAGACGAAGATTATATTTCAGCAAATTATTCTGCAAATCTTTTCAACCAAAGTGGTATTTCGACATTCAACCAAACTCAGTTAGAAAAAATGCTTGCAGGAAAGAAATTACAAGTTTACAGCTCAATTTCGACTAATGACCAAAAAGTAAGCGGAAGTTCAACTCCAGATGATTTGGAAACATTTATGCAACTGCTAAATTTGAAATTTACTGAAACACGCAAGGATAACGATGCTTACTCATCTTTAATGGAAAGAATTAAATCGCAGATTAAAAGTGCTGAAAACAATCCAGATGAAATATTTAGCGATTCAGTAAATTACTTTATATCTAACTATAATTTCCGTTCCCGTCCAGTAACAGAAAAATTATTGAATGAATTTAATGTAGAAAAAGCATATAAGTTTTATACAGAACGCTTTGCTACTCCCGGCGAATTCACTTATTTCTTCGTTGGAAATATTGATTTAGAGAAATTTAAACCATTAGTAGAATTATACATTGCAAGTTTACCAGCAGCAAAACAAAAGCAGACTTTCAAAGATTTGAAAATCGAACCTCCAAGTGGAAAACTTGTTAAGGAAGTTAAAAAAGGTATTGAATACAAAAGCACAGTATATATGTTTTTCCATGGCAATAAGCCAGTAAATCCAAAATCTAAATTTGATTTTCATGCAATGCTTACTGTGCTAGATATGATTCTTACTGATTCAATCCGTGAAAGTGAAGGCGGCACTTACGGCGTCGGTTCTTACGGATATCAAACCAAATATCCATCTGAAAAAAATAGGACTTTTATTTATTTCGGCACCGACCCGAACAGAGTTGAAGAGCTTACAAATTCTACTTTAAGAATTATAAAACATTTACAAAATAATGTAGTTGACAAAGGTTATTTTGAAAAACTCATTGAAACATTAAAACGCACAAGAGAAGTCCAACTTAAGAAAAATAATTTCTGGCTTTCTAGTTTGTCTTCTGCTTACTATAATTCTGAAGACCCCGAAGCAGTTGTCGAATATAATAAACAAATTGAAAAATTAACCCCGGAAGACGTTAAGAAAGCATTTAATGAGTATTATGATTTTAATAATTACATTAGATTCCTTCTTAATCCGGAGGTCTCTAAAAAATAATTACTTTTAATTCAAACAAAAATTCCCTTTTAAAAGGGCATTTTTGTTTCTTAGAAGTCATACGAACTGAAAACTTTACTTTAAACCAAGTTGCATACAAAGATATAATTTATACCAAGTTGCTAACAAAAATGGTAATATAATCTGTCATTCTGAGGCGCAGCGAAGAATCTCACAACTCATTGTTATCACAGACTTTGAGATTTCTCACTTCGTTTCGAAATGACACTTTAATCGTATCTTTGAATTCAACTTGGTATAAGTGCTTCATTTAAATGGGAATGACATTAATCAATAAAGCATTTTGTAAAATTGAATAAGAGAAATCCCCCCTACCCCCCTTTTTCAAAGCTAACGATTATACACATCTTTAAAACGTGCTGCTATTCTACTTATCCCGTTAGGGATAAAATATTTGTAACAATGCTTTTTTTAGAGTCTTGTTATTCCGTAGGAATTAAATATATAATAGCTTTTTTAAGATATAATCCCTACGGGATAAGCACAGTCAAGGGTTATTCTTGTTACAAATATATAATTCCTACGGGATAAATTTCAAAGACACTTTACCTTTTTTACTCCTTTTTTTCAAGAACTAATATTTGTGTATAATCGTTAGCTTTGAAAAAGGGGG
>CAZCLJ010000397.1:0-3685 GCA_964499465.1 uncultured Hyphomicrobiales bacterium
TTTCGCATATTTTACAATAAGAAGTTAAATTTGAATGTAAATATTTCCAATAGGTTATTCGTCATTAGTTATTCGTCATTAGTTATTCGTCATTAGTAGTTACAAACCAATGACCAATGACCAATGACCAATGACCAATAACCAATGACCAATAACCAATAACCAATAACCAATAACCAATGACCAATGACTAATGACCAATAACCAATGACTAATGACCAATAACTAATAACCAATAACTAATAACCAATAACTAATAACCAATAACCAATGACTAATAACTAATAACTAATAGAATGATATTTGCTAACTGAGAAATTATTCTTTACGAGGTAAATCTCCTAACTCCTTTATTTTCGTTATTGGGCAGGAACTCTGAATTTTATCCACCATCGTTCTGAGCCCGATGGTGGATTTTTTTTAAGTATTGCTTAGTAAAAATTAATTTACTTTGGGATTGTTAGGGAAGCCGGGAAAAATGTTCGGCTGTCTGTCTGTTTTTATTTCGCCGAACTGCTGTTCGAATTTGTGGATATTATCCATCAATGCACCTAAGAACATTTTTGAGTGTTGTGGGGTCATTACAATACGAGCAAAAACTTTTGCTTTTGGTACCCCGGGCATAACACGGGTAAAATCCATAACAAATTCAGCTGGTGAATGAGAGATAATAGCAAGGTTTGAATAAATACCTTCAGCTTCTTTATCCCCAATCTCTAAATTTAATTGTTGTGGTACTGGGTCTTGTTTTCTTTCTGCCATAAATTCCTTTATATAAAAGTTATACTATTTTTTTAAATTATTAATTTTTTCCTGAATTTTAGCACTCTCTTTAGAACCGCCTTCAATTCTGTCATAAAGCCGAAGTAAAACGTAATAATAACGTTCTAATTTTTCAATAGGAATAGTTTGCTCAAGTGCTTCCAATTCAGCAATAATATATTGCTGCTTATCATCATCTTTAGTAAAAGTATAGATTTCTCCAAGTTCACCCAGCACTTCAAAATCGCGGCTAAATTTCATTGATTTTCTGCATTGCTCAAAATATTCAGCAGATTTTTTTAGAAGTGGCAGGTATTCATCTGGATTAGGTTTATAATTTTGGTCTTTACTTAGCTTATCTTGTTGGGATTTTTGAATCACTAGAACTTTATTTTTATATGCAGATGCAACATTTCTTAATGCGTTATCGTTCTTTGGGTCAATCTTTAATGCTTTTTCATACTGGAGGATTGATTCATCAAATTTTTCCAATTGTTGCAGTAAATCAGCATATTGAACTAAATAACTTGGATTATCTGGATTCTTTTTTACTAACTCCTGAATGTATTTAAGAGATTCGTCCTTTTTTCCCTGAGAATCATAAATAAGAATGAGAGCAGTATTGGCATCTGTATTTTTCGGGTCTAAATAAAGAATACTAAACACATTTTCCAAAGCAAGATTCCACTCTTTGTTTTCAAAGTAGTTTTGAGCTAATGAAAAATAAGGTGAAGTAGAAAAAGCAAAAGGTTGAACTCTTTCCTGTTCAGTTAAATCTTTTGGTAAATCAATACGCCATCCTTCAACAATAAATGGATTATTTCCTTCTTTTACAGAATAAACCAAAAGTTCTTTACCTTGATAATCATAAGCATCTAACATTAAAGAATCGTTATCTTTCTCATCACCAATTTTAAATCCAATTGATTTAATTGGTTTACCTAAATTCTTAAATGTTTCTGTTCTTTCCATCATTATATTTAAACCTTTTTCTTTTGCTAAAGCGACTTCATTCTTCAGCATATCAGCAAATTTATTATAATTTAAATTTGTATTTGGAATATCTTCTTTCGCTTCGTAAGCCATTCCTAAGAAACGGTAAATTTCTGGATTCTTTGGTCGTAATTTCAAACAATTATTAAAACTATTAATTGATTTAGTAAAATCATCATTTTTTTTATCTTTTATATAACTTTCTAAATATTCAATACCATTATTATAACAGGCAGCAAAAACAGAGTATTTAGTATATGGAATTCTATCGACTAACTCTTTACCAGTAATATATTTTTCGCCGGTAAGGATTGCTGTAGTAGCTTCATCAAGTAATTTAAGTTCTAGATTAGTTTCTACAAGCATAATCCAAGCTTCGCCATTAGCTTGGTTTTTTTCAAGTTCTTTTTCTAAAAACTGTTTTGCTTTTTGCCAATCCTTATTTCTGGCTGCAAGTTTAGCAGTTGTCATTTCAGGTGATGCACATTGGAAACCTTGCATTAATAAAGTTCCAATAATTAAAAAAATGGCTAAATAAAATAGCTTTTTCACAATTTTCTCCTTATTTTTATTTATTTAATTATATTAATTTTGCATAATAAAAAATAACTATTACAATTTAACAAACTTAACTAAAATTTCTAAGATTTGAAAAAAATATTTATCATTGCTGGGGAACAATCGGGAGAAATGCATGCTGCATTTCTTATGGATAAAATTAAAGAAAAATTGCCAAATGTCCAGTTCTATGGAATTGGTGGAAAACAAATGGAGTCACGGGGATTAAAATCTCTTGTTCCATTAGAAGATTTTTCTGTAGTAGGTTTCTTTGAAGTAGCAAAGAAAATTGCTTTTTTTAAAAATATACTGAATAAATGCAAAAATATTCTACAAAATGGTGATTTTGATGTTTTTATTCCTGTAGATTTTCCCGGTTTCAATATAAGACTTGCAAAATTTGCAAAATCTATTGGAATACCAGTAATTTATTATATTGCTCCGCAGCTTTGGGCTTGGGGAAAAAACAGAGCTAAAGAACTTTCTGAATCGCTTGACAAACTGCTTGTAGTATTTCCTTTTGAAGTTGAATTTTTTAAGCAATACGGAATTGATTGCGAATTTGTAGGCCATCCACTCCTTGATAGAATTACACCAAATGTTGAAAAAGAGAGATTAAAGAAAATAGCATTTTTACCCGGAAGTAGAATGCAGGAAATTCATTCACATTTGCCTCTACTCGAAAAGATTTCTTATGAATTGAAAAAGAAATTACCTGATTACCAAATAACACTTGCTAAATCACCTCTTTTAAATAAAGATTTTTTCAATCAAATTGCAAAACGAAATCCCGATTGGGAATTTGCTGAAAATTCGATTGAACTGATGAAAGAAAGCCAGTTCGGTGTTATAAAAACCGGCACTTCAAATCTTGAAGCTGCATTATGCGGTCTGCCTTTTATTATGTTTTATAAAACTTCTTTTATTTCATATTTCCTTGGGAAAAAACTGATTAATTTGGATTTTATTTCGCTTGTCAATATTTTATCAAAAAAGAAAGTAATTAGTGAATACATTCAAAAAGATATTAGACCAGAAAAAATGGTTAATGAAATTGTTGAAATTTTAAACAATCAGGATAAGTATTTAAATATTCAAAATGAATTTATAAAAATCAGAAAAATGCTGGGTGAAAGCAGTGCTTCTGAGAAAGCAGCCGAAGTCATTGTAAATTACTGATTTGATTATTTTTGTTTCAACAATCAAGACTTTTAGAAAATTGTTATTATGAATTATGTAGTTCCTAACCCCACGATAAAGCAAGTGCTTCATTTAAACAGGAATGACATTAATTTACCCTGTCATTCTGAAGCGCAGCGAAGAATCTCACAAGTCATTGCTACCACAGAGTTTGAGATTCTTCACTTCGTTC
>CAZCLJ010000398.1:0-3678 GCA_964499465.1 uncultured Hyphomicrobiales bacterium
GCCATACTATCAACTTGTTGATCGTATGGCTTGCTTCTCATTTAGTTCATTTTCTCAAAAGTAAACGTCTTCGTTTATATTCGCCTCAGAATGACAAGACTGCGAAATACCAAACTACGAGGAGTCAGGAGTTCTGAGATTATACTTTTTACTGGCATCTGTTATTGAACTAAGTTGATTTAACGGCATTGAAATTACATCAATTATATTTGTAATACCTTGCAAAAACAAATTAAAATAATTATTCATTTTTTGTCTAAACAGGATTACACCAATTGAATGCAAAGAGAAATCAGATATAAATAAATTCCTTTGATTGTTAATTAAGAAATTTTTACAATCTTCATTTTTTGATTGATTTAAAATAATTTCTAAGAAAATATTTGTATCAATAAGAAACATTATCGCCATTCCATTGATTTATGCTGTAATTCTACTGATGAATACTCTTCTTTTAAACCAGACAAACAACCTTCCCACGCAAAACTTAATTCCTGTTTAGGTATGTTTTGAATATCTTTGCTGTTGGTCAATATTTCAATATATCTTAATAAATCCATTTGCATTTTCGGATTCATTTCTGATACTTTATTTTCAATTAAATCGCTTATCATACGTTTTCTTTCTTATTATCTTTGTTCTAAATTATAATAATTTTGTTTAAAATGCAAATTTAAAAGAAGCAGTCGGCAATTATTTAACAGAATTTTTTTTGCTTTTTAAAGTAGAATTTTATAAATTTGAAAATAGTAATTAAAATAAAAGGAAAATGGAAGAGTCATTTAAAAATAGGGCTATTGAGAACTTAGAAGCTGCTGAGTTGCTTTTTGAAAATGGGAAATATAATGCTTCTGCTAATCGTGCTTATTATTCTGCTTTTCATATCGCATAAGCTGCTCTGTTTTCAATTGGAATACAGCCAAACATAGACCATAGAAGCGTTCAATCTTTATTTAATGATATGTTTATCAATAAAAGAAAGGTTCTATCGTCAAAATATAAAAAGTATTTAAGCGATTTGCAAAATGTAAGAAATTTAGCTGACTATAAAAATGGCGTTAGCAAAAAATTAGTTAAAGAACAATTAGCAAAATCTAAAGAATATGTGGAATTAATTATGAAGGTAATTCAATGAAAATAAATTATAAACAACAGCAACTTATTGATAGCTTATTTAATCAGGTTAAAGAAAAATATCCTGAAATCATATATAAAGATTTAGAATGTTCTCCTGACGACCCTGAACATATATGGATTAATGTTATTGCTGATATTGATGAAGACGATGAAATTAAACTAATGGACTATTCTGCTGAATTAGAAACTGATATTCTTATGGATTACGGCTACAGGATTTCGATTATGCCGGAAAATCCTAATGCTGTTTACGCTTAACTTCATTCAAAATTCTTACCTCCTATTCTTTCAAAAATATTAAGCTGCCTTTCGTTTGAGAAAGGTGGCTTTTTTTGTTTTAATCGTTTAGTTTTATTTGCAATAAAATATATATTTTGTTATTTTGCAAAATCAAAATATTTTGATTGAGAAAAGAAAATCATTTTTCAATAAATAGATTTTATAAAGAATTATGAAAACACAAAAATATTCTGTTAACCAGCAATTAATTGAAACTGTTTTAGCATGGGTAAATTCTAATGAAATAGCAATACCAGAAATACAAAGACCATTTGTCTGGGAAGCTGCAAAAGTTAGGGATTTGATGGATAGCTTATATCAGGGTTATCCAATAGGTTACATAATTGCATGGAGGAACCCTAACGTTAGATTAAAGAATGGACACATTGCAGAAGGTAAGAAAATTTTAATTGACGGGCAGCAGAGAATTACAGCTATGTCTGCTGCAATTTTAGGTAAACAAATAATCAATAAAGATTATAAAAAATCGAAAATCATCATTTCTTTTAATCCAATTGAAGAAAAATTTGAAGTATGTAATTCCGCAATAGAAAAAGATAAAAGATGGATTGATAATATTTCACCTTTATTTAAATCAGATTCAAGTTTGTTCAATATTGTAAAAAAATATGTTGAAGAAAATCCTGAAACTAATGAGGAATCTATCTGGAAAACATTAAATCAACTTGTGTCAATCAGAAATAAGCAAATTGGAATGATTGAATTAGATGGGGCATTAGATATTGAAACTGTTACTGAAATTTTTATCAGAATTAATTCACAGGGAGTTGTTTTAAGTCAATCTGATTTTGCTATGTCTAAAATTGCATCTAATGAGACTTATCAAGGGAACACATTACGAAAGTGTATTGATTACTTTTGTCATTTAGCAATTTCTCCGGAATTCTATAATCAAATAATTGAAATAGATAAGGATTTTACTCAAACAGAATATTTTTCAAAATTAATATGGTTGAAAGATGAAAATGACGATTTATACGACCCTTCTTATACTGACCTATTAAGAGTTGCTTTTACATCTCAATTTGAAAGAGGACGTCTTTCCGATTTGGTTAGTTTACTATCAGGAAGGAATTTTGAAACCAGAACATTTGAAGAAGAAATAGCCGAAAAATCTTTTGCAAAATTAAAAGATGGAGTTTTGCAATTTGTAAATGAAAATAATTTTAAGAACTTTATAATGATAATAAAGTCAGCTGGTTTTGTTGATGAAAAGCTTGTTCGTTCGCAGAATACTCTTAATTTTGCTTATATTTTATATTTAAAATTGCGTGAGCTTCATTATCCTTCTGGTTTAATCGAAAAATATGTAAAAAGATGGTTTGTTATGTCAATTCTCACCGGACGTTATTCCGGTTCTCCTGAATCTGTATTTGATACTGATATAAGACGAATTGCTTCGAATAATTTTGATGTATATCTGAATGAAGTAGAGGAAGCTCATTTGTCCGATGCTTTTTGGAACGCTGAATTAATTCAGAAATTAAGAACATCAATCGCAAGTAGTCCAATATTCAACGTATTTCTTGCTGCTCAATGCAAATTGAATGACAGGGGCTTTCTTTCAAAAGATATTACAGTAAGAGAATTAGTTGAACTTAAAGGTGATATTCATCACATTTTCCCAAAAGATTACTTAAAAAAGCAGGGATTAACAAAAGGAGTATATAATCAAATAGCAAATTACGTTTATATGCAATCTGAAGTAAATATTAAAGTTGGTAATAAATCGCCCAGACAGTATTTTACAGAACTAATCGAACAGTGCAATTCCGGTATTATAAAATATGGTGCTATCGAAAATTATAATGATTTAGTTTATAATTTACAGCAGAATTCTATTCCAGAAAGCGTTTTTGATTTGGATTTTAATTGTTATAATGATTTTTTGGAAGAACGTAGGTTATTAATGTCAAAGAAAATAAGAGAATACTATTTTAACTTGTAGATTTTACAAATATTTGTGAGTTTTTATTCTAATTAACTCTACCCACCAACCCCATCTTGCTAACCTCAGCAAAATGGGTTTGGTGTGCTATTAAAACTCAGAATGAATTTTCAAGCGTTTATTTAGATATTCCATATCTCCAAGATATGGAATATCTTTTCTTACAAAATATTTGGAAAGCAATATTATTTTCATTAATATCAGAACTCCTGATGCCTCGTAGTTTGCTATTTCGCAGTCTTGTCATTCCGAACCCCCTGATAAAGCAAACCCTTTATTTAAATGGAGATGAC
>CAZCLJ010000399.1:0-3674 GCA_964499465.1 uncultured Hyphomicrobiales bacterium
TTTTTTGAAAATATATTAAATAATATTACGTAAAATTGGGAGAGTTAGAGATTAAGATTACTCAACTACGTTGCTATTTGGCAATTGGCTTTCGGCTGTCAGCAGTCGGTAGAGGTCGCCTCGTTTATCTTCTTGCTCATTAATCTTCCTTTTTATTTTGTTCATTCAGTAACTCGTTTTGTTTTTTTTGTTCCAATTGTTTGGCATTTAATTTCGATACTACTTTTTTTCCTGTTTTTTGTTCAATTTCTTTGCGAGTATTCCCGGCAATTGTGCCTCCTTGCTTTGCAATTTTGCGGTTTTCTGTAAATGTTTTTGGTTTCTTTTCTTTAGATATTTCCGTAGTGGTTGCTTCTGCCAGCATATTAAGCACCAATTCAAGATTCGTCATATTGTCGCGCAGATTTTCTTTTTTCAGGTCTTTGTGTTTCTTGTATTCTTTGTTAGTGAAGCCACTCCATGCCTGTGTAATATCATCAGTTAATATTGCAAATTCCTGTCCTTTCTGAACTCCACGTTTTTCCCATTCGTCTGTTAGCTCTTTACGAATTTCAATACTTTTAAGCCGTTGGTTTATCCATTCTTTTGAATAACCTTATGGTATGGATTGTATTAAACGGAAAAGTTGTTCAGTATCAGCAACATCGGTTTTATAAAATTTACCGTCGCTTGATTGCATTTTCAGTTGGTTACAATTTGTAACCAACTTACTACCTTCTTTCGTAAGTCGGTGCTTTAGGACTTTCCAATAGTTATTGGGATTGGGGCTGTCGGTTAAAACGCCAACCACATCTACAATAGAAAAATACCATTTTTCTTCTTCTTCATTCCATAATGAGCGGATTTGTTTTTGCTCAAATAATTTTATTGATGTTCCTTTATTCATCTTGTTCCTCCATTTTCAAAGGTTCAACATATTCAACATCCCATACAAAGATATTTTATTATTTTGATTGATATTTTTCTATTACGATTACGCAACTACGTTGCTATTTTCCAGATGGACTCCACTTTCCCAAGTGGAGTCCATCTTTTTCTTTTATATTATGTGTTCGCAAAATTTAATCCCTGGCGGGATAACAATGAGAACAGAAAACATTTGTTACAATAATGCAATCCCTGGCGGGATAGTTTTCTTTTGTCTGAACCTTGATTAAAAGGATTTAAAGATTTCCTGATTCTTTTCTATATTAATCAAGAAATCCTGTAATCCTTTAATCAAGGTTCTGACTTTTTTGATGATGATTATTAAGAAAGAACTGTTATTGTTTCATCGCCAGCAATATTTCTGACTTTCATTCGCAAAGGTTTTTTATTATATGTTATTTTTCCATTCCAAAATTCTTTTGATTTCTTTCCATTGATTGCCAAATAACCATTCTTGTCAATTTTGATTTCATAATCACTTTTCCAAATACCACTTGTATTTGAACAATCGAGCGAAATCATTTCAATTAATTCAAGTCCAGTATCGCTTATAGTGATTAATGATAAATGATTAGTGTTTAATGGTTCTTCATTTTCTTCGTCTTCCTCATTAATCATTAAACGTTTATCATTAATCATTCTCTTCTGGTTGTATTCATTAATTTTTTGCATTAATCGGTCGCTGATGAATTTTATAAACTCAATTTCCCATTTATCATTAATCATTAAACATTTATAATTAATTATATCATTAATTACTACTTCATCTAAAATTTCTTTCAAATCACGTAACACAATTTTTACATCTGTATTGTTGTATTCATCAATGAATTTTAGCAGTTCTTTTTCGTCATCAATGTCAATGTAGAAAACTATAACTTGCTTTGTATTGTCTGGCAAATCGGGTATGGCTTCATTAATTAAAAGGTTGATTAATGGAATATCCAAAACTTTTGTGCTGTGGTCAAGCAGGTTTGGTATATAAACAGGAACTAAACCGAGCTTGCTGTCGTTAATTGCACCTTCCCAAAAACTATCCAAACCATCTTCGTTGCGTAGCCCAGTAATTAAAGATTTTAATTTATCCATTGTTTGCACTGGATTGCGGAAAAGCGAAACACCGTCTTTTACGTCTAAAATATCAAATTCTGCACCCACTGAAATTAATCTGTCCCTTGTAGTTTGAATACTGTTTAAACCAACATCGACGTGGATAAAGTTTCTGCCTAAATCGTTTGCTACCTTTGCTGTTACTCCGCTACCTCCAAAAAAATCGGCGACAAGCATTCCTTCGTTGCTGCTTGCCTTGATTATTCGCTCTAAAAGGGCTTCGGGTTTTCTTGTATTATATTCAACATCTATAAGTTCTATTCCTTGGACAAAAGGAATTTCAAATATTTCTGATGGTGTTCCACCATTAATATATGCTTTACGTGTAGTACCATCTTTTTCATTATAGATTTTATAACGCCTTCCATCTTCATCAAATTTATCATACCTATTTACTGCTTTTTCATCATAAGGAACTAAGCAAGCTTCGTAATTAAAAACATATTCATCATTTAAAGTATAAAAGTAAATATTATCGTGTTTTCTTGGATAATTATTTTTCGAACTTGTTGGTCCAAAATATTTCCAAATAATTTCATTTTTAAAATTATCTTCCCCAAACACTTCATCCATTAGAATTTTCACATAATGCCCGATATGCCAATCGAGATGGACGTAAATACTTGCGGTATCGCTCATAACCGATTTAATAGCAGTAAGATTTTCAAACATCCAGTTCAAATAATCTTCTTTATTCCAAATATCGCCATACATTTTTTCTTCAAATGAGCGTAGTTCTTCAATGTCTAATTGTTCTTCTGCTTTAGCGATTTTTTCAGCTAATTTAGGGTTACGGCGTATGTAAACTTTTTTAGCATAATCGGCGCCACTTGCAAAAGGCGGGTCAATGTACACCAAATCAACTTTAATTCCTTTGTCTTTAAGATAAGCACAGGCAGAAATGCACTCGCCACGGATAATAATGTTTAATGGTGAGTGATTAGTGATTAATGGTGAGTGATTAGTGTTTAGTGATTTTTCTTTATCATTAATCATTAAACATTCATCATTAATCACTCGTTCTACGAGCTCGACTTCGTAAAGCGGAAGCCCTCTTTTAATACGGTCATAAACCTTGTTGTTGTCCCTGTATCGAAGCACTCTGCGAGTTCGGACAAAATTATCTAAAACAGCTTGTCCTTCAACTGTGTTCGGAATATGAGAAATATATTTAATAGCCATAAATTCTAGTGATTAATGGTTAATGATTAATGGTTAATTTTAAGTTGTTTTTTGCAGTTTTAATTGATGCTGTGAGTAATTTCATAATTTCTTCGGCATCGAAAAAAATGCTTTTAAATTCAGTTTCAGTTATGTGTTTTGTTGAGAAGATTAGTTCTAACCAGTACAAAGTTTCGCTACATTCTTTTTGAGCAATTGAAAGTTTGTGAATAAAATCTGTTTTTGATTGGGCAAAATCTCCTTCACGGCAATTTGCTCCAATGCTTGTCCCCGATTTTAGTAGTTGTTTACTTAAAATAAATTCCTTTTTATTTTCAATCAAATATTTATAAAGATTTACAATTCTAATTGCAAACTTCATAGTTTTTTCTTTTAATGGTTTTTCTTTCATATACATTTTTTATTAATCATTAATCATTAATCATTAATCATTAATCATTAATCATTAATCATTA
>CAZCLJ010000400.1:0-3665 GCA_964499465.1 uncultured Hyphomicrobiales bacterium
AAACCATAAACCATAAACCATAAACCATAAACTATAAACTATAAACCATAAACCATAAACCATAAACAAAAAGTTGACAGCCGATTGCTGACAGCTGATAGCTGACAGCTAAAAAGAAATTTAAGAATTAATAAATAAATAAATAAAAGCTATGGAATTACTAAAAGTTGAAAATCTGAAAGTAAATATCAATGATAAGCCCATATTAAATGGGATAAATTTAACAATTAATGCTGGCGAAGTGCATGCAATTATGGGACCAAACGGCTCCGGAAAAAGCACTCTCGCTTCTGTTCTTTCTGGTAGAACAGAATTTGAAGTTACCGAAGGTAAAGTTACTTATCTGGGGAAAAACTTACTTGATATGCCACCTGAAGCCAGAGCAAGAGAAGGTATTTTCCTTGCATTCCAATACCCTGTTGAAATTCCCGGAGTATCAACAGCAAATTTTATGAAAACTGCTTTGAACGAAAAGCGCAAACACCTTGGATTAGAGCCAATTGATGCAATGGACTTTCTGCAAATGATGAAAGAAAAAGCAGCCCTCGTTGAAATTAAATCCGATTTTTTACATCGCTCTGTTAATGAAGGTTTTTCAGGTGGTGAAAAAAAACGCAATGAAGTTTTTCAAATGGCAATGCTTGAGCCACGTCTTGCGGTTTTAGACGAAACAGATTCCGGTCTTGATATAGATGCTTTGAAAATCGTTGCCAACGGAGTTAATCGCTTGCAAAACAAAGATAACGGTTTCCTTGTAATAACCCACTATCAACGACTGCTGAATTTCATTGTTCCAGATTTCGTCCACGTCCTTTATCAAGGCAGAATTGTAAAATCTGGCACCAAAGAATTAGCTTTTGAATTGGAAGAAAAGGGCTACGACTGGATTAAAAAAGAAGTTTCATCAAATTAAATAAGGAACTTTATGAAAGAAGATTTTATTAATCAAATAAATGATAGCTTCGTTGAATTTTCCAAAAGAACAAACGGAAGATTTCCAGCCAAGCTAAAAACTATTAGAAATAATGCTCAAAATAGCTTTAATTCTCTTGGTTTTCCTACTAAAAAAAATGAAGAGTGGAAATATGCCGATACTTCATTCATTTTCAACAATAATTTTAAATTTCCCACTGAAGAAGAAATCAATTATAAAGGCATTACAGATATAAACGACTTTTTGATTAACGGGAAAAAAGATAATATCGTTGTTTTAATTAACGGGCGCTTTTCAAAAGAATTATCCCGCATTAACACTGAATCCGAAAGAATTAAAATAGGTAGTCTTTCCGATGCTATGGTTTATAAAGCAGCTACTATTGAAAAGCATTTTGCTCAATATGCAAATTTTGAGAAAGACCCCTTTGTTGCACTCAATACTATGTTTGCAACTGATGGCTGCTATATTCGTGCTGCTGAAGGAGTTATTGTCGAAAACCCAATCCACATTATTTATATTAATACCGCTTTTGACAACGCTCCAATTATTCAGCCACGCAATTTAATCATCGTTGGTGAATGTAGCCAGTTGAAAATATACGAAACATATCACACAATTGGAGATAAACCGGTTTTTCAAAATGCCGTTACCGAAATTTTCCTCAAAAGATTTGCTAATATTGAGCATTACAAAGTCCAACACAACAACAATAATTCGTATTATATTGACTCTACTCAAGTTCAACAAAAGCGAACTTCGATTTATACAAACAACACAATTACTCTCAAAGGTGCATTCAACAGAAATACTTTGGGGGCTAATCTTGACGAAGAGCTATGCCAAACTAACCTTTACGGAATGTATTTTATTGGGCAAAAGGATTTTGTGGATAACCACTCCAGAATTGACCATGCTAAACCAAACTGCACAAGCAACGAGCTTTATAAAGGCATTATTGATAACGAAGCTACTGCAGTTTTCAATGGTAAAATCTATGTTTGGAAAGATGCTCAGCAAACCTCAGCTTATCAATCGAATAAGAACATTCTTTTGTCAAATGACGCTACAATTAATTCAAAACCACAACTTGAAATCTTTGCCGATGATGTAAAATGCTCTCACGGCGCTACCTGTGGCAATCTTGACAAAGAGCAGCTTTATTATCTGCTCTCCCGTGGTATTTCAGAAAGTAAAGCGAAGGCGCTGCTTTTAAATGCATTCGCAAGCGAAATTGTAGAAAAAATCAGCATTGCAGAACTGCGAGATTATGTTAAAAGATTAGTAGCTGAAAGATTTGCTGAAGAAGAAATTTACTTCTGCGATAATTTGTAAGAAGAAAAGTCATACTATCAGCAAGCTGATAGCATGACAGGAATTTGAGAAAAGTCATGCTATCAACAAGTTGATAGCATGACTATGTAGCAAATAACGAAAGTAAAAGCCAGTCATTCTGACGGATGTCAGAATCCATCTTAAAGAATAGTAATGCTATCAACTTGTTGATAGTATGACTGGGTAGCAAATTACGAAAGAAAATGCCAGTCATTCTGACGGATGTCAGAATCCATCTTAAAGAATAGTCATGCTATCAACTTGTTGATAGTATGACTGAAAAGTAATAATTAATGCTTCAAATAATTAATTACGTTAATAATAAGCATTTTAAATAAACAATATTATAATTCGTCAAATAATAATATTATGAATTTTAGATAATTACAATATGTCAACAATAACTATATTAAAAAAATTTGAAAAACTTCCTGAGCATTATAAAATTGAAGTAAATGCTTTAATTGAAGATTTACTAAAGAAAGCAAATATAGCTGAGCCAATTAATAAAAAATCCCGCGGCGGACTTGGTATTTCAAAAGGACTTTACAATATGAGTAACGATTTCGACGAACCTTTAGAAGATTTCAAGGAGTATTCCGAATGAAATATTTGCTTGATACTCATTCATATATTTGGTATGTTGAAGATGATAAACAATTAAGCAGAAATGCACTGAATATAATTGATAATCCAGATAATGAATTATATCTTAGTATTGTAAGCATTTGGGAAATTACAATTAAAGCAAGTTTGCACAAATTAAATTTAAAACAAAGTATTTCAAATATTTATGATGAATTAATCAATTTAAATATTGAAATTTTGTCTTTAGAAAAGAAAAATTTTGAAATCCTATACAATCTTGAATTTTTTCATAGAGACCCATTTGATAGAATGATTATATCTCAAGCTATTACAGAAAATTTATCAATTATTTCAAAAGACATTGCTTTTAACAATTATAAAATTGAAAAAATTTGGTAAATTTTTTTAATTATTTAATTTATTATATTGGAACTCGAAGGTATTAAAGTAAAAGTAGCTACTCCAAAAGCGTTGATTGAAATGAAAAGCAACACATACAGAGAAAAAGATAAATTAGATTTACTATTTTTAAAAGAATTAATAAAAAGAAATGCCGGTAATTAAATATAAAACATTTGAGGAAGCTGAAAAAGCTCTTTGGTGCTTCGAACCAGATAAAGAGTATTTTAAGCGAATTGAAAAACTCTTCAAAACTGCCACCGCTTTATGTAAAACGAAATACCCCAAGGGAGTATATAAATACAAAACATTTGAAGATGCAGATAAAGATATGGAAAAGTGGAGAGGATAATTGTTAATGATTAATGATTAATGATTAATGATTAATGATTAATGATTAATGATTAAT
>CAZCLJ010000401.1:0-3629 GCA_964499465.1 uncultured Hyphomicrobiales bacterium
ACTTGTTGATCGTATGGCTGGAAAGAGTATTTCAAAGAACGTATCAGCCCTGGGGCAGGAGGTTTTCTTGGTTCTGTTCGATATTTCATCGTTTTAGTCATTCTGGAGTATGTCAGCACCTGTCTTGCTTTTTAGTCATTATTTGTTAGTAAAATACCAACGACTAATAACAAATGACTAATGACCTAAAAAAGCTATTTTTAAGATGGATTCTGACATCCGTCTGAATGACACTTTTCCTTATATCATCTCCATTTAAATAAAATTCTCATTTTTCTAAGGGGGCAGGTATGATAAAGATAATATGACATTATTGAATTACAACACTAATCATCAATTAATTAAAGATTTTAACAAAATTATTGCTGTATCAGTCTTACTTAGTTTTGGGCGTTCTTTTAGTAAGTTTATGCTATTTCCCTTCATTTTTTTTAATAAATAGAATCCTGCCTGAATTATCACTTTTAATTCTAATTTTAACCTGAAATCTGAAATAAAGTTAATGAGTAATTTTCCTTCAATAAAGTATTTTTCAGTTATATTCAGTAATTCATCTATGCAATTCTTTAAATTTGGAAGAGG
This sequence comes from uncultured Hyphomicrobiales bacterium, assembly GCA_964499465.1. Classification (GTDB taxonomy): domain Bacteria; phylum Bacteroidota; class Ignavibacteria; order Kapaibacteriales; family UBA2268; genus JAAYJM01. The sequence continues at coordinate 583 of CAZCLJ010000401.1, forward strand.
ATTCATAAGCAAATCTTCATTGTTTAAAGAATGATTTTTCATAAAATAAACAGGGATATAATTTCTACCATTTTTTAAATCAAGAGATAAATCCTGCCAGAAATTAAGAAGTTGCAATCCCGTACAAATTTTGTCAGAAAGAGGGGCAGTATTTGGATTGTAACTATTAAATAGTCTCAATATCAACTCCCCAACAGGATTAGCGGAATAAAAGCAGTAATGCTCCAAATCTTCTATGGTTTCTGCTTGCTTGAAATTTACATCTATTTTGAAAGCTGTTATTAATTTCTTGAGAGTTGGAATTGGGATATTAAATTCCCTAATTGTTTGAAAAAGTGCTAAAAATATAGGATTATTTGTTTTATTAACATCGCAATCTAAAATACTTTCAAAATCAGAAAGGTATTTTAATCTTTCATCATTATTCAAAATATCCGGAACATCAGCAATATCATCAGCAAAACGAGAAAAGGCATAAATTGCGTAGAAATGCTTCCGAATATGCTTAGGAATAAGGATAGAGCCGACTGGAAAATTTTCGTAATGTCCCAATGCAATGTATCTGCAAAAATTAAAAGAACATTCAATTGAATCAGTAGATAAAACTTCTGAATTTACTTTTGTAAGTAAAGTAATTCTTTCAATTAGTGATAATTTTTTGTAAATTTTAATTATATTGATATTTTTCACATTTTTTTTCAATAAATTACGTTAAATTCGTCTTTTCAAAATATAATATAAAAAATTTTTTTTAAGATAATGAAAAAAAAGAATATAATAATTGTTTTGTTACTTGCAACAATCCTTACAAATTGCAAGCAATACGATGATTTTACAACATTTTTCAATACATACTACAACACAAAGCGACTGATAAAAGAATCGGAAAGCGAATTTGAATATCAGGACGAAAAGCGGCGTGTAACTCCAAGAGTAATTGTCCCGGAGCAAAAAAATTATACTCCGGTATCTCAAACTTCTGGTCCGCCAGCATTTATGCAGGAAATTATTATTGACCAGCAGAAACTTCAGCCGGTAAAAATAAAATTGGATTCTGTTATCATTAAAGGTTCAAAAATATTAGCCCGCCACCCCAAAAGCAGCTATATAGAAGGAACTCTTTATCTAATGTCTAAATCTTTCTTTTACCAAAGAGATTGGATAAATTCACAACTTAAATGCAGCGAACTTGTGGACAGATTTCCCGATGGTGAGTATTCTCCTGATGCGCATTTGCTTTTTGCACAAAATTTAATTATTCAGCGCAAATTTTATTCCGGAAAAATCATTCTTTCCCGAACGGTTGATATTGCTTGGAGGAAGAAGAGATATGACATTCTTTCTGATGCCTTTCGTTTGGAGGCAGAATTAGCTCTTTTTGAAAACGACCCACAGGGAGCATTGCGTCCATACAGGCAGGCAATAGCTCAATCCGATGACGATGCCGTAAGCGCCCGCTGGCAGCTTGAACTTGCTTTCCTGCTTTATCGATTAAACCGCTTTGAAGAAGCTGAACGTATGTTCGCAAAAGTGCATACATATAGCCCCGATTATCTCGGAGAATTTGAAGCGTATCTTTATCAGGCAGAATCTTTGATTAGATTAAAACGGTTTGATGAAGCTGAAAAAATATTGAAATCTCTCGAAAATAATCGTAACTATGATGAGTGGGCTGCTTATACTTTTGCTACAAGAATGCAGCTTACTCGTCAAAATAGTACTGAAGATGAATTTGCGAAATCCGAAAGATTTGCAGATTCTGCTTATGTTAATAATCCTCCCGTTTTAGCAGTATATTTCGAAAAGGGCTTGGATTTATTCGACAAAAAAGAATATGTGAAAGCCCGTCAATATTTTGCACGAACGAAAAATGCAAGAACGCCTTTCTTTGCTACATCAGATAAAATGTTTAATCTTCTTAATAGTTGGGAACAAAAAAACAATAATATAAATGGCTTATTGAGTGCTAATCCGAGCATAACAAAAGCTTCCGATACTGTTAAATTGCAGGTCGCACTTAATTATTTTGAATTGGGTAGAGTTTACGACCAATTGGATATGAAAGATTCTGCTATCGCATATTATCAAAAAGCATCTGAAATTACTCCAGAAAACGAACCAAAAAGCGCCCGCTTCCATTTCGTTTATGCTCTCGCAATTGAAAAACTCGAACCACTGAAATCGGATTCCTTAATGGAACTAATAGTAGAAAAATATCCCAAAACCGAATATGGAAAAAATGCCATTAAGAAGCAGGGCTATACAGCAAATTATATTATTGACGAAGCCGAGGATTTGTTTAATTCTGGCAGTTCTTTACTTTTAAACAAGGAATATAACTTTGCTATTAGTCAGTTTTTAAGAGTTTTCAATGAATATCCTGAAAGCAGCTATGCACCTCGTTCACTTTACTCTCTCGGCTGGCTTTTTGAAAATGACTTAAAGCTATACGATAGCTCGCTTTACTATTATAAATTGCTAATGGAAAAATATCCTAAGAGTCAATACGCTAAAGATGTAAAATTACCAGTCAATTATCTACTCGCTTTGCAAAGTGGGCAGCCGATACCTGATTCCCTAAAACCGGTAGAACGGAAAAAAGAAGCTGTTAAAGGACCCGAAAAGAAAGACAGCATTACGATTGAAAGAATTCCAAATGAAAAAGTAGGTAAAGAACCGGAAAGAGAAGCCGGAAGTATGAGTATCGACCCCTTGCAGTTGATTAAAGACCCATCTAAACTACTGAAAGATGCTAAAGAAACTATTACTGACCCACGTTTACTTGAGATGAATCTCCCAACAGACCCGTTTAAAGATTTAAGACCAGTGAAAAAAGATTCTGTTTATCAAGATGTGAAACCAATAATGGAATCTGACACCACTAAAGTTAAGTGATTAGTGATTAGTGATTAGTGATTAGTGATTAGTGATTAGTGATTAGTGATTAATGATTAATGATAAGTGATAAGTGATTAATGATTAACTCAACTTTCCTAGTTGTAGTAAGTGTATGTAATATAATAATAATATAAAAATCTATTCAAGTG
>CAZCLJ010000402.1:0-3606 GCA_964499465.1 uncultured Hyphomicrobiales bacterium
ACGTTGCTTTTTCTTGCACTTTGCGAAAGTTTCTTAACTTTCGTAAAGTTTTGTAGGATAAAAGTAAAGATATCATTGGTAAACGAAGTGAAGAATCTCTCGTCATTGCTACCACAGAGTTTGAAATTCTTTACAACGCTTCAGAATGACAACTTTTTGCTATAATATGCGAATTTATTCTTTACGATGCAAATCTCTTAACTCCTTTATTATAGTTATGTTTTCAGGTTTTCTGAAATTTAGAATCAAATCAAAAATACTATGCAAATTATAACTGATAATATTGAAATTGCAAAAAAGTATATTGGAAATCAATTATCTTTTTCACTTTTACAAGCTGATTTGCTTGATAATTCAGTTGATAATCTGTCAAAACTACTGACTGATAAAAATCCAATTTACATTTCAGAAGATTACGAAGAAAGTTTTTTTCAATATATGTTCATAATTGAATTTGCTGGTGATTCTCAATATGATGTAATCCAGGAATTTACCAGCAATAATAATGATTATACTTTTCCAACTATTCTCATTGCTCATAGCGGAAATAAATTCCACGGACAAAACAACCGCAAATGGGAAGCAATAGAAGGAAATCTACATCTAACAATATTCTTTAATCCAAATATTGAAATAAGCAACACATCTTCAACTTCATTCAATATAATTTCTTCAGTTTCTGTAATCGAAGCTCTTGATGAAATAAATGGTTTGGAAAATCTATCTAAAACCAAATGGATTAATGATGTTTTGATTGATGGGGCAAAAGTTGCTGGGTGCATTGCCCAAAGTCAAATGCAGGCAAATCTTATTCAAAACATTATTCTTGGTATGGGCTTAAACATAGAACATTCTCCGGAACTACCTAATTCTTTGATTGTTCGCAATACAACGAATTTAAGGAAATATCAGGAAAATTCTGAAGTATGTAATTTGGAAATAGTTTTAAGACTACTTTTAGAAAAAATAAAGAAAAATTATTTGCAGATTTTACAGGATAATATTAGTGAGATGCTTGATTTATACAAGAAAAGGAGTGCAGTAATTGGAAAAAAAGTGGTTATATATCCGGATTTAAATGAGAGCGACAGAATAAAAGCCGGAACTGCAATCAGAATTGGAGATAATTTAGAATTATATTTGGATAGTGAATCAGAGCCAATTTCTACTGGAAGATTAGTAATATTGGATTAAGAAGAAGTTTTTATAACTATTATTCTGAACCCCCCGATAAAGGAAGACCTTTATTTTAATGGAGATGACATAGTTCCTAAAAAGTATTTTTTCAGCCATACTATCAGCAAGTTGATATAATGACTTTAAATCTTTTTTTGTCATGCTATCAGCTTGCTGATAGTATGACTGAGAAAAGATGTCATTGGTAACGAAGTGAAGAATCCAGAAAAATATCTTTAAACCACTATTCTATGGATTCTTCACTTCCCCGATAAATAAAAAAAAATTGTAAACATATTTTTATATTATTTATAAAATAGTAATTTTGTAAAAAGAATATAGATTTAATTTTTTCTTAATAATAATAGGTTACATTATGAATATCTTCGTATTGAATTGTGGAAGTTCGTCATTAAAATGGCAAATAATTGATACTGATTTGGAAATGATAAAAGATGATACCGACAAGATGCTTGCCAAGGGTTTAATCGAAAGGGTTGGGAGTCAATCGCTCATCACTTATGAAGTTGTTGGTGGAAAAAAAGTAAAGATGACTGAAGCATTACGCGACCATAAAACTGCTCTTAATCACACAATGAAATGGATTACATCTGGCGACGCTAATATTCCCGGTATAAATGATTTATCCGACATTGCAGCCGTAGGACATAGAGGCGTTCACGGTGCCGAAAGATTTAAACGCTCTGCACGTATTGATAATGAAGTAATTGCCGGCATTGAAGACTGTATTCCGCTTGCACCATTGCATAACCCCGCTAATCTCAAGGGAATTTATGCTGCAAAAGAAATTTTTGGTTCTTCAGTTCCTCAGGTCGTTGTGTTCGATACTTCTTTCCATTCAACAATGCCGGAAGAAACTTATCTTTATGCAATTCCTTACCAACTTTACAGAAGATTTAAAATTAGAAAATATGGCTTCCATGGTACTTCTCACAGATTTATTGCTTATCGTTACAGAAAATTAGCCGGTTTGGAACGCGACCAGGTGAATATCATTACTCTCCATCTTGGAAATGGCTGCTCTGCCTGTGCGATTAAAAACGGACAATCAATAGACACTTCTATGGGACTTACTCCGCTGGAAGGTTTGATGATGGGCACCCGTTGTGGTGATATTGACCCAACCGTAATTGAGTTTTTGACCCACAACGAAGGTATTTCAATGGATGAAGTATTTTCTGTATTAAACAAACGCTCCGGCTTGCTCGGTATTTCAGGTTTGACAAACGATATGCGTGAATTGCTTGATGAAGAACGCGAACACGAAGATAGACGTGCAACTCTTGCTATTGATATGTTCTGCAATAAAATTAAAAAATATATTGGTGCCTATTCAGCTGAAATGAATGGAACCGATGCTATTTGCTTCACTGGCGGTATTGGTGAAAATTCAACTGAAATTCGCCGCAGAACCTGCGAAAATTTAGAAGCTCTCGGTATTAAAATTGACCTTAAATTAAACGATAAAGCTGTTCGTGGAAAAGAAATGAAAATCAGCACCGAAGATAGTAAAGTTGGCATTTATGTGATTCCAACCAATGAAGAATTACTTATTGCCCGCGACACTTTAAGAGTTGTTTTAAACGCTCCAAGAGTTTGGTAAATTTTTGAGAATTTTAAAAAATTTATAATCCAGATGTCCAACATCTTCAAGATGTTGGACATCTTTTTTTCTCTTTCCCAAGTTGCACTTGGGAAGGAGTTTTTTTTAAATCTGTCGAGTAGGAAGCTATACTTACCAACTTAGACTCCATCATAGTCTGTGTCTGCGTTTCCGCTTATGTGTCTAAATATATGTATGTCGTATCAATAAATATGCTCCCCCTCACAGAACCGTGCTTGAAGTTTTCCCTCACACGGCTCTTCGCATCTATTCTGCGCGGCAGAAGTTATGTGTAGAAATTTACGTAAATCTTAGGTTTCGGCAATCCATGACTTTTCAGGTATTTATTGAACTCAAGCCAGTTAAAACTTGAACGCTGACTACGGCGATTCAGCCACTGCTGTATTAATCTTATTACTTTATAGTAATAATCTTCTATACTTCTGCTGTTGCTACTTACTCCGTAGTATCTGTAATGACCTGTTAGCTTTGATCTCAACACTTGCCAGAGTTCCGGAAGCTTCAGTCGATTTCTGTTGGCTTTTAAATACTCTTTCATTTCCTGCACTCTGCGACTAAATCGCTTCTTACAAGTCTTGAGTTTAAGCATTATGTTGCCTTTCCTTGATTTGCCCAAATAGTGGGTAAATCCCAGAAAATCAAATGTTTCTGATTTATTATCTACTTTTCCCTTTTGTGAGAAATGCTTGCTAAATCTGATTACTTTCGTTTTCTCTTTTGATAGTTCAAGACTGGTATGTTTATTTTGATGATTTATTTATTAAAATAAATCCTGCATGTTTTAT
>CAZCLJ010000403.1:0-3602 GCA_964499465.1 uncultured Hyphomicrobiales bacterium
ACGAATAACGAATAACGAATAACGAATAACGAATAACGAATAACGAATAACGAATGACGAATGACAAATAACAAATAACGAATAACGAATGACGAATGACGAATGACAAATAACAAATAACAAATAACGAATAACGAATGACGAATGGCCATAATCTGACTTCCAAAAACCAAAAACCAAAAACCATTAACCATTAATAATTAATAATTAACAATTAATAATTGATATGAAAGCTACTGCCCTGCCAGCATTTTCTTTATCTCTCCTGTATGAATGATATTCTGTATTGCAAATAGTGCAATCCTTCGAGATTTCTATATTTCCTAAAAGCACTCCGGAAGCTGACAACTGATTCTTAATTTCGTTTTTCAAATCTAATATGTACTTATCTTCTGAAATTTGTTTTATGCTATTGGGGAAATATTTAGCAACGTCATATTTCACTTCATAGCAACAGGCAGAACCGCAGGGAGTCAGATAAGCAAGAAGATTTTCTGATTTTGAATTGTATTCATAAGCCATTTTACTGATTGTTTTTTGCGTAATGTTTTGCATCGTTCCTTTCCAGCCAGAATGAATTGCAGCAATTACTTCATTTTCTTTGTCATAAAGTAAAATTCCGCAGCAATCTGCAATTTTTACGCATAAATACAAATTCTTTTCTGAAGTAATAAGTGCATCTGATGTTTCTACTTTTGAAACAGAGTTTACTATTCTGATTATATCACTGTGAATTTGATTCTGAAATTTTAGTTGTTCTGGTTTTATTCTCAAAAATGATGCTAAAAATTCCTTATTAGCAACGTATTCGTTTTTATTTTCATCAATTGCAGTATGGAAGCTAATGCCATTAGGAAAAGAGCTACTAATATTTTTTTTGCTAACCCCAGATATTATTTCATTCGAAAATATATTCGGTTTCTCAATTTTAAAATTTTCAATCATAATTAATTCTGATTTCAAGTTGCTTTCATAAATATAATTAAAGTGTCATTTCGAAACGAAGTGAGAAATCTCACAACTCCTTGCTACCACTGACATTGAGATTCCTCACTTCGTTACCAATGACATCGCTACTTTTACTCTGCAAAACTTCTTGAACCAGATGTCCTACATCTTGCAGATGTAGGACATCTTTATCTTATGTCATCTCCATTTCAATAAAGCACTTACTTCATTTTGGGGTTCGGAATGACAAATAAACCTATTTAATTATTGAAAGCAACTTGGTATGATTTCTTTATGTAAATAGTTTTTATTAAAAATAGTTCTTGCGATTTTTCTTTGAATTTCCAATGATAGTGGAAACGATTTAATTCTTGCTATGTTTTTATAATAATCGCTGTAATTAATCCCGATATTACCAGAATAGCCCAAAAGGATTTCTCCACGCTTAGAATGAATAAAGTTCAAAACATTAAAATTTTTAATTGGTGCAAGACGCGGCTTTCTATCAACAATTAAAATATAATCCTTATTTTGAGGCAAAGGAATATGGGCAACTACATAATTTTCTAAAGGGTAAAGTGTTGGTTCAAATGATTTATTTTTATTCAGTATATTTAAAAAGCAAATAAATGCAATGATTACTGCCGTTATCCTAAACAATGCGAGTTGTTTTTTGTTTGATAAAACAATATAAATCAGCGCCAAAGAAATAACTAACGAAATCGCAAAAACATTGTCGTTCTGTATATATGAAAAATTTGATTTTACTGCAAATTCATTCAGTTGCTGTGCTAAGGAAAACAAAAAATCTGCAGAATTGGAATAAAGCATAGCAAATGGAAAACTAATATACGAAACAGCAAGAGCAAGCAAAGTAAACATCATACCGAATGAAATTATTGGAACTACAAAGAAATTGCATACTGGCTGAATAATAGAAAAAATATTAAAATAAAAAGCTACGATTGGAGAAACGGTTATACTGGCTGCAAGCGATATGGCAAGTGTTTTTATAGTATAATCAATTATTAAATTTTGATTTTTGAAGAAAAGTTTGAAAAAATTTAAAATTGGCTGATAGAGAAGAAATATACCAGAAACAGCAAGAACAGACATTTGAAAACCAACAGAACAAACCATTTGCGGATTGAAAAGTAAAATTATTATTACCGTTAGCGCAAGTATGTTTAAAGGATAAATTCTGCGTTCAAATTGTATTGTAATCATTAAGAAAAAAATCAATACTCCTGCTCTGATACTTGATGGCTGAAATCCGGAAATAAAAATAAAAGCGACTAATAATGGAATAAAGAGTAAAAATTTAAGAGTGCTGTTCTTGATAAAACCGATTAGAATAAATATTATTGAGGCAATTAATCCGATATGAAATCCACTTATTGCAAGAAGATGAGCAGTGCCGGTGTATGAAAAGTTATTTCTTACATCAGTTGGTATTTGAGTTTTGTCGCCGGTAATAAGAGCTGTTGCCAGACCAACCGTCCTTTCAGGAAAAAGTTTTAGCAAACGTTCTTTTATACTCAAAACAATTTTTTCATTTATAGAATTAAAATTGATTTCTTTAGTTCTAATCGCAACATCTTTCACATTTGCTCTGCATATCCATTGGACATCTATTGATTTTGCATACCTGTTTTCATCAAAATCATTTGGAAATACCGGCTTTTGTGGAACCCGGACTTTTACTTTTGCTATTATCCTGTCAGAAACAGAAATTTTTTTCTTTTTATTTTTAAAGAAATTAATGTTAAGTATTATTCTGCTATTATTTATATTATTGAAAATTTTGGAGTCAAGATTACCTTCAGCAATACATTTTATTTTAATTTCACTTTCGCTTAAAATTTTTATTATTTTTCCATTAAATTGGGCTGGAAATTCTGGTATTTGTTTGTTGGGTGTGTCTATTGTGCTGTTCGATACAAGTCCTGAAAAATAGACACCACATAAAATTACAGCTAAATAGTATGCTATCTGTTTTTTATTGATTAATGAAAAAAGCAGGAAGAATGTAATTGCCAAGCTTAAAATAAGATATAAAGTATTTTGACTAAACTGAGAATAATTTCCAATTAGATATCCAATTGTAGAAACTATTAAAAATTTTACTGCAGGCAATTCACTAATTAGCATTTCAAATTTTAGAAATTTTTTCCTCAATAAATAATTTAACAAATTTATGAAATAGTAATTATTTATAAAAATAAATAATTTAGATATTAACTCACCTTACCCAATTTCATCTTAAAATTTTAAAGAAGTTAAGTTTATGCACTATTTTCTTTTCAACACAAGTATCATTCCCCTCTTGAGACTAACGAATATACACAAATATTAGTTCTTTTTTAATACCAAACCGCTAACTAATAGTGCAAAATCTAATGTCATTTCGAACCCCAAAATGAAGTAAGAACTTTATTTGAATGGAGATGACATAAGATAAAGATGTCCTACATCTTGCAGATGTAGGACATCTGATTTAAGAAGTTTTGCAGTATAAAAGTAAAGATGTCATTGGTAAACGAAGTGAGAAATCTCAAAGTCTGTGATAACAATGAGTTGTGTGATTCTTCGCTGCGCTTCCTAATGAACAACTTTGGCTTTTTTAGCACGTAACTATATGCTATACGGATATT
>CAZCLJ010000404.1:0-3569 GCA_964499465.1 uncultured Hyphomicrobiales bacterium
TGAGGCGAATATAAACGAAGACGTTTACTTTTGAGGAAATGAACTAAATGAGAAGAAAGTCATACTATCAGCAAGCTGATAGCATGACAAAAATATTCTTTCTGACTTCAAAGAATAGATATTCCATATCTTGTAGATATGGAATATCTGTCTGTGTAAATATCTGTAAAACATATAGTTACGTGCTATAAAAGCCAAAGTGGTTCATTAGGAACGAAGTGAAGAATCTATAGTTCTGTGGTAGCAATGAGTTGTGAGATTCTTCACTTCGTTTCAGAATGACAAGACTGCGCAATAACAAACTACGAGGCATCAGGAGTTCTGAAAATATTAATTGCTAAATGCGAAATTGTTCTATACGAGGCAAATCTCCTAACTCTTTTATTTTCGTTATGGGCAGGAGTTCTGAATTTTAGAACTTTCCTTTATTTAATTTTCAAAAAACAATCATTACAATTCAAAATAAATGTTTTTTTTTCTCATATCTTTTGTCTAAATTAAATAAGTGTAAAACAAATATTTTGGAGATTATATGAAAAGTAAATTACTTATTTTTATCTTATTTGCTATTTGTTTATATTCCTATTCATTCATATATAAAACAAATGAACCGCAACTTAAGTATAGCGATTTTCAGACTCCGAAATACTGTGGGACGGCTTGCCATTCAGATATGTATCGTCAGTGGGAACAGTCAATGATGGCACAGGCATTTGTTCATCACTGGGATGAAATCGAATACTTTGATTTAGCACTTCCACACGCAAAGCTTGAGGAAAAAGTTGCAGAAGTAGAAGCCGGTTGCAATGGCTGCCATACTCCAATGGCATACCTTACCGGCGACATACCACCTAAACGACCATCAGAAAACACCCGTGCTAATGAAGCAGTATCTTGCGATGTCTGCCATACAATTACCGGCTTTAAAGGAGATATTCCTTATAATTTTAATTATATGGTAAAGCCCGGCATAACAAAATACAATTCACGTATTGGCGAAATGTCTTCACCGAACCACAAAATAGAGATTAACCCGATAATGAAATCCGGTGATTTTTGCGGTATTTGCCATAATGAGATGAGTCCTTATGGTATTTGGGTAAAGTCCACTCATTTGGAGTGGAAAGAAGGTCCTTATTCAAAGGAAGGGGTTCAATGTCAGGATTGCCACATGCCGCGGGCTTCTTCTCAAAAAGCTGCTCTTGGAAAAGTTTATAATGACACAAGGCAGCATCTGTTCAACGGCGCCCACGACAAAGGTAAAGTAAAAGGAACTATCGAATTAAGAATTTATTCCGATATTAAGGAGGCAGAACCGGGTGATGTTGTTAAATTTACTGTTACATTATTCAATCAAAAAACGGGGCATAAATTCCCGTCCGGCTCTGTGGAAGACAGGTTGGTCTGGCTTCAGCTTAATGCTGTCGATTCAAAAGGAAACGAGTATCATTTACCCGTAGATAAAAAAGGATTTAAAGGAGAAGAATATACTATTTCTGACGATATTCTTGCTTATCAGGATATGGGTATTCCACTAAAAGACGCTAATTTTAAGGGAGTTCAGCGCGATGATATTCAAAAAGGAAATCGGATTTTTCGTATGCCTTACTTCGACAAAGAAGGAAGAATGACAATACAGCAATGGAACACTGCTTCTCTCGGTGTTGATTATCGACTTGGTCCTCGCGAAACCCAAATCGAAACTTTTACTTTTAAAATCCCTAATAATGCTGCCGAAGGAAAATTAAAAGTAACTGCTAAACTAAATTATCAGTTACTTGTTAAATCTGTTGGTGAATTTTTGAAAGTCCCTTCAGAAGAGTTTGAGATTTTAGAAGTAAACAGAAATTCTACTGAAATTGATATTTTGCAGTAAGAGAAGAAAGTCATACTATGAGCAAGTTGATAGCATGACAAAATTATTATATACTTTAACTCCTTCTCAAGTTGAGCTTGGGAAGGAGAAAAGTGACATCGCTCTTGTGATGCTGTCATATACCATAATCCATCTTGGTTTTCTCTATGAGAATGGAAAAAGAGGTTTTTATACCAAGTTGCTTTCATAAATATAATTAAAGTGTCATTTCAGAACGAAGTGAGAAATCTCACAATTCCTTGCTACCACAGACATTGAGATTCCTTACTTCGTTTCGGAATGACAGAATAACAATTAATAATTCACTTTAAACAAAGCAATTGCTTTATTATATGGTTTGAGTAGAATTTTTTTTAATAAATATTTTAATAAGGAGGAAAAATGAAACATTTAATTACCATTTTCGCATTAATAATGCTAATTATTCTGACAACAGAAGAAAGCAGAGCGGTTCCGGCATTTGGCAGGAAATACAACTTATCCTGTCAAACCTGCCATTCCCCTATGCCACGTCTAAAAGCTTATGGAGATGAGTTCGCAGGTAACGGATTCGCTTTAACCGACAAAGAAAGTCCGCGATATTTCGTTGAGACCGGAGACGAAGAGCTTTCACTAATAAGAGATTTCCCAGTCGCTGTCCGAATGGATTTATACGGCAGTTATAATTATTCTAATAAGGAAAAAGCAGATTTTGGAACTCCATATTTGCTTAAATTCCTTTCCGGTGGTTCGCTTGCTAAAGATATTGCATATTATTTCTATTTCTTTTTTAGTGAAAGAGGTGAAGTCGCTGGTATCGAAGATGCTTATGTTATGTTTAACAACCTGTTGGGAATTGATTTGGATTTATACGTTGGTCAGTTCCAAATATCAGACCCACTGTTCAAACGAGAGCTGCGGCTTTCTCTTGACGATTACAACATCTACAAACTTAAAGTTGGTTTATCCAATTCGAATCTAACTTATGACAGAGGACTAATGCTCACGCTTGGTTTAGATACAGGGACAGATATAATTTTCGAAGTTTTAAATGGAAATGGCATTGGCGAACCAGATGATTTCAGAATTTTCGACAAGGATAAGCACAAAAGCTTCTTTGGAAGAGTATCGCAAGAAATAACAGATTTCTTAAGAATCGGAGCTTTTGGTTACTTTGGCAAAGAGGATTTGGCATCAAATACTGCTTCAACTACAGCAGAATATTTACTTGCCGGTCCTGATGTTACGCTGGCTTTTGAGGACTTGATTGAGTTGAACTGCCAATATGTCTATAGAAGTGATGATAAAACCTTGTTAACTAAAGATGATGTTAACCCAACTGGAAAAATTCAAACAAATGGCGGTTTTGCTGAACTTATCATAACACCTAATGGAGACAACAGCAAAGTTTATGGAAGTTTGCTTTTTAATTACATTGATTCTGATTTTAAAGAGCTAAATCAAAAATCCGGCACATTCCATATTGGGTATTTACTGCGAAGGAATATTCGACTTGTTGGAGAATATACTTTTACAAGCAGCGAAGAAAAGGATTACAGTAAAGTAATTCTGGGAATAGTTACAGCATTTTAAAGGGGGAATTCCCAAATTCAGAACTCCTGATGCCTCGTAGTTTGGTATTTCGCAGTCTTGTCATTTCGAACCCCAAAATGAAGTAAGTGCTTTATTTAAATAGTGATGACATAAGGTTTAG
>CAZCLJ010000405.1:0-3564 GCA_964499465.1 uncultured Hyphomicrobiales bacterium
ACTAATAAGATAATATTTGCTAACTGCGAAATCATTCTTTACGGGACAAATCTCCCAACTCCTTTATTTTCGTTATGGGGGCTGGAGTTCTGACATTGCACATCGAAAGAAGAATTTGCGATTTTTATAAATTTAAGAAATCCAGATGTCTCGTAGCTTGATATTTCGCAGTCTTGTCATTCTGAACGAAGTGAAGAATCTCAAAGTCTGTGGTAGCAATGAGTTGTGAGATTCTTCACTTCGTTCAGAATGACACTTAAAAGTATACAATTAATGAAGTTAAGCACTAGTCGCCATATAAAAAAGAGAAGTTTTAATCCAGATATTCTTTATTCTTTTATTTCCTTTCTTAATTATTCATTTCATATTTTTGTAAATCGTTTATTAAATTGATTTATAAATTATATGAAAAAAAATAACATTTTCCAAAATTTACCTGATGATTTAAAAGAAGAATTCTTTGAAAATCTTCTTTTACATCCTAATTTCAAAATTGAACGCATTATTTCTCTCGGACACACTACTCCCAGAGGCGAATGGCTCATTCAGGATGAAGCTGAATTTGTTATTCTACTTTCAGGTGCTGCAAAGCTAATTTTCTTTGAAAATAATGAGTTAGTTGAAATGCAAGCTGGCGATTACATTTTAATCCCTTCAAACACAAAGCACAGAGTAGAATGGACAGACGAAAACGAGCATTCAGTTTGGCTTGCAATTCATTTTAAATAACTTACATTAAGTATTCCTTCATGAGAGGGGCAGGGGTGATACGTTCTTTGAATCCACTTGTCTTATTCCCATCTTGAGAGGGCTAACGATTATATACATCTTTAAAACGTGCTGCTATTCTACTTATCCCGTTAGGGATTTGATATTTGTAACAATGTTTTTTTAATGCCTTTTTATTCCGTAGGAATTAAATATTTAGGTGCTTATTTTATATAATCCCTACGGGATAAGCACAGTCAAGGGTTATTGCTGTTACAAATATATAATTCCTACGGAATAATATTCTAAGACGCTAACACTTTTTCACCCTTAATTACAAGAACTAATATTTGTGTATAATCGCTAGTGTAATAATTTATTGAAAACCTAATAAACATTTCTTGTCATTCCGAAACGAAGTGAGGAATCTCAAATTCTGTAGTAGCAATGACTTGTGAGATTTCTCACTTCGTTTCGAAATGACACAATATAATAAGTCTTTTAACGAATTACAACACTAGTTGGAGAGGGGCAGGGGTGTGCTCTTTTCTTTTTTTTATCAAAATTCGATTTGTGAAGATGGAAAAATACTTTGAATTATGATTTTCTTGATTTATTTAATTAAGATGATATTCTAACACATATAAAAAAATTATTTGCATATTTAATAAAATTTAGTAATTTTGAACTATTAGGTTTAACCATTTGGTTAAATAGTTTAGAAAGATAATAAAAAGAAATGTCATGCTATCAACAAAGGAATTGGAAAAAAATAAGTCATTCTGACGGATGTCAGAATCCATATTTGTTTTTAAAAGAGTGTGGATAAAGAGAATTTTTGTCATTAGTCATTGGTCATTCGTTATTTGTCATTCGATAAGGAAAAAAATACCAATGACTAATGACCAATGACCATAAACCGATAGCTGATAGCCGACAGCTGACAGCCGATAGCCGACAGCCGACAGCTAACCATTCAGTTAAAACATAAAGTTAAAAATATGTATTCAATAATAGCAAAAAACATATCCAAAAAATACAAAAGCACTACTGCTCTTGATGATATTTCATTTAATGTTGAGAGCGGTAAAATATTTGGCTTAATCGGTCCAGATGGTGCTGGCAAAACTACTCTTATTCGTATTCTGGCAACATTGATTTTGCAGGATAGTGGAACTGCTACTGTTGAAAATCTTGATGTTGTAAAAGATTTTAAAAAGTTAAGGGATATCATCGGGTATATGCCGGGCAAGTTTTCTCTTTATCAGGATTTGACGGTTGAAGAAAATATTAACTTGTTCGCAACGATTTTTGGGACAAGTTTGAAAGAGAATTATGATTTGGTAAAAGACATCTATTCTCAAATAGAACCATTCAAAGACCGCAGGGCTGGAAAGCTATCTGGCGGTATGAAGCAAAAGTTAGCTCTTTCCTGTGCTTTAATCCATAAACCGAAAGTGCTTTTTCTTGATGAGCCGACAACAGGAGTTGACCCTGTTTCCCGCAAAGAACTTTGGGCAATGCTAAAAAAACTCGCTCAATTTGGAATAACAATTTTCGTTTCCACTCCATATATGGACGAAGCTTCTCTTTGCGACGAAATCGGTTTGATTCAAGGTGGAAAATTGCTTGCTGTAGAAAAACCAACTACGATTACTGAAAAATTTTCCAAAAAACTTTTTGCAATTAAGCATTGCAATCCCAATGAAGTTATTACAACTTTGCGTGGTTACGAGTTTTGCGAAAATATTTATCCTTTCGGCGAAACGCTGCATTATATTGATAAGCGGGAAAGTTTTAAGGAAAATGATGTTTTAAATTATTTTGAGAAAAATGGAATTGAAGAGGCGAGCATTGAACCGATTAAAGCGACTATTGAAGATTGTTTCATTGATTTAATGATGGGGGAGAGGTAAGCTATGAATCAGGAATACTCTATTAAAGCGGAAAAGCTAACAAAGAAGTTTGGTAAGTTCATTGCGGTAAATGAAATAACTTTCGATGTGAAAAAAGGTGAAATTTTTGGTTTCCTTGGTGCAAATGGTGCGGGCAAATCCACTGCTATTAGGATGCTTTGCGGCTTGCTCAATCCGACAAGCGGAATAGCAACAGTAGCAGGTTTCGATGTTTTTAAGGAAACTGAGAAAATAAAAAGAAGAATTGGATATATGAGCCAGAAATTTTCCCTCTATGACGATTTGACTATACTTGAAAATATTCAGTTCTATGGCGGGATTTACGGACTTTCAAAAAAGCAGATTATCGAAAAATCAAATGTTTTAATTGAGAAACTAAAGCTCGGTGATATAAAAAACGAATTAATTGCATCACTACCATTGGGCTGGAAACAAAAGCTTGCTTTCTCTGTTGCAATTATACACGAGCCGAAAATTGTTTTTTTAGATGAGCCGACTGGAGGAGTTGACCCTATTACACGCCGTCAGTTCTGGGAATTGATTTATGAGACTGCTGCCCGTGGGATTACTGTTTTTGTTACTACGCATTATATGGACGAAGCCGAGTATTGCAACAGAATTTCCATTATGACTGCCGGAGTAATTGAAGCAATGGGCAGCCCAGTCGAGCTAAAGAAAAAGTATAATTCCGATTCAATTGACGATGTTTTTGTAAAAATAGCGAGGGGATAAAAATTTTTCTCCTTTTTCCCAAGTGGAGTTTGAGAAGGAGTTTTAAAGAAAAGATAGACTCCACTTTCAAAGCGTGGAGTCCATCAGGGGAATTATCCCGCAAGGGATTGTATTATTGTAGCAAATGTTTTTTTGTTCCCAGTGTTATCCCGCAGGGTGGGGTGAAATAAATCTCGTATTTATCAAAAAAAACTTCACTCCAAAAAAA
>CAZCLJ010000406.1:0-3564 GCA_964499465.1 uncultured Hyphomicrobiales bacterium
GTTCTGTGGAAAAAATTCGATTTGCAGTAAAAATATGTTTAGATTTAATTTTTAGAAAAAGAAAATCAAGAAAATAAACAATTATTGCTTTTAAAGTGCTGTTCGTATGACTGAAAAAATAAGAATTATCAACAACAAAATCAGTTAAATGTATTACTGAAAAGTTAGAAGAACATTTCACTCTGTCTGAAACTCATTTCACTCTATCCGAAACTCATTTCACTCCGTCTGATACTCATTTCACTCTGTCCGAAACTCATTTCACTCCGTCTGATGCTCATTTCACTCCGTCTGAAACTCATTTCACTCCGTCTGATGCTCATTTCACTCCGTCTGAAACTTATTTCACTCTGCCAGAAGAACATCTTTTTCATTACTGATTTGCTTTTTTTATTTACAAAAAAGAATTTGTTTTTATAAAAATAAGAAAAGAATTTAAATTTTAACGATAATTGATTATTTTGCCTTATGAAATTGTTGATTTTTTCATTTGACTGTATCTGAACTGATATAGTTAAATTTCGTATTAATACAAAATCTTGAAAATACGCAATTACAAATGGATAGACGTTACTTTTTAAAAACAATATTGGCTGCAACAAGCATTGGTTTCGCAAGCTGCCGGCGGCAAGGAAGCAAAATAGCACCAGCAGTGTATCCCGATGACCTTAATTTGCCCGGCGAGGCAATTGACTTTGCAAGCTGCTTCGTTTGGAAAAATGCCAGCTACGGGATTCTCGTAAGGGCTCGCGAAGGGAAACCATATAAAATTGACGGCAATCCTCTGCATCCTAAAAACAGCGGAAGCTCCTCCGCTCAAATGCAGTCAGCACTCTTCGATTTGTGGAACCCAAAACGCTTTTTCAAACCAACTATTTCTGGGTTATCAGCCGATTTGCAAACTGCTTCCCAAAACTACAAAATGCTTTTAAATCAAGCAATTTCTGAAAATAAAAAGATTTATTTTCTTCTTGAGGAAAATTGCTCGCCCACCCTTTTTAAACTCTCGGCTGAACTAAACGAAATCAACCCAAACATCAAGTTCATTAATTTTGACTTTTTCAATTCCAATAACAAAATAAAAGTAAATAAGGAATTTTTGAATATTGAAAATGAACTTGTTCCCAACTTTTCTAATTTGAATTTAGTCATTTCCTTTGCTGACGATTTTCTTGGCAATAGCCCTCATTCCCTTTATTTTTCGAAGGAATTTTTTAAAAATGATATTGAACTGATTTCTTTCGAATCAACTCTTTCGCAAACCGGTATTTGCTCAAGCAAAAGAATATGCACCAAATTCAACGATTACGAAGAAATTTTGAAATACATACTTACTCAATTAGCAAATAAAATCAAACTGAATGAAATCGAACAAATCCCATTAAATAATTTAGTTAATCAGCTGTCGCCGAATAATAACGAAGTAATAGCTAAATACAAAAGCGAACTTGATTTACTCATTAATAAAATATTAATCAATTTCGGTAAAACAGTTTGTTTTGCAGGCAATTCAATTTCATACAATTCACAAGTGCTATGCTTTCTAATCAATTATCTCATTTCCGCTTATAATGAAAATTCAATTTACTCTTTGGAAAGTAGCATACCAAATTACTGGAACAATGCAAAACTTACTCAAGAATTTTTCAATGATGCAAAAAAAGGCAGTATTGGATTGGTATTTTTTGCAAATTCAAATATTTACAGCAAATTAAACAATGAATTAAAAGGAGTTTTTAACCAAATACCAAAAGAAAAGCGGGTTGCAATTTCACTTTATCAAAATGAAACTACGAAGCAGTGCAGCACTGTGTTTCCTTCCAATCACTTTTTGGAAAGCTGGGGCGATGGGCTTTCTTTTGACGGAACTATTGCAATTAAGCAAAGAATTGTGGAAAAATTAAATGAAACTTCTGTGCAGTTTGAAGATTTGCTCTTGGATACTGCAAAAATTATTGCTACAGAAAAGTTTAGTAAATACGAAAGCTATTACGATTACCTAAAAGAAAACTGGCTCGCTCTTTCAAACAATGCAAATACTGAAGAAATTATTTCAAACGGCTTTTTCAAAATCGAAAGCAACAAACAGACAAAGGGAAATGAAAATCTAAATGCCATAATAACTGATGCGATTTCAAAATTTAATGCTGAAAAACTAAACATAGAAAAAAGAAATAATGAAATAACTTTTCTCGCAATTCCTTCGCCGAGTGTGTATGACGGCAGCTTTTCAGAAAACCAATTTTTAAATGAACTGAAAGACCCAATAACCGGGCTTTCCTATTCAAATGCTTTGGTGATGAACCAACAAACAGCCAATCGCTATGATTTAAGCAATAATGCGATTGCTGAGATTTCAAACGAAACAGCAAAAATTGAGCTGCCCGTTCTAATTTTAAGCAATGTTGCAGAAAATTTTGTTTATAGCCATTTTGGAAATGTGAATTTAATTCCATTTTTCAAACTTAATCCAGAAAATAATGCTTATTATTTATTTTCAGATGTAAAAATAAGGAAAGTAAAAGAAGCAAAGCAAGGAATTGTCCGCACTGCCTTTACATCTGAACATCAAAAATTATTTGTAACTGAAAATAAACAGCCAAAAAAACATATATTTTCAAAGAACATTGAATATAAGCTTCATCACTGGGGAATGCTAATTGATTTGTCGAAGTGCAATGGCTGTGGCGCTTGCGTCATTGCCTGCCAAATGGAAAATAATGTGCCTTGCGTTGGCGAAGAAGATGTTGAAAATGGTCGCTCTATGAACTGGCTGAATATTAAGCGATTTGAATCTGAAAATAAACAAAATTTTGTTTTTCTGCCGATGCTTTGTCAGCATTGCGAGCAGGCACCCTGTGAGAAAGTCTGTCCAGTATCCGCGGTTACTCATAGCCCCGAAGGAATAAACGAAACAACGTATAACAGGTGCGTCGGCTCCCGCTACTGCATTGCAAATTGTCCGTATAAAATCCGCAAATTTAATTTTTCTGACTATCACAAAAATGAAGATTTGACCTATAAAAATATTTATAATCCTGAAGTAACATTGAGGATGCGCGGAATAGTTGAAAAATGCTCTTTCTGTATTCAAAGAATCAACGCAGCACGTTACGAAGCAAAAGACAAGGGTAGTAATGAAATAAAAGATGGCAAAGTGCAAACTGCCTGCGAGCAAGCTTGCCCGAATGGTGCAATAATTTTTGGAAATCTGTTGAACGAAAATTCAAAAATCCGAAAAATTTTGGACAGCAAATACACTATTCGTTTATTGGAAGAGTTTAATACTTTACCGTCTGTTTTTTATCTGCCGAAGAAAGTATAGAAAAAAAGAAAGATTTATCTTCTTTTTAAGTTTAAAACTTCTGCCTCTTTTTAGTTTGCTAATTCGCTTGCTTGTCATTGGTAACCCACTTATAAAAGAAGACTTTTATTAAAATGGAAATGAAATCGCTAAACACTGTCATTCTGAACGAAGTGAAGAATCCAGAAAAAATTCTTTTAACCATTACTCTCTGGATTCTTCACTTCGTTCAGAATGACTGACAAAAGCAAAGATGTCAT
>CAZCLJ010000407.1:0-3562 GCA_964499465.1 uncultured Hyphomicrobiales bacterium
AATTATCAATTATCAATTATCAATTATCAATTATCAATTATCAATTATCAATTAGTATCCTACTCTTACGCTATAAGTAAATTCTACTTCCTGTCCGGCTTTTATTGGCACATTGAACAAAATATTTCGAGAATCTTTCTTTTTGTATTCAATGGAAGATTCTAATATTTCTGCACCTCCCATAATGCTTCTTTGTACTTCAATATTAATGTCTTCATTTTTTCGATTTTTTAATGTAACTTTATAGGTTTTATCCCAAGTATTGTTTACAACTCTTCTACTTTCAATTTCTGATTCCTCAACAACAATATCAAATGCCTGTCCCATTTTTATCTTTATCTTTTCATCTTTTGGAGTATGGTTAATCATGTCTTCGCCAACAAATTCAAGCGATTTCGAATCTTTTTTGTAAACACGTACTTTCCCAGCAGGAAGTGGCATTCCAAGATTGTTATCTTTTTTATTATCAAATTCAATAATAACGTCTGCTTTACCATTGGTTACACTTCCATTGCTAATATATCGGTATTTTTTGTTTATTTTAATATCACTTGCCTCGAAAAGTGAAATCTGCTTAGTCTCGTTATTTGCAAGAGTGGTTTGACGTTGCAAATCGTAAATGTGATAATCGAAAAAATTTCTTTCTTGAAATTGTGGTTCATAAGATTTTTCTTCACGAATATTAAAGCCGTTTGCAACTTTCGTAACTCCTTTAGAATATCCAATTATTCCTAGTATATTTACTTCACCAGCCACCAGCTTCAAATTTGCATCTGGATAGCTTGTTCCGGAATTATTAGTTAAACTGACCCAGGAGTTTAAATCAATTTTTGTGTCTTTTTCGTCAAGGACAGCAACGTATTCGGCACTCCAATTCATACCAGAAGTTTGATATGAAATTTCAACGTCTTGCTTTCCTTCTTTATTTGAAATAAGCTGCCAAACGAGTGTTGGCTTTGTGATTAATCCTTCTGGTAAAGAACCGACCGAAATTTGGTATGTTTCAATTTTGGGAAGCATAAGCAAACCACCGTCTTTTTTACGGATTACTATTTGGTTTGCTGTTGCTGATAGCAGAGTTCCAGAAATACAATTATTTTCGCCAATCAAATCAATTTCTTTGTCAATATATTTTTGAAGGACTTTCATAAAGCTAACCAAATCGTATTGGAAATTTTGCTCTATAACATTTCCGTCAAGTTTAATATGAACGCTTGTCATATCAATTTTGTCGGCTACGTCAGTTACTTTGACTTCAGAAGCACCTTTTTTCAAATCAAGTGTTCTTAAGTCGCGAATCACACCTAAATCATCATTATAAATTGTAACATTCAGGGATTTTCGCTCGGTTTCATGGGCAAACAAAGATGAAGCACAAATAAATAATGCTGACAGCAGAATTACTAATTTTTTCATTTTTTACTTTCTTCATTTTTTAAAGGAATAAATTCAAAATCATCAATTATAATTTCAATTTCATTCTTTTTATAAATTTTAACTTTTTCAGAAGGAACAAGTTCAATACCGGCTCTTAAATATTTAGATGCACGTTTTAGCGGCTGCTCGCCGGGATAAGTGATTTTTACTTCAGCATTAGGATTTGCTCTGTTAATCGTTTTAAATGTAGCAATTTGATTATATTTCATTGGAGTATAATCGTTGTAGGAAGTAAAAGTAACATAATTAGAATCTACACTTATATAATGAGTAGTATATTCATTCCTCAGATATTCGGAGCCGGAATTATACTGGCTCATAGATTCTTTTTCGTTTCGGGCATAATACAAAATTTTGTTCATTATATCGTTAATTCTTTTTTTCCCTAAACTTATACCGACTTGAGAAGATTCTTTCATTTTTTGAGAAGAGTCAGTTTCATAGCTTTGGCAAAACAGATGAATGTAGAAAAGTGAATCTAATTCGTGCATAGAACGGTCGAATTTAAAACGATATTCGCCATAGCCGAGTATATCAGTAGAAAGCAAACGCGGAGCAATCCAATGACTATCAACGAACATCAATTTTATATGCAGTTGAGAATCTTTAACAAAAATATTTTCTAAGTCATTTTTTTTCAAAATATTTTCTTCCTGATAAGTCCAACTTATTCCGGAAAATTCAATTGATTTACCACTTAGCTGGTTTTCTTTTGCAATTTTAGCATCCTGGTTTTCACAGGAACTAATCCCTAAAACAATAATTAGAATTGTTAAGCAAAAAACAATAGATTTTTTTATCATAACATAAATTGAATAGTTAAACATAATAAAAATAATATACAAAATTCTTAATTAATTCTGAAATAAAAAATTTTTATTAAAAATATTTTTAGTTATTTTTGAGAAAAAATAAAAGGGATAAATATGGCACTAACAGTAAAGAATGCTTCAAGACGGGAAATGCAGATTTTTATTGATTGGGCAAGAGAAGAAGGTTGGAATCCGGGTATAAATGACCTCGACTCTTTTTACTCGACTGACCCCACCGGTTTTTTCTTATGCTTTAATGATGATGAACCAGTCGGCTCAATTTCTGCTGTTAAATATAGCAAGGATTTCGGATTCATTGGCTTTTATATTGTCAAACAGGAATTTAGGAATTATGGCAATATTGCCTATATGCTCGGGCACCACGCATCAGAATATTTGAACAGCTGCAATATCGGTTTAGATGGAGTACTCGAAAGAGTTGAAAACTACAAAAAATTGGGTTTTAAATATTCCCATAAAAATTTCAGGTTTGAAGGATTCTTCGATAAAAAAGAAGAGTACTCAATTGATAAGAACATAAGTAGTTTTTATGTAAAAGATTTTAAATATTTTCTTGATTATGACAGGTTCTGTTTTCCATCTAAAAGAACTACATTTCTAAAAAACTGGTTGAACAAAGGAACAAATACTCAATATATTTATAAAAGTGGTTCCGGTGCTATTGAGGGAATTGGAATGATACGCCAGTGCTTTAATGGCAATAAAATCGGACCTCTTTTTGCAGATAATTTTGATATTGCTGAAAAACTCTTTCTCTCTCTTATAATTGGCAGAAAAGGACCCGTTTATCTTGATATTCCAGAAACAAACGAAAACGCCTTAAAATTAGTTGAAAAATATAATATGAAACAATGCTTTGCTACAGCACGTATGTATAGCAATTCAATTCCCAAATTAAAAAACAAACGTATTTACGGAATTACTACCTTTGAATTAGGATGAGATTAATTGACAATTGATAATTGATAATTGATAATTGATAATTATAAACTCAACTTTCCTAGTGTAGTAATTTATTGAAAACCTAATAAACATTTCTTGTCATTCCGAAACGAAGTGAGGAATCTCAAGTTCTGTAGTAGCAGTGACTTGTGAGATTTCTCACTTCGTTTCGAAATGACACAATATAATAAGTCTTTTAACGAATTACAACACTAGTGTAGTAATTTATTGAAAACCTAATAAACATTTCTTGTCATTCCGAACCCCCTGATAAAGCAAGTGCTTCATTTAAATAGAGATGACATATATTAATAAGTTCTTATGAAAATAGAATTGAAGAAATCCCCCCT